>NZ_JAOEGU010000014.1 GCF_025583945.1 Methylobacter psychrophilus
TGAATCCCGGATTTCTTCACGTGAATCCCGGATTTCTTCACGTGAATCCCGGATTTCTTCACGTGAATCCCGGATTTCTTCACGTGAATCCCGGATTTCTTCACGTGAATCCCGGATTTCTTCACGTGAATCCCGGATTTCTTCACGTAAATCCCGGGATTCTTCACATGCTTGGCACTAACCATATCCTGAGTCTGGCGACAGCCAGCTAAAAATTGGCACTATTTACCCAAAATATCCCGGCTCTTAAAAAAAATATTGCCTTTTACCTGACAGACAGTGCATTATTTAGCGGCGGATAATTTAACTAGACACTTATTTTCTGTTCAACGAGGATTGCCATCATGACCAAGACACCAGTTATTCCTACTACCGATGCCGGTAAACGAGCACTTTTACAACATCTAAATAGCCAGTTAACGATCTATGCCACTATTTTGGAAATCAGTGCCGCTGATTTGACACAACTAAAAGCGGGGTTTGATTGGTTCGATTATTGCCTTAAGCTGGAAGACGCTGCGCAAAACTATACCGATGGCATTTATGCTTTTAAACGGATAATCCGCGATGGCCCAAAAAGTACAGCGGTTAATTTACCTGCGCCTCTGGTGATTACTACTGCGCCGACATCGGTACCTTACGGGGATATTATCGGCTTTATTGGTGCCTTGATTGTACGCATTAAGAAGCATAAAAATTATACTGAAGCGATTGGTAAAGCCTTGCATATCATCGCCCCACAAAGCCCCGGCCCGGATACTGCCACCTTGCAACCAGAGTTGACCGTTGATTTTAAAGGCGGACATCCGGTTTTGCACTGGCAACATAATGGCACTGACGCTCTGGAGCTTGAAGCTGATTATGGCACAGGGACTTTTAGTTTGCTGACCATTAAAATGTCACCCAGCTTTGAGGATCCCACGCCCTTGCCATCATTCGATACCGTGGCACTGTGGAAATATCGCGGCATTTACCGCCTGCGCGATAAACAGGTAGGACAATGGAGTAAGGTGTTGGATGTTAGTGTTAAAGGTAACTAAACGCATAGGGCAGGTTTTTTTCGTCGTAAGGTGCTGATGGATAATAACGCCGTGTTTTAAATACCAGAGCTAATTGCTCCATTATGCCAGGCAAGGACATCGTTTTAAGCCGATACAGCTAACAATCGTTAATATTTTGAAGGGATATTATCTGTCAATATCCAATTTATTTTAGCTAAAAATCTATAGCCACTTTACTTTGCCCTGCCTCCTTGTACCACTATCGATAAATTATTGATGCCGATTGGTAATCGGTATTGGAATACCCATACTATTTGCCAGTGCATAATTTTCCTTATATGGATATATAATATCCTGCGACTCCTTGATTATGGTGAGTCTTTCAGCTTGCCTATTTCATAAAAAGGCCGAAAAACGCTGGTACACTTTAAAAATGCCTGAAAATACGCGCCACCGATAAATTACTCAACCTGTTATGAGGAAAAGCCATGACCGAAACAGAAAGCAGTACCATTGAAATAAAACAGCTAAAAAAGCAAATGCAGCATTACTTCCAGACCCATTGGAAATTATTTTTTGCGGAAGGTGTTTTCCTTATTATCTTGGGCGCTATTGCCATTTTAATCCCGTATTTTTTTACCGTAGCGATAGTCGTCTCATTAGGCTGGATTCTTGTGCTTGGGGGTATATTTCTGCTTACCCGGGCGTTGTTTTTTATACGTATGCCGGGTTCCGGCTTATGGCTGTTTATGGGCTTGTTACAACTGGTCATCGGTTATCTATTTCTGGCAAAACCGTTAGGCGGGGTGCTCACCTTAACCCTGTTAATGGCGCTATTTTTTACTTTGGAAGGTATCGCCAAGATTTCTTTCGCGCTAATGATGCGGCCATTAAACCACTGGGGCTGGGTATTTTTTAGCGGGGTAACGGCGTTAATTTTGGCGCTGGTCATTTGGATGGGTTGGCCCGGAACAGCCGAATGGATATTAGGCCTGTTTTTTGGTATTAATCTGTTTTTTGGCGGCTGGTCATTAGTCAATATCAGCCTGCGCTACAAAGATAGCCAGTAATAACCGGGCTTATCGTGCGCGCCTTTATAGGTATTAACAATCAACTCCTCTGGCGCGCGCGGCACGCCCTACGATGCGTTAAAGGCGCTACCAAGATAGCCAGTAACAGTAGGGCGTGCTGTGCGCGCCTTTACGGGTATTAAAACTTACACTCTCTGGCGCGCACGGCACGATGTGTTAAAGCACCGCTATATTATTTTTTACGTGCTACCTTGGTTGGTAGCTCGTTTTCTCAAGGAAAAACAGCACAATGCATCTTAAAGACCTGTCCATCACCAAGAAGCTGTCAATCATTTTGGCGCTTGCCGCCATTATCGTCGTCATTGGCCATGAACTGGAGCTTTATCTTCCTAATTTGGAATTAAAGATTGAAAAGCTGGGCGCTTTTGCGCCACTCGGTTTTATTGTCTTATTTGTACTTTTGACACCGGTTTTTGTCTCGGTTGATACTCTCTGTTTTGCCGCAGGTTTATTATTTTCACTGGGAACCGCAGAGCTTTATATGGCTATAGCGACTTATCTGGCCTCTGCGCTTATTTTTTTTCTGGGTCGCTATTTAATTAAAGACCGGGTTATTAGCTTTATTTCCAAACATCAGCACTTGGCCGCTCTGGATACTGCGATTAACAGTCAGCCATTTAAGCTAATGTTTTTATTGCGACTAACACCGCTGCCGTTTGCGATGTTAAGTTATGCATTGGCGGTCACTCAGGTCAAATTTTGGACTTATCTGGCCGCAACCAGCGGTATCCTGATTTACAATTGTAGTTTGGTGTACATGGGCTATACCACTAAACATCTGGCCGGCTTGGTCAGTGGATCAACGCAGCAGAGCGGTGTCTCTTATCCACTACTGGCACTAGGCGTTATCGTGTTATTAACCGTACTGTTTTATGTTACCAAAATAGCCGGTGAATCCATCAATCGACTAAGCACAGAACCCTCCGGCCCCTCATGTTAATGGAGTTTTATCGCGGTATCCCACCGCTGTTATTACAATTTATCATGACCGTGGGCTTCTCTTTTGTGGTCGGTCTTGAGTTTCGCAGCTACCATCACGCCAATAACTACAAATTACATTTTGGTAGCACCCGTACTTTTGTCTTGATTGGCGTATTGGGTTTTATCCTTTATACCATGGACCCGAGTCGGTTATTGTTTGCGGCCGGCTTATTGTTGCTGGGCGCTTTGCTGTTGGTTTTTTACTGGCGACTCTCGGCAACGAAACAATTTTCACTATTCAGTACCCTGTTTGCCCTATTGATTTATTTAATAGGCCCTATCACCAGCCTTTTCCCCGGTTGGTTTCTGGTACTTTTTATTGTCGTACTCATTTTGATATTAAGTGAAAAAACGCTGATTCATCATTTTTCTGATCAACTGGCTAATGAAGAAATTGCCACACTGGCCAAATTTCTTGTTATTTCCGGTGTTATTTTGCCGTTACTACCCGACCAAGCCATCGCACCGATGCTACCGGTTACTTACTACCGGGTATGGCTTGCCGTTATTATCGTTTCCGGCTTTTCTTACTTAAGTTACTTGGTCAACAATTATTTCTTTAAAAGTCGCAGCCTGTTGATTACCGGACTATTGGGCGGACTTTATTCCAGCACAGCGGCCACTGTTGTTATCGGACGCCAGGCTCATGGCCTTGATAGTAGCTCAGGACGGAAAGTATCGTCAGCACTGATTATCGCCACCATCATGATGTATATCCGCTTGCTGGCGATTATTTTTGTGTTTGACAAAAGTGTGGCGATGCAATTATTGGCACCCTTCATTGTTATCATTTTTATTTCTTCATTGGCAGTTTTTGGCTTGTTAACCGTTAGAAACCATGCCCCGGTATTACACGAAACCACTGAAGTAAAGCATCCTCTGGAGCTATCAACCGCTATTTTATTTGCGTTATTGTTTATGCTGTTTGCCTTTATCACGCAGTATGTCACCAGTAATTATGGTAGTCACGGCCTTAAATATATGGCTGTTATTGTCGGTTTTACTGATATTGATCCGTTTATTCTGTCATTACTCAGCGGCAAATTTATTGTCTCGGATTCGGCCCTTGTCTCTGCCGTGATATTGGCAAGCGGTAGTAATAATTTGCTAAAAGCCGCTTATGCCGTTGCTTTGGCAAGAAATCGTTCGGTCTTGTTTGGCGCGGCATGGCTGGCATTTTTATTTATCATCTCAATTTTATACACTTATAATTATGCCTGGTAAGATCTTTTAAAATGTTTGGAACGGAGGTTCAATCCACATATAACTTTAAGGACTTACTGTTTACTTTTTTAACAACCAGCCAATCTTCGTAAGAGAGGTGATTTATGGAACACCAAGGTAAAACCAAACTGATGACAAAAGTATTTATAGTGGGACTGATCATTGCGATATTCAGCTATTTATTTCACCCTGATGTCGGCCAATTTAGCCTGATGGTAAACGGTGCACCGGTTGCCAGTCCGTTGCTGCATTTTGCGGCTATCCCGTCAGCTTTAGTGATCATGTTAATTACGGGGGTGCTAATCGTGTTGTTGTTTTTAGGTGTTGGCATGTTCTTGTTTATGACGGCCGCCTTTATAGGCTTGCTGGGGATTGCCATTGTTGTACCCTTTTTCTGGCCAATACTGCTGATTATTTTTCTGATAATCGCCTTAACATCGTTTAACCCAAAAGCTAAACTCTGATTATCCAGGGCATACTGTGCATGCCCTGCTTAAATTTCCAGACGGGCGCCATTAATTTTTAGCCAGACACTACAATCCCGGTAATTATGACAATACCTCTCAACGGTTTTCCAAAATAAGGGGGAATGGTTATGGTGCAGGATGTGACATAATTCATGAATGACCACATAATTAATAACCGAATCCGGTGCGATAATAATTTTCCAGTTGTATTGAATGCCTCCACTGGCATTACAACTCCCCCATCTGGATTTAAACGCTTTAATAATAACGGATGATGGCTTAACGCCAATAATTCTGGAATAGCTCTCCGTCTTTTGTCGCAACCCAAATTCGGCCTGCTGCTTATACCACTTAATCAGCATCTGCCTGATTGCCTTGCTATTATCGGCAGCTTTATCCCTGACTGACACCACCAGTTCGTCACTGTGCTGTGTAATAGTCGGATAAAGTCCGGTTTCAATGGTTAACCGATGTTGTTTGCCCAGATAAGAAAAAGCTTCACCGGATACAAACTCTTTCGGTTTTATGGCAAAAATTTCCTGATGTAGCGCCAGCTTTTCTTTTATCCAACGAGTCTTTTGAGTGACTAAATATTCAATGACAGCCATACTTAAGCGTTCGGGAACCATAACAAATACCTGACCTTTTTGTATTTTTATGGCTGAGGTTTTTCTTTTGGGAGATCGAATTATTTCGGCAACAAAGCCGTTTCCTTGTATGACAGTCATGCAATGCCTTAAAAATCAGAGTGAGTGACTTAGGTAATTTATCGCTTCATAATATGATCAAGCGCCTGGGAAGCTGTTCTTAGGCAAGAATTGTACCTCGGAGTTAAAACCATCCTTTATATCAGTATCCCATTTTTTTGGGTCCATGTTAAAAAATAAGGCCGTGTATTGTGTCAATCAGAAAATTTAATGATAAAGAGCCGAGCATCGGTGAGTCTGTTTATATCGATGATAGCGCCGTTGTTATTGGCGATGTTACGCTAGGCAATGATGTATCCATTTGGCCTGCAACCGTCATCAGAGGCGATGTTGAAAGTATCAAAATCGGTGATGGCAGCAATGTTCAGGATGGTTGTGTCTTGCATGTCTCTCATGCCGGCAAGTTTTCGCCCCAAGGTCATCCGTTAACTATCGGCAAAGGTGTCACTATTGGCCATAGGGCCGTAGTACATGCTTGTACCATCGGCGATTATTGCCTGATTGGTATAGGCGCAATCATTATGGATGACGCTGTTCTCGAAGATTATGTCATGCTGGGTGCAGGCTCGCTGGTTCCGCCAGGAAAAAAGCTGGAAAGCGGTTATTTATATGTTGGCTCTCCAGCCAAACAGGCAAGACATTTAAAAGAATCCGAAAAAGAATTTTTGGAGTATTCGGCACAACAGTATGTGCACTTAAAAAATGAATATTTAAAGCAGGAAAAGACATAAATTTGAAAACCCGCTTTTTTACAACTTTCGTTCTTTATTAAGCAGCTCAATAACCGGTCGGGTTTTGGGGCGAATGCCTCGCCAGATAAAAAAGGCTTCTGCCGCCTGCTCTACCAGCATTCCCAAACCATCCAGACTTTTTAGCGCCTTATTTTCCTGCCCCCACTGTACAAAAACCGTCGGTTCGTTACTATAGGCAAGATCATAACAGATACCGTTTTTAACAAGTAAGGCTTCCGGCAAGGGCGGTAATTGACCACTCAAACTGGTTGAGGTGGCATTTATAATTAAATCAAATTGCCGGCCTTTTAAATCGCTAAAACCACAGCCGGTAATTAAACCTTTAGCAGTAAATTCGCCAGCCAGATTAATGGCTTTATCAACAGTGCGATTCGCAATAACGATGGAATGTACAGATTGCTCAAGAAGGGGAGCGATAATCCCTCTGCTTGCTCCACCTGCCCCCAAAATCAGGATCCGACTGCCTGCCAAAGTAATATCATGATTGCCGGTTAAATCAGTTACCAAGCCAATGCCATCGGTATTATCACCAAGAATTAAGCCATCCGTTTGTAACGCCAAGGTGTTAACCGCTTTGGCCATATAAGCACGTTCTGTTTTAACATCTGCATAAGCCCAGGCAAGTTCTTTCAGCGGAATGGTGCAATTTAAGCCCTTCCCGCCATTGGCAAAAAATGCTGCCACAGCCGCAGAAAACTGTTCAGCAGGAACATCTTGTGCCTTATAATCAAGCGTCTGGCCGGTTTGCTCGGCAAAAATCTTATGAATGCGTGGTGATTTGCTGTGCTTAATGGGATGACCAAAAACAGCGTAGTGATCGACTATCATCATGATTCTTCTGCTCTTTTTTCCAACCAGGATTGCGCCAGGATTGTTCCGGCAACAATTAATAGGGCGATAAATAATTCAATCCAGAAAAAATGTTGCCAGTGTGCGGCAATAATGGCGGACACTCCCAGAAAAATACCTACGACACTAAAACGCCAGCCGACTCGTAATCCGTCAAGAATGGTTGACTGCGCCAAGACCATCATAATAACCAACGCGGCATTTTCCCGGGTCATGTGATCCGTTTTTTGTAATAAAGAAACACCTTCCACCACCAGCAAAGACGTAAACCAATGAATGGATTGTTCCCGTAATATTTTCTTAAAATCAGTCATACGTTGCCTTGATTGCAGCCATCCAATAATTATTGCAAAAAAAGCAAACACAAAAACCATAATCATCCAGTACGCATAGCCGTCTATAGGCGAATAGTCGGTTATGCGCACACCGACCAGGGACAGGATAAGCAGCAAAATTAAAATAGGTTCTTCGGTATAAAAACGTCTTTGGGCTACACTGTCTTTGTCTTCTAACATGTCATAGGCTCTACTTTAGATATCAGGAAAAATAGACGATTAATAAAAGCACCGCTAATCGTCATGAAAAAATACGGTAAAAAGCTACTGCGCTTAAATATTACTCTTGCAACCATTGAGCAACAGACTTGGCATAATAAGTCAGAATTCCATCGCTACCAGCTCTTTTAAACGCCAGCAAGGACTCCATAACAACGGCCTTTTCATCCAGCCAGCCATTGATGGATGCGGCTTTTATCATGGCATATTCGCCGCTAACCTGATAAGCAAAAGTAGGAACGCCGTATTGTTCTTTTACCCGGCGGATAATATCCAGATAGGGCATTCCGGGTTTAACCATGACCATATCTGCACCCTCCTGTAAATCCAGCTGAATTTCGCGCATGGCTTCATCAGAATTTGCAGGGTCCATCTGGTAACTGTATTTATTGCTTTTACCCAGATTTCCGGCAGAGCCTACAGCATCTCTAAACGGACCATAAAAGCTGGAGGCATATTTGGCAGAATAGGCAAGTATTAAGGTGTTGATATGGTTTTGCGCTTCCAGCGCTTGTCTTATTGCACCAATACGGCCATCCATCATATCAGAAGGCGCAATAATATCGGCTCCCGCTTCAGCATGAGACAAAGCTTGTTTGACCAAAACCTTAATAGTTTCATCATTAAGGACATAGCCATTCTGGTCAATCAGTCCATCCTGTCCGTGTGAGGTAAAAGGATCAAGAGCAACATCGGTAATAATACCCAAGTCAGGAAAGGCTTTCTTTAGTGCTCTTACGCTGCGCTGAGCTAATCCGTCAGGGTTATAAGCTTCGGCAGCATCAGCTGATTTTTTATTGGCAGGTGTCACCGGAAACAGTGCGATGGCAGGAATGCCCAACGCATTAATCTCATCGGCTTGTGCAAGCAGTAAATCCAGGGAAAATCGTTCTACACCCGGCATGGATGAAATAGGTTCTTGCCTGTTTGTGCCTTCAGTCACAAACATCGGGTAAATCAAGTCATCCACAGACAAACGATTTTCGCGCATTAAGCGCCGGGAAAAATCGTTATAACGCATTCTTCTCATGCGTGTGTGAGGAAAATTGATGTTATTATATGTCATCTTGTCCATACTCCTGGATTTAGAAAAAGTTAAAATCTCGGGTCTCAATCAACGGCCTTTCCGATCAACGGATCAAAAAATTTATCGTATCAGGGAAACTACTTACTGATATTTGAAAAATATAACAACCCTACACTAGTTTATTTTAGAGGACTTTATGAACGTTAAACCCTACCTGTTATTTGGTTTTTTTTCAGCATTGATAGCGTTAATCCCCGTTACTCAAGTGATGGCAGCTGATTTACTACCTCCACAACAAGCCATAGAAGGCGCTTCATCAAAATTACAGCAAAAAATGCAGGATAAAACCTTCATTAAGGATTTTGCAAAAGTTGCACATTTTGTTAATGAAGCTATCTTACCACATACCGATTTTGACAGAATCTCTTCATTGGTATTGGGTAAGCACTGGAGAACAGCAACACCTGAGGAACGAAATCATTTTAAACAGGAGTTTCAAACACTCTTGGTAAGAACCTATTCACGTGCCTTTGTCGAGTTTAAAGACTGGTCTATCCGCTATTTGCCCATTGAAATGGAAGGTGACGCGACAAAAGTTATCGTAAAAACAGAAGTATTACAGCCTGGCCTACAGCCTGTTGCCGTTAATTACCGCATGTTCCTGAGTAATGGTGATTGGAAAGCCTACGATATTATGATTGAAGGCGTTAGTCTGGTAACTAACTACCGCACGACTTTTTCCAATGAAATTCAGACCAAGGGTTCATTAACCGCTGTTATTGATTCGTTAGCAAAACGTAATACCGAAGCGCTTGCCGCTAAAAATTCGTAAGTTTTAGTTTCCTGGATAAATAATTTCGATGCTAACGGATACCATCCCTTGAAGGGATGTTATCCGTATGTGTATACAATCACATGAATTGGAAATTTAATTTCTGAAAGACTGGAGTTTATATTTTTTAGCCCCGCCATATCTATACCCTCAATCAAGCAGTATATGCTTCCAATGCTGAGAGGCTATCCGAGAATAGAAAACCTACTACGGAAAATCCATTTATGCCAGATTTCCCGCTCATTTTCGTTTAATAGAACAACTATTCGCCTCAAATGACCAAAAAATCTGACTAAAAATGGCTTTCCCTCGCTACGATTCCTATTCTCGGACAGCCTCCAGGTCTTCTTTTACGCTTAACCATGCCACAAATAACTTTTTAAATGATTGATTATCAACCGCTATATAATATTTTACTGGATGCAAAAGCCGATGCGTGGGCCAACCTGTTACCCGGACAGATTGCCAGTGCGTTTAACACCAACAAACACGGCACCTTATCGCAATGGCAGTCGGCAATCAAGAACCTGCCTGAATTACCCACCACGCACCGTTTGCTGGATGCTGATGCCGTACAAACAGGCCAAGCAAATGATCTGTCTGAAGCTGACCGGATGGAGCTTGAGCAACTACTCAGAACATTACATCCCTGGCGTAAAGGCCCCTATAACTTGTTTGGTATTAATATTGATACTGAATGGCGCTCAGACTGGAAATGGGATCGGCTAAAAAACCATATTACACCACTTAACCATCGACTGGTGTTGGATGTAGGCTGTGGCAATGGCTATCACTGCTGGCGTATGCTCGGTGCCGGAGCAAAAATGGTCGTCGGTATAGACCCTTTGCTGCTTAACGTCATGCAGTTTCAATTGATTAGAAAACTGCATGGCGAAGCACCGGTCTATGTGCTGCCCTTAGGTATAGAAGAGCTGCCTTATGGTTTAAAGCTGTTTGATACGGTCTTTTCCATGGGCGTGCTTTACCATCGCCGTTCGCCTATTGATCATCTTATGGAATTAAAAGACTGCCTTAAACCCGGCGGTGAACTGGTCTTGGAAACACTGGTTATTGATGGCGGATTAGGAGAAGTGTTATTACCCGAAGATCGTTATGCCAAAATGCGTAATGTCTGGTTTTTACCTACCTGTGAAACCTTGATAAGCTGGCTAAAACGCTGTGGTTTTAAAAATATTCGCCTGATTGATGTCACCCCGACCAGTATTGAAGAACAACGCAGCACGGAATGGATGCAGTTTCATTCTCTCAAGGATTTTCTTGATCCAGAAAACTCCGAGTTAACCTGCGAAGGCCTACCGGCGCCAAAGCGGGCAATTATTATTGCCAATAATGCGTAACAGTGACAGCCAATCAGTAATCTCGCAGGACGAAATAAGGCTTTTCAAAGGCACGGCAGATTTGGGCGGTCTTATTCCAGCAGTTGTTTAATGAAAAATCACCACTGAAATCTCGTAAGCAACTGATTACATAAAGATATAACAAAATAATAACCAAAAAAAAGCACTTGACTTTGCTTCCAAAAAGATTACTTTATGCATTTTTGCAGTAACAGAATTATTCTTGGCAACTTAATTTTTTTAGGGGAACAATCATGAAAAAACTACTGCTATTGTTATTATCTTTATTTGCTTTCAACGCCTTTGCCACACCCGTTAATATTAATACCGCTGATGCGAAGACCATCTCGGATGCCCTGTCAGGCATTGGCATGAAAAAAGCGGAAGCCATCGTAAAATACCGTACCGAAAAAGGCTTGTTCAAAACAGCTGAAGAATTAACCAACGTAAAAGGTATCGGTGAAAAAACCCTCGCAAAAAACAAAAAAGACATTTTGCTCAGTGATACGCCAACCACAGAACCTGCCGCAGTTGCCGAACCAAAAACAGCCGTTGAACCCAAGGCCGTGGTTGAACCCAAAAAAGCCAAATAGATTGTTATAAGGGATTCCACCCTGATCAAGACGAAAAAATAAAACAACACATTTGTAGGATGTGCAGAAACAACAGTGAAGCGCATCAAGGCTGATTGATCGATGCGCTTTACTTCGCTGCGTTCAACACATCCTACGGGGGGGACATCCTATTTATTGGGATAACCGGCGACTCAGTCGGCGTACGTCCGGCCAGCCCCATCGCATGGCGCGTCAGCAAGGTTTTTGCAGCGGGAATATGATCCAATAAAGCCAAGCCGATATTTCTAACCACTGCCAATGCCAACCACTCATTGGAAAAAATCTTTACTACCGTATCAGTAAAGCCAATCGTCCGGTCATGATCTTTCTTTCTGGATAGCGCAAAGTCTTTTAAAAAATCAGCCGCACCAATATCTTGATTTTGTTCATGTTGCTTGACCAACATTTCAGCCAATTGTACAACGTCCCGCAGTCCTAAGTTAAAGCCCTGCCCTGCCACAGGATGTAACTGATGCACGGCATTACCTATAATAACCGCCCGACCGGCAACCATTTTTTCTGCACGGATAAGCGATAAAGGAAAAGCACGTCTGGGTGCTGTTAAGCTAAATTGACCCAGCTTAAAGCCAAAACAGTGTTGCAATTCAGCCAGAAAATCTGCTTCACTCCCCAACATCAAGGCGTTAGCATCCTCATTCGTGCGCGTCCAGACGACTGCACATTCATTTTTAGCGATCGGCAACAAGGCTAACGGCCCGGAAGCCGTAAAGCGCTCAAAGGCGGTATTTTTATTGGGAAGTGTTGATTTTACGGTAGTAACCAATGCCGTTTGGCCATACTCGGTGGTCTGCTGAGCGATATCCAGCAACTGCCGAACTGATGATAAACCGCCGTCCGCCCCGACCAATAATCGGGCTGATAGGGTTAATGAATCATTACCCTGCTTTAAACTGATGCAGACCTCGTTATCGCCAGACATCAAACCCACCACACGCGCAGGAGAAATCAGCTCTATAGTGGATTCAGCGACCAGATTGGCAACGTACGCTTCAAGATCCCGCGCACTAATCACATATCCCAAGGCATCTACGTGTTCTTTTTGTGCCGACAGGCGCGTTTTACCAAAATGACCACGATCAGAGATATGAATATGCTGTATCGCGGTAGCGGCATGACTAATACCCTGCCAAATACCCAAGGTATTAAGCACCATAACAGTACCTGCCGCTAATGCCAAAGCCCGGTCACCCGCAGAAGAAGCCTTTAATTGTTCAGGTGTATTGGCCTCAACAATAGCAATCTTCAAGCCGGTATCTTTTAATGATAACGCCAGGCAATTACCTGCCAAACCACCGCCAACAATCACCAAATCATAATTCTGTTGCATTAGATTGCCTGCATTAATGCTTCAATTTCTGCTATCTCTTTGGGTACATTACTGGTTAATACTTCATAACCTTGAGCGGTAACCAAAATATCATCCTCAATACGAATACCGATGCCCCGCCATTTTTCATCGACGGATTTACAATCAGCAGGAATATACAAGCCAGGTTCTACAGTTAAAACCATACCGGCTTCCAACAATCGCCATTCCTGGTCAATTTTATAATTACCCACATCATGCACATCCATTCCCAGCCAGTGACCGATGCGATGCATATAAAATAACTTATATTTTTCATCTTTAATCAATTTTTTCAGCTTGCCTTTGAGCAGGCCTAAAGAGACCAAGCCTTTCGTAATGGTTTCAACTGAAGCCTCATGCGCCATATTCCATGGCACTCCCGGTTTGATTTGTTCAAGTGCTGCCGCCTGTGCATCTAAAACCAGTTGATACAGTTGTTTTTGCGGCTCGCTGAATCGCCCGGAAATTGGAAAGGTACGAGTAATATCGGCAGCATAATGATCGCATTCTGCACCGGCATCAATCAGCAGTAAGTCACCGCTTTTTAATTTGGAAGCATTTTCAGTATAGTGTAGCGTGCAGGCATTTTTGCCACCAGCAACAATTGAAGGATAAGCCACGGCACGCAAACCATTTTGGATAAAATGATAAATCATTTCAGCTTCTATCTGATATTCATACAGCCCGGCTTTACAGACCTGCATGGCCTTAACATGAGCATTTGCCGAAACCTCTGCCGCACGACGCATTAGCTTCAATTCGGCAGGACTTTTAAACAGACGCATCTCATGTAAAATAACGTCCAAACAAACCAACTCTGCAGGTGCCACGACACCACTTCGGGACTGGCTGCGGATATGATTGATCCATTCCAGCAAGCTATTATCCAGCTCCAGATCATGTCCCATCGGATAAAAAACTTTCGTTTTGTTTTCCAACAAACCCGGCAAAATATCATCCAAATCATCTATCGGAAAAGAATCATCCGCCTCATAATGGCCTGTTGCTCCTTCCAACCCTGAATGAGCGCCTTCCCATAAGGCCTTTTTTTCATCAAATTCACGGCAAAATAAAATGTATTCGCCTTTTTCACGTCCAGGGATAAATACAGCCAAAGCATCCGGCTCATTAAAACCGGTTAAATAATAAAAATCGCTGTCCTGCCGAAATGGAAAATCCACATCCCGATTGCGCGTGTGCATTGAAGCACTGCCTATTAAGGCAACATTACCTTTACCAACGCTTTGCATTAACTGCTTGCGTCGTTTTTTAAACTCACTTTGTTTCATGTTGTTCGCCACCTAATCAATAAAGTCGTCGTCAATGTCATCATCGTCGCGGCTACTATTACCCAACTCATCGCGGAGTAATAATACAGCCGACCTCAAATATTCAGTAATTTCCATAAAAGCCTGCTCATCTTCCTCACCTTCTGCATTGGCATCAAGCTTGGTAAATTCGGCAATGTCTTTCAGTATATCACGAGCTTCTTTGGGCCATTTTGCACCTGATGCTCCTGAGCCAATACCAAACAGAAACCCCCTACACCAACTTTTTAAGGCTTCAACCTGCTCAACCAACGAGGTATCGTCTTCTGGCAAAAACAGGTCAAATTCAAACTCGTCACTGCCCAATAAGCGCCGTGTTTCCTCAAACAATCTTACCAATACATATTGATTTTCATCATTCACAGAATCGCTATCCTGCAACAACTCGGCCAACCAATAGGCGCTGTCCGCCTGCTCATTGATGCATAACAAGCCGGTCGCCAGGCCATGAGCTTCAGCAGCTGAAAGCTCGGCATCACTTTGTACGATTATTGAGTTACACGCGTTATAAGACATAATAATTTCACTATCACTAAAAAAAAAATATACCTTATGCTACCATTGATAATTAACTCGGTTAATATTTGTTCACTTTAACTTACTGAGCGAGTAACTCTGTGTAGTAAAAGTCACTCGTTGCTACCCCAAAAACTCTTAAAAGCACCCGATTACCGGCAATAACTTTAGCTACCAACATGACAGACAACTCTCTACCTTTAGAATTAAAAGATTTCGAAGACAAACTGGATCGGCTCATCGACAAATATCAGCATGTAAAAGATGAAAACAGTTCTCTGAAAATTAAACAAGAAACCTTGGCTCAGGAAAAAGCGCAATTACTGGAAAAGACCACGTTAGCCAAAACCCGAGTAGAAGCAATGATTAACCGACTAAAAGCAATGGAGCTCGGCTCATGAATAACAAACCCCAGCCAATATCTCTGATGATTATGGCCAAAGAATACAGAATTGCCTGCGATCCTGAAGAACAGGATGCTCTTGTTCATTCCGCCCAGAAGCTTGATGTGCAAATGCGTAAAATGCGCGACTCCGGAAAAATAAATGGCCCGGACAGAATTGCAGTTATGGCAGCGCTTAACTTGGCTCATGAACTAGAAATAGTGAAAAATCAAAATAGCCAGCTAAACCAAAAGTTAAATGAATGCCTGACTAAATTGAGTCAAAAGATAGAAAATGTTTTAGAAAACCGCTAGAATATTAACCTGTATCTCCTGCAGCGTTCGAGAGTGTGCTGGGTGTTTCCTGAACCTGTATTTACCCCGGGGACGACTTCCGTTACTGGTGCGCATGCCCGTTTTATACGGGAAGCCTGATTTGCCGGTTAAGTCCCCACTTGAACTTCCGGTTCAAGGACGAAAGTACATAGCGGCGCAGGTGGGAGATACAGTTTTTCTATAGAAAAAAAACCTCTTTTTTATAGAAAAACTGTATCTCCACCATCAATTTTTTATTTCCAGACTCATCGTTGATATTTTAGGCTGGCCGCTAATTTAAATTCCCACCACCATCACAGCCAGATTGAATAATCAGCATTTCATTCCCACCCCGTTGAAACTCATATAAAACCGGTTTTATTTCAATATGATAACCTTGGTTAGCAAGGCTTTCGGTGACAAAATCCAAGTGTGGCGAATGAGCACCATCAAGGGTAAGCAATGGAAATATTCTTACTTCGCGAGCAACACGTAACATTTCTTGAAGCGCTTGAAGATGAAACTCGGCAGACAAGTGCATGCTATAGAGAAACAAGAAATGAGATGACAAAGCAAGATCAAACTTTCCATTCTCAAAAGGTAACACCGGTAACTCTCCATCAATGTATCTCTGGCTGTTCTTTCCGTTTTCGTAGTCGGCAAGGAATGTATCCATCGCCGACATGCGAATACGTTCCAGCTCGTCAATAGAAGAGATAGCATTCCAGATATAGTCGTTCCGATTCTTACGTATTTGAAGCATTACCGTTTCGCAGGTTTCCAATATGCGCTTGTTAATCTGCAAGGCATCAAAAACATAGAGCGGATCAACTGAAACGATACGCCCGCCGCGCTTGGTCAGTTCGGCGTTAAATCCAGACGGACCATCGCCGCAACCAAGAATAGAAAGCCCCAAATCAACTTCAGTAAGAGCAAACATGGCCAGGTATTCATCGTAAGAACGTCCCCACGGTACAACTTTGTCTAAAGCAAACCCCATAACGTTAAGCTATTCTAACCAACACTTCACCATGGCCCGTTTCCGACATATCACCTGCGTAACGCTGGACACGATTGAATGCACTTGATACATCAGCAAACCTTGAGTTCAACGACTTAAATGATGCAAATAAAATAGGTAAAAATGCCAACGTATGAGCGCCGCAATCATTAAAACTGGCTGACAGCTGCGGTTGAGTCCATAACAACAAAGTGCCCCGGTGCATTGCATAGCCTAAATATCGGCCCGTTTGCCCCATAACTGCAATGGTTCCTGCCGTCATGCGTGAACCGCAATAATCTCCGGCATTGCCTTCAATCAGGATATTGCCGCGGCGCATGTGGTCACCAACACGTTCACCCGCATTACCTTTAACCAGAACTGTACCGCCTTTCATGCCCATTTTATTACCGGGCAGTGCCGCACCTAAAAAATCCCCGGTATTGCCGGCAATTTCAAGGTAACCTTTTTTCATTTCACAAGCGGCATAAAGTCCGGCATTACCCGATACTTTAAGCTCGCCTGCTTTCATGCCAAACCCTAAATAAGCACCGGCATCGCCACTGACACTTATGCAGCCGCCGTCGAGTTCTTTACCAATAAAATCAAGATTATCAACGCTGTTTTTAATAACGATGTTTTGTGCATCAGAGCCTTCAATGGTGAACAACTCATCAACACGCAACTTGTGCTTGCCGCTTTGCAACGTTAAAGCGGCAATATCGGCGACTTTCAACTCTTTTAAAAGATGACACACCAGCGGCGACATATCGACACGTTGAGCTGTTCTGTGTTTTAACGTAAAAGTTAAAGCGCTCATGCCATAATCTCCTGTAAATGAAAATGAAATGGCCCCAGCTTGCCACCATAATTACCGGCACTAATACGCTTGATGCCATTGGCTGCACCCAAATCACAGATAGCTTGAATGCCAACCCGCATGGCTTTGGCGATGTCTTCCTTGGTTAAGCCATCAATAACAATTTCCATGACTGATTCAATCTCGGGTGATAATTCGGTTTTGGTCATGCCTTTTAAAGTCGGACAGAAGGCATCATTGGTTGATGCGCCCAAGGTTTTATATTTTGAACCCACTTTAGATCCTGAACGCACGACGCCGCCAGGAAAAGGCATAATCACATTGGGAATTTTACGCATTTCTTCAATGGCAGCTTCACAGGCGGCCAGCGCTTGCGGTTGTGATTCGGCCAGTACTAAAAAGTTACCGCCACCAATAGCATCGACTTGACCGGTGGTCGCTTCCGCTAAAAACTCGCCATCCATAACAGGGATTCGCCAGTAACGTTTACCACTAATTTGTTTGGATACCTGAAAACCGTCACCAAAATAACGCAGATTTTTACCCAAAGGAATTCTGATACCGCCATCAATGCCGGCAAATAACGCCGCAGTAGGCGAGGTTAATACGCACTGTCCTGCCCGTGTTTCCAGTTGCTTGGCCAGGCCTTTGCCACCCATGGCAAATATCATAACCGATACACCGGGGCGACCATCAGGCGTTTCTGACGGATCTAAAATACGCTCTATGCTGCCTTCGCAACCACAAGCAATTACTGAAGTAGCAAAACCGGTCATGGCCTGCGCTGAAATCAGCGCCCATTTTTCGTTTTGCGCGGTAATAATGGCGCGGGTGGCTTTCATTGGAAACGCTTCGGCAAACGTTGCGTCTATAGTTACGCCGTTAATAATCATGCGACATCTCCATTTAATGGATGCACGGTTATACTACCGCGT
This sequence comes from Methylobacter psychrophilus, assembly GCF_025583945.1. GTDB lineage: Bacteria > Pseudomonadota > Gammaproteobacteria > Methylococcales > Methylomonadaceae > Methylobacter_C > Methylobacter_C psychrophilus. The sequence continues at coordinate 18,123 of NZ_JAOEGU010000014.1, forward strand.
CCATCCTCAGTGATTTCATCATCACTCATTTTAAAGTTACCCAGTTTCATGGTTAGAAAACGGTCGAAATAATCTTTCAAGCCTTTTTCGACAGAAGGGTCAAAATCAGGCCTGACCACATGGGTTGTGCCCCATTTTGTAGAAACCACTTTGCCATTAACGACAACTAACTGGCCGTCTTTAAAAACATAATCGGGCTTTTCAAACATTTTTTGGCGATCGTTATTGTCGGTGTAAATGGTAATATCAGCCCAGTTGCCTGCACTCAAGCCACCACGATCTTTTAAACCAATCAATTTAGCCGCTCCGGCACGGGTCATAATGGCAATTTCCTGTAGCGTGTATTCACGTTCAATGGAGGCCAGTGTAGTCATTTTTTGTGCTTCGGGATGAATGGTTGATAACACCTCATTACGGAAACTTCTGTCCATTAACAAACGGATCAAATGCGGATAACTGGTAAACGGCGCGCCATTCGGGTGGTCAGTAGTCAGGAAAATGCGCCATGGATCATCAACCAGTAAAAAGGTTTCCAGACCAATCGCCCATTGCAAGGCATTAACAAAGTTTTTATCTTTATATTTAAAAGGGACAACACCGCAACCGGCATCACATTCAATATCCATCGTCACCCATTTATTGGGGCTGCCATGTTTATGATTGGCATGTTGACGCATGCTGTCACCGGATGCCGTAACCGTTTGACCAAACAGAATTTGGCCCACGTCAATGGTGATATTTTTATTTCTGTTGATGGCTTCGGCAATCTCGGCAACGCCGGAAGAAAATTTGAAATCGCCTTCGGTGCCATAACTATGGAACTGAATATGCGTTAAATGCATCGGCAAGCCGCCAATACCCTGAATGGTATCCAGCGTCGTTTGCATATTACCCGGTACACCCAAATTACAGCCATGAACATGTAAAGGATGGGTAACACCAATTTCTTTAACCGCTGTTGCCAATACGCGCAAAATATCTCGCGGCGTTACGCCATAATGTGCGTTTTGCTCATCCAGATCCAGCTTGCGCTGGTTAAATTTAAACGCACTAATACCACCGGGATTAACGACTTTAACGCCGATAGCTTTAGCCGCGTGCATTGTCCACGCCACATAGTCATTAATGGCTTTCTGGTCTTTTTTGGCAGTCAGCATACGCAGTAAATAATCATCACTACCCATCATGACATAACCGCCTTTATCCAGAATAGGGATATCCGCCATTTCCATATGTGCCTGACGTGCGTTAATTGGCAGTACGGCCGGCTCAAACCCGGCGGTATAACCCATTTCCGCATAACGATAGCCGGTAACAAAGCTACTGGGCATGGCATGACCACAGCCGGAACGGGTAATATCACTGCGATGCACCGGATCATTGCGATGATCTTCCGGTAACAGGGTTCGGGCAATGTTACCCTTACCGCCACCAATATGCGTGTGCATATCAATCGCGCCAGACATGACGACTTTACCTTTTAAATCATATTCTTTATCGACCTTAACATCTTCAGTCGGTTTTTTAACAATACGTCCGTCTTGAATGTAAATATCTTGCTGCTGACCATCAACTCCGCTTGCGGGATCATAGACAGTTCCACCTGTTAACTTTATAAACATTATCTTACCTGCAAAGCTTGTTCAATGGCATTCAGTACTTGAGCAGTACTGGGCAAACCGGAATCACGTAATTTCTTTAAACGAATGGCGACTACATTATCCATGCGATAGGCATGACCGACATGATCAATACCCGGTGTGCCCACGGGAATAAAAACATCCGGTTCTGTTGCGAACGTCATGCCCGAGCGACCAACCACAATAGTCGGTACAGTCGTTACCGGTGGTAGCGCATTAACGTTAAAGGCATGTACCCAAACCAAAGCATCTGCTTCACCATTTGCCAATAATACGTTGGTATCATTTAAAAACGGGTCATATTCAGGAAAGCCGGAACTAAAACGGGTGCGTGCCGGGAAACCTGTTGTCCATCCGCATACCTGATTGGCTGTTTGATCACCCTCTTTACCACCTAACGGCAAGCCGGAACAGCGCGTATCTTGATTATTAACATCCTTAACCATTTCTGACAGCATCTGCACGGTTAATTCCGCTTGCGCATAAGCCAAAGCACCCGCCGCCCAGATCACTACGCCATATTTGGCGGCGATTAATTTATCGGCAATCGTTTGCAAATCAGTAACCGCTATACCACAAACCGCTGTAGCACAGATCAATTGGCCTTTTACCAGCGCTCTCAATACGGCAACAACTTCCGGCAAATCTTCAGTGGCACATTCAAAAACCCGGGCTTTTTTACCCTTTGGCGAGGTTGATGCATCACCCGAAGGCGCTGTACCTAAATAAATTACTTCACGATGACTGGTATCATCCAAAAACATGGATTCTTTATTCCACAAATAATGCTCAAAAAAGCGTGGCGCAAATGCTTCCAGATCCGTACCAACAATCAGCAAACAATCACAACGATTTTTAACTTCTGCCAGCGTGGTATTCATCCAGCCAGAATCTTGCAGCGCCAAAAAGTTATTACGGGCACCGGTAAAGTTGATATGATCAACCACGGCTCCACAACGATCCGCCAAGGCCAACAAGCCCCGCATGCCGTTAACATCGGTTGCACAGCCACCAATTACAGGCAGGCTGGTGTCTTTTAATATCGCTGCGGCTCTCGCAATGGCCACATCCAGACTGACTTCTTTGCCATCAACCCTGGCACTCATGTCGGTAATTGGCTGCTCAAATGCAGGCGTATTAACCGCACAACCATTTTCAATTACTTTCAGCAATACCCCATCAACCTTGATGGTCAGGTCATCCGTCCCAATACCGCAAAAAGGACTCGGTACTTCAGTTATCTCGGTCATTCAGCTGTCCTTTTGTTATAGTTAGTTCACTCACCAGACACTTTTACAGCACTAGCTACCGGTGATGTTGTGCCGACATTCTAACCTTAATTGCTGGTACTGTCTCATTTTAACCGACTCTTACAAGCCCAATTCAAGCAACAATTTAACCGATACATAAACAACCAGTACCATCGCAAACAGGTAAGCACAGTAAAGCAACGGCTGTTCAATAAAGGCTTTCAACAGTGTCTTTTGTTGATTCAATTTTTTAAGTTGTAAATAATCCTCGCGGGAAGTCAAAAATCGCTGCTGTTGATAAACATGGAGTAATTGCCTGGCTTTTTCCAGATCAGCTTCATCCCTAAGCCATAAAGCAGGCATAGACATTCCCCAGTTACCGGCTGAAGTCTCATAAAAATCGATGTGCTCCGCAGTTAATAATTCGCGAACTTCATCGGCTTCGTCTTCGGGCACACCGCGCAGGGAAAATAATAATAGTGTCATGATTTTTTTGTGATTGGTGGAGGCGAGTAACTTAAAATAAGATATTATAGCGGCAATAGATTGTCACATACTGACAAAACTCACCAACACCATCAAATCATTGATTGATTTAAAATTACCAAATTTAATACCTTCGACATCACCAACAGATTTTCCCGTAACCTATAAAAATACCACACAAGCTATGGCAGATAACGATCAACAATTGATAGATGCAACGCAAAAATGGTTAAAAACCATTGTCATTGAATACGGCATTTGTCCGTTCGCCAAACGTGAACTGGAGCGGGGAAGTATTCGTTTTGTTGCAAGCCATGACACTGAAATTGAAAGTTGCCTGTTAAATTTAATGTTGGAATGTGACCGCTTAAATATCGACCCCGACATTGAAACAACTCTGTTGATTTATGACAAAGCTTTTATCTGCTTCGATGATTATCTGGATTTTCTTGAACTTGCCGAAACACTATTAATTGAACAGGATTATGAAGGTGTTTACCAATTAGCCAGCTTTCATCCGGATTACTGTTTTGAAGGCGCCAAACAAAACGATCCGGCTAATTACACCAACCGTTCACCCTACCCGCTATTGCATCTGTTACGGGAAAGCAGCCTTGAAAAAGCCATAGCGACCTACCCGCATCCTGAAGAAATCCCGGAGCATAATATTGAATTAACACGTAAATTGGGACTTGCCAAAATGCAGGCGTTATTGGCCGCGTGCTATCCATCTTGAATGGCTAACCAATCGTAGGATATAACCCTAGAGACTTTGAAAGCATTCGTTTTAGTACAAAATTAAAAAACCCACCACGAAAGCACGAAGCTTTCAATACATTGAATAAAATCGATTATTTTTCTTCGTGTACTTCGTGGTGAATAATGTTTTTAATCCGCTTTTTGATAATACTTTCACAGTCTCCATGGCGTCGGAGACCCTGTCTGCCAAAAATTATTTTGCTTTTTCTTCCTCGGTATTTTCTTCAGTTGTCGCTACTTCTTCAGTAGCGATTTCTTCGGAATTAAAGTTTTTTTCAACCAGCTTCCATTTAGATCCGGTGGACTTAACAACGGGCTCTTCATTTTCAGGCTCTACTTCAGCTTTTTTGTTTAACGCTTCCATAAACGCTACAAACCAATCTAGTTCTTTAACGCCAGCCAAATCCGGATCGTTCAGGATCTCGCCAGCTTCCGGCAAAGTGCCTCTGTCTCTGGCGCTTTCCAGTGCTTTCAGGCACGCGTCCTTATCAGCGCGCAGGCCATAAATACAGGCCAGATTATAAGATGCAGCACCTTTTTGAATAGCATTGGCATTGTCGAACTGTTGTTTGGCACATTCGTACAATTCATCATCCGGTTTTACTTTTTTAAGTCTGGCCAAATCCATATAAGCAACACCGCCATTGATTGCCGCCGCCAGATAATCGGGATTAATCAGCAAACAAAAATTGAACTTATGGATGGCATCCTGATAAATCAAGGCCGCTTCGTCACCGGTTTTGGTTTTTGCCTGATGCAATAAAGCAAAGCCCCAATTATATAAAGCTTCAGCACGCAGCGGATCATCATGTAAAACATCAGCATAGCCTTGATAGGCAGCTTTAAATAAGCCATCAGCGGTATTGCCTTCACTTTTGCGCGCCTGCGCAGTTTGCTGAATGGTTGCTTTGAGTTTGGATTTTTTGGTGAACGATGCTAACAGCGACATGACAATGACTCCTAAATGATTGGTTGTGAGTTAATTAATATAGAATAACAGCTCTACTTCTAACGACACTATTAAATGTTTAAACCATGAATGAATCAAACTGTGTTGATATTGCCAGAGAAAAAGTTAATCTGGAGACATCAAAAATTGCCTGGCAAGAATTACAGCGTTTTTTTGCCAGTGGCACGGCAGTATTTGTTGCCTCCCCTCTGGATTTGGTCGATGTTGCCTACCAATTTTCCATCGACAATAAAGATCAGGTCGCACAATGGCTACAAAACAAGCAGATTGCATTGGTATCCGATCAGCAAGCCCTTGAGTGGCTGGAAGCCGATAGCGAAGTTTGGGCGGTTGTGGTTAAACCATGGATTTTGGTTCAGAAGTAAGCCGGTTTATTTAACGTTCATATACATTTTCAGATAAATAATTTCTATGTCGACAGATACCATCCCTTCAGGGGATGTTATCTGTATGAGCTTACAGCAATACTAATTGGAAATGTAATTTCTGAAAATCTATAGATCCGATTACGGATGAATGAGAAAGATACGTAACTATCAATAACGGAAGGTAGAATCTCGTCTACAACAGCTATTGGGTGGGAGTGATTTGCCAAGTGATAACGTAACCCGACGCACACCCTGTCGGGTTACATTATCTCGCTATACTTAAATAAGCTAACCCGACTGGTTGATTGGCTTAATCCTTTCGTCTTGAACCTGATCTTCCCTTGCCTCTTGATTCAATACGCTTGCTGTCCGACCGTTTACTGTCAGCAGGCTTGGCGGTAGCGGCACGAGCTGCCGGTTTTTTGGAGTGCCGTAAATCTTTTTTACCGGTATCTTTATTGGCGGCGTTCTTTTTAGGTGCGTCAGCAATCTTCAAAGACACTGGCTCATAACCGGTATCAGCAATCCGTGGAATTTGTCGCTTGAGCAGCCGCTCAATTTCCACCAGATAATAAGCTTCTTCAGGGCAGACCAATGATAAGGCCACACCACTTAAACCGGCACGTCCGGTACGGCCAATACGATGGATATAATCTTCGGGTACTTGCGGCAAATCAAAATTAACCACATGCGGTAAGTCATCAATATCCAAACCACGGGCAGCAATATCGGTTGCAACCAATACGGATACCTTGCCATTTTTAAAGTATTCCAAAGCCTTGTTGCGCGCACCCTGGGTTTTATCGCCATGTAATGCCGTGGTACGGATACCGTCTTCAATCAATTGTTTTTCCAGACGATCAGCGCCGTGCTTGGTACGCACAAATACCAGTACTTGTTTCCAGTTATTACTGCCAATCAAATAAGACAGCAAGGCACGTTTATGTTCACGATCTATGCCATAAACAAGTTCCGTCACATTTTCAGCGGTTGCATTTTGCTTGGCAACTTCAACTTCAACGGGATTATTCAGCATCTGTGAAGCCAGAGATTTGATCGCATTAGGCACGGTAGCTGAAAATAACAAACTCTGCCGTTTCTTGGGTATCAGCGCCATGATTTGCTTGATATCGGGCATAAAGCCCATATCCAGCATGCGGTCGGATTCATCCAAAACCAGTATTTCTACGTTTGACAGATTAATATTACGTTGCTTCACATGGTCAATCAAACGCCCTGGTGTTGCCACTACAATGTCACAACCTCTGCGTAAATTACGGGTTTGTACACCAATGCTGGCACCGCCAACGATCGCTTCCACATGTAAAGGCAAATGTTTTCCGTAAGTGACAACACTTTCATAGACTTGTGCAGCCAATTCACGGGTCGGCACTAAAATCAGGGCACGAATATTATGCGGTTTTTGATGCGGGTCATGGTTTTCGGCCAACCTTTGCAATAATGGCAGCGTAAAACTGGCGGTCTTTCCTGTACCCGTTTGCGCACCTGCCAATACATCCCTGCCGTCAAGGATTAATGGAATGGCTTTTTGTTGTACCGGTGTAGGTGTGGTGTAGCCTTGATCCGCTACAGCGTTAAGGAGATGCTCGGTTAAACCGAGTTGTTCGAAAGTCATTAAAAACCTCTGGTAAGATAGCTCGTTCATTATCAAGTGATAATGATCATTTTAGAAATAAATTACAAATAAGCAGCTTACGGCAAAAACCGTTTTTACCTGAGTTATTGCTTATAAATTTAATATTTCTTATTATGACATGACTTATAAATCAATGATATATAAAAGAACTTATTAAGCCTTACCGACAAAGCTCTATCGTTATTTACTCTACATGTCACAAAAAAAGCTTATGAAAAAGAGATGTTGATTTTTATTGCATCGCAGGCACTTAGCGATGATTGCAAAAACAAGAATTTCAATTATTAATATTAATTGCTCTCAAGCAAAGCAATCATCTCTTCCCGATTAATCACTTCTTTTTCCTGTAACAAATTAGCCAGTTTTTCCAATGCGTTGCGGTTTGCGGTAATTATTTCCAGAGCGCGGGTTTCTCCTTCCTTAATCAATATTATTATTTCTGTATCAATGATACGGGCAGTCTCATCGCTGTAATTACGATATTCAGAGACTTCTGCTTCCAGAAACTGAAGTTGTTGGCGCTTGCCATAAGTCATAGGCCCCAGTTTTTTACTCATACCCAAACTACAAACCATGCTACGAGCAATGTCACCGGCTTTTTCAAGATCATTTTGGGCACCCGTTGAAATACTGCCCAAGGCAATTTCTTCTGCCATACGTCCACCCAGTAAAATGGCTATCTGGTCTTTTAGCTCATGCTCAGTAGACAGAAATTTTTCCTCTACCGGCAATTGCAAGGTAAAACCCAGTGCCGACACGCCTCGGGGAATAATAGAAATTTTATGCACCGGCTGTCCGGTTGCTACATGTTCGGCAACCATGGCGTGCCCGGCCTCGTGGTAAGCAACCCGGCGCTTTTCCTCCGGGTTTAGTACGCGATTTTTCTTTTCGGGTCCGGCGAGTATCCTGTCAATAGCCGCTTCAAAATCTTCCATTTCAACTTTTTCATGGTCAACCCGTGTCGCCATAATAGCCGCTTCATTCGCTATATTAGCCAGATCTGCCCCGACCAGACCTGGCGTTCGTTTTGCAATAACTGCGATATCAATATCGTCAGCCAAGGTCATGGCTTTAGTATGCAAATTAAGTATTTCGATACGGTCTTGTAAATCCGGCTTATCAACGATAATTTGGCGATCGAAACGACCGGCACGTAGCAGGGCTTTATCAAGCACTTCGGGACGATTGGTCGCCGCCATAACCACCACGCCGACTGACGTATCAAAGCCATCCATTTCAGTTAGCAGCTGGTTAAGGGTCTGCTCCCGCTCATCGTGTCCACCCATGACTACAGGCCCTCCGCGCGAACGCCCGATGGCGTCCAGCTCATCAATAAAGATAATACACGGAGCCTTACTGCGTGCCTGCTCAAACAATTCACGAACGCGGGCAGCGCCAACACCCACAAACAGCTCTATAAATTCGGAACCGCTGATATTAAAGAACGGCACCTTTGCCTCTCCCGAAACTGCACGGGCCAGCAAGGTTTTACCGGTTCCGGGCGGTCCTACCAGCAATACGCCTTTGGGCATTCGCCCGCCCAAGCGCTGAAATTTTTCAGGCGTTTTTAAAAAGTCGATGGATTCTTTCAACTCTTGTTTGGCACTATCAGCACCAGCCACATCAGCAAAGGTAATATTGGTTTGGGTATCCTGATGAATGCGAACCTTGTTACCCAAATTGAGAAAGGACTGCGCTCCGGCAGTAGCCCTGCGCATAACCCATGACCAGATAAGTACAAAGATAAATATCGGAATAATCCAGTTAAAAAATAGATTGGTTAGCCAGTTTTCTCCGCTTCTGACGATAAAATCCACTTTATTCTGTGCCAACATTTGGGCAAGGTCATTTTGCCATAAAGGCACGGTCACAAAATGCTTACCTGACTCTTTTGGTTCATCAGACTTGATCACGCCGGTAATAACACGCTCAGTCACGACAGCCTTATCAATTTTTGCTTCGCTAACTAATTTAAGAAACTGACTATAGGAAATTTCATCGCGCTGAACCTCGTTAATGCTGTTTAGCAGATACAGCATCACCATTAAAAACAGCGCGAAGTAAATGAAGCTTTTTTGCTTTGCCCCGTTTGCTTGAGTATCCGCAGGTTTATTGAGCTCAAGCTCCGGATTTGACCTGAATAGGGTGCCAAATAATGAGCTTATCCTGTTTTTCAGACTACCCAGTAACGTAACAATAAACTGAATAATGGTATTTTTTGGCTCGCTCATTACAACCTGCCTTTATCTATGTCATATTTTGACTTGAAAGCCAATCTTTTTACGACTGAAGTACAGAGGCGACTTCTTCGCAGCTAATAATAGCTTTGTCACTTACCAATATATGGTTCGCCAGCTCGGTAATTGACTTCCAGTTTAAAGGATCCTTTACAAAATCACATGCCAGAAAAAATAACTCATGAAGTTTTTCATCTTGCTGCTCCCGGCTTGCAGAAAAATTTTCTATATACTCACGTGCCAAGCTAATATCTGAACTACCACCATAATTTTCCAGTGATTTCAAATTAACTAACTGATGATTAAATAACTCATCATCCCTGTTATGAACATATTTGGCTTCAGCCAGCGGCCCAATAAGTAAATTAATGATGTCAGCTTCAAAGGCTCTTATATAATCCTTTACCAGAGGAGCCATCGCTTCATTGTGATCAACTAACTTATGCGCCAACCCATCAACTGAATAAGGTAACGATTGAATCAGGCGTCCTCCCTCCACTCTTGCCACACAGTCATCATGACTTCCTTCAGATACAAATCCGTCGTAATCTGCCGTATCGCTTATCTCCTTAAATATAATCTGAAAGAAAATAGGTGGCAGATTTCTGGCTTTATTATTTAAATAAATTGCCGCAGCATGGCCCGCTTCATGAAAAGCAATGCATTGTTTATGCTGCTGTAATCTATGCTGTTTACTATCGTCGATTATTTTATTACGTTTCATTTTTAGTACCATTTGGTCGGATAGTCAATTAGCTAATCTGTTTTGAGATTAATGTGGATTCAGGGAAAAGTCACCATCAGTATGATTACAACAACGATAATTTAATACTCATAGATCATCATTTTATAAAACCAGTATAGTGCTACGATATGACAGAATTAGTAAGTTGGTTAAAACTGTTGTTTTATAACGATAAAAATTAATTAGTTTGAACGCTTCTTAGACTTTATATAAAGTAGATTAACAGCGTTTTTTGAATATTGCAGAGGTTGTAATAATAACTCAATACATCAGGATTAATCATGAGCAACTATTAATTACAGTGGACATTTGAAAATGGACATCATTGATTCCAATTGTTTGCTTTTAAGCCAGGGCATCTGTTATCGAAAATCAAGATTTGTAAGACGCCAGAGCTAACATTAATATCGACCTTCATCACGTATTTCCTGCTCGGCTTCAAACCAGTCTTCCAGCTCATAACCATCTTCAAAGCCTCTTTTCTCGGCTCTGTAATAAGCATTTTTTGCAACCCTTTCACGAAATTCGTTCAAATCAATTTCACTACCATCAATATCATATAATGAATCATTGTCAGTTTTCATTTCTACTCCCAAGATCTAAAAAAACAAACAGACACTCTTCAGATTCTATTTTATAAACAAAAAGCCAATGCTGACAATACGTATAAATACCTACTGGTAGCAAAATTCAGCTTTTATTTGACCCGATATTAAAAATAGTAGAATGTGTTGTCATCATCACCAGATCAGCGAGACATTCCGCCTGCATTTTTTCCATGATACGAGCTCTGTGCGCTTCTACCGTTCGATTACTAATGTCCAGCATTTTTGCCACTTCTTTATTGGAATGACCTTTAACGATCTGAGATAGCACCTCACCTTCACGTACCGTTAAATAAGCCAGACGCTGTTTTATTTTATTATATTCATCCAGTTGTTTTCTGTTCGTCAGATCTTTTTTTATGGCTTCAGCAATGCGCTCCAACAATATTTCATTATCAAACGGTTTTTCCAGAAAATCCACCGCTCCCGCCCGGAAGGCCTTTGCCGAATCCGGAATTCTGGCATGGCCACTAATAAATATAATAGGGATAAAAATATCTCTTATCAATAATTCTTCCTGAAGCTGAAGCCCGCTCATGGTTGGCATTCTAACGTCCAAAAGCAGGCAACCCAATTGTTGGGGATCATAGTTATCTAAAAAGGCCTCGGGGGAATCGAAACTTCTAACAGCTTGCCCGGTTGATTCAATCATCAGCGCCAGTGAATCACGTACCGAAAACTCATCGTCAACCAAATAAACCAAAGCTTCGAATTTATTACTGCTCATTATATTTTCTCTTTATCGGTAAGGTGAAATAAAAGGTAGTGCCCTTTTCCGGTTTACTTTTGAAATTAAAAATGCCCTCATGAGCATCAATAATAGAACGACTAATCGATAAACCCATACCCATTCCTGTTGATTTTGTAGTAAAAAAAGGATTTAGTATTTTGTCTTTTTGAGCCTCATCAATTCCAGAACCATTGTCATTTACTTTAACTTCTATCTCATTGATATTTTTCAAACGAGTATGAACCTTTATTTTTCGCTGTGTTGTGGACGGCATATCCTTTAATGCGTCAATACTGTTTCTAATCAGATTTAATAAAACCTGTTCAATTTGAACATCATCAATAGTCACTTCAGGGAGGTTTTTTTCCAAATCAAGTTCAAGCTTGATTTTACTTTGTTTAAAAGCATTGGCGCTTAAGCTGACCGCATCTTCGACCAAGGTATTAATATCGACACTGGTACGACATATCTTTCTTGGACTGACAAAGTTTTTCATACGGTGAATTATCTGCCCCGCTTTTAGCGCCTGCTGATGAATCTTGAATAATATGTCACCCAGTTGCACCAGATCAGGGTTTTCAGCGCCAATAAAACGTAAACAGGCTTGCGTATAATTAGTAATCGCCGTCAACGGCTGATTAACTTCATGCGCAATACCTGAACCCATTTCGCCCATAAGACCAACACGGGTTACATGAGCAAGCTCTTCCAAATGTTCTTTCTCTTGTTGCTCCTGATGCTTACGCAAACTCACGTCGCGAAATATACCGGTAAAATACTTTGCACCATCTATTGCATATTCCACGAGAGAAACATCCAGCGGTACGATAGATCCATCTTTGCATAATCCGTCTATTTCACGGGTTAAACCAATAACACCAGGTATATTGGCTGTTACATTTTGCCTCTGATTTTTTTTCTGCAAGGGCGACATGAGTTTATCAAAACTGCAACCGACCAGCTCTTGCTCACTGTAGCCAAAAATAGTTTCTACGGCCTTGTTTGTCGATAAAATGACACCAAACGTATCAATAGTAATAATTCCCTCAATTGAAGCGTCAAAAATAGCCGTCAGCTTGGCTTCGCGTTCCCACAACTGGTGTTTTGAATAATTGAGTTCTTCAATTTTTTGGGTTAGCTCCTGATTGCTTTCAATCAGCTTGGAAGTCTGCTCAAAAATCTTTTGTTCCAGTTTTTTATTGAGGCAAGAGATGGTCGCCTGAGTATATTTATATCCAGTGACATCCTGAATTGTCAGGTATATTTGGCTATCATTAGCGTAATTATTGTTAACTGTGCTGCGTAATTCTACATAAACGAGATCGCTATTGTGACTGCATAATGCCCGTGAACACCCATAAAGCCCAAAACCAGGGCATTCAGATGTTGTAACCTCGCTATTTTTGACTACCAGCTTTGCATTTAGAATGTGTTTATTTTTATCTACGACAAGATCACGCATAAAAAAATAATAATTATCCTGATCTGAAGGATGAATAAATTTACCCAACCTCTTGCCGACCAATGGCTCTTCTGAACGGCTCAATAGCTGTGTTGCGGCAATATTGGCTTTCTTGATAAGCCCTTGTTCATTTATCGTCAGATAAGCTATAGGCGATAAATTATAAATTCGTGCAAAGTCATCATGAGAGACACTGAGTTCCTGATGTGTTCTTTTCAGCTCCTCATTTTGCAACTCCAGTTCTATTTGATGAACCTGAAATTCAAACAATAATTTTTCAATGTCTGTATCGGACATACCGGCAAGATCAGCACCCGATTTACCAAGCCTGGCATCCGCTTTTTTTTGGGCATTCTCCTTGCGTATCGTCACTAACTTCTCTGCTTCTTTTCGGAGCATTCCGGAATCCTCCTTCTCTACGATTTCAGTGACCATTGCGCATACCTTTCTTGAATACGGGTGAAATAATTATTAATTTTTGTAATTACTCAGCGACAGAAAAGTAGCTCCCTGTTTCAGGTAATTTCTTGCGTAATTCAGGCCGGTTTCTGCTGCCTTGTAACATCCTTGGTGACATCTTGTATAGCCAACAAAATCAGGGCCTGACTACCTGGTGATTGTTTCAAAATACAACCATTAATCATTAAGTGTTTGTTACCAATAACCGGAAAACTGATATCCAGGCAATAATCCTCAAAAGCAATATGACTGGTTAATGTGTCCATTAAATGATTATATAATTGGACGCAATCCCACGCCGACGCATTGATTGTCAATAGCGATTGCCCGGTCATATCTGCCTTTCCACTATTAAAGACCTGATTAAATGCAGGGTTGGCAATGAGTATATCCAACTTATCATCCAGTACCAATAGTGGTTGATTTACTGTATTAACAATCGCCGTTGTTAATCTGGCTGTCTGCACCGATTGCTCTGCTTTTTTAAGACGGGTTATATCAACAAAACTGATGACCAGTCCATCAATCATGTTTTCCGTAGTCCGATAGGGAAGAATACGTAACAAATACCAGTTATCATTTACCGACTGTACCTCGGTATCTTTATAAACAAGGGTTTTAAGTACCGTTTTAGCATCATCAATCAGATGCTCGTATTTGAGTGTAGAAACCAGGTCGGCAAGCGGTCTGCCTATATCGCTATCAATCAGCTTGATAATTGTTTTGGCTTGTCGGGTAAAACGTTTTATTTTTAAATTTCCATCGAGAAAGATATTGGCAATATCAGTACTATTTAATAAATTTTGCATATCATCATTGCTATCGGCAAGTAATTCAACTTTTTTTTGCAGCTCACTGTTAACGCTATTTAGCTCTTCATTGAGTGACTGCATTTCCTCCTTGGAAGACTCTAACTCCTCATTGGCACTTTGTAGCTCTTCGATGGTTGACTGTAATTCTTCGTTGGACGATTTAAGCTCTTCATTAGTAACTTCCAGCTCTTCGATAGTGGTTCTGAGAGATTCTTTAACAAAGAAAAGCTCACTCTCAAGCTTCCGCTGTTCATCCGGGTTATCAATAAGCATCGCAGTCTTGTTAATGCTCTCAGTGAGTTGACATGCCTGTTCTTTACTCTGCGGATAAAAAGTGATTAAAAATAAATCCCTTAGCGCTTCCGCTTCAATAATTTTTTCCAGTGTTAAATCTATAGTTTCGTAATCGCCATTAGTTTTTACCCTGACTCCGCGACTAATAACGACTTCCTTACCTTTTTTTATCGCTTTACGTAGCAATAACAAAGGTAATTTCAAGCCATCCCTGGCTATCTCACTAATATTCCAGCTTGGCTGGCCCGTCGCGAATTCAAAATATTTACCGGTACGACCGTGAATATAAACAATTTTACCGTCTTCATTAATAATGACACTAACCGGTGCATATCGGTTGAGTAATAATTGTTCTATTTGCCGGGCAATATTACCAGTCTTGGGTTCGGTACTACCCAACTTAACTGGAACAGATGATAAATCACCAGCGCTGAAGGGAACCGAACCAAGTTTTGATAACAGAAAACTGGTCGGAGCATCTTTACGTTGATATAGCTTCCATTTCCTGTCAATTGCTGAAAACAGGTTATCAAAATTGCCAATGGATTCTGATGATCCAAGAAACAGAATGCCATTACTATTCAATGCATAATGAAACTGTGGAAAAATATCCTTTTGCAAATCAGCGTTTAGATAGATCAACAGATTTCGACAACTAATCAAATCTACGTGTGTAAAAGGCGGATCCTGAATCAAATTCTGCGTAGCAAATATCACCGTGTCGCGAATCTCTTTATTGATACGATATTGACTATCTTCCAGCGTAAAGAATCGTTGCAAACGTTCCGGTGAAACATCGACCATAATCCCGGCAGGATAAACACCTTCGCGGGCACGATTAATAGCCATGGGATCCAGGTCAGTAGCAAAAATCTGAAAGCGTAACTGTTTGCCTGTTTTCTCCAGAGTTTCTTTGAGCAGAATCGCGATTGAATAAGCCTCTTCACCGCTGGAACAAGCCGTAACCCATATACGCAATTCATGGTTATCGGGCTTGCCTTCAAAGAGCTTGGGCAGAGCCAACGAACCCAATGCATCAAATGCGGGAGCATCCCTGAAAAAACTGGTAACATTAATTAAAAGCTCCGTGAAGAGTTTATCCAACTCACTAGGGTTCTCCTGTAAAAACTGCACGTAGTTGCCGGAACTTTTAATCTGATGAATATTCATGCGTCGGGCTATACGCTGTTTAATCGTAATTGGCTTATAAGCCGACAAATCATTGCCTGTTCTGTTACGCAGTAAAATAAATATTTTTTTGATGGATTCAGAATCCACAGAAGCATCAGGCTGGTCCCGGTTAATGTTTTTAAAGCGGACACTTTTACTGTATTCAATCAACTGCTGACCCATTTTTTCCGGGGGCAGTACAAAATCCACACCAGCAATCGCTATTGCACTACTGGGCATACCGTCAAACTTGGCGGTCTGGGGATCCTGAACCATCGTCATTCCCGACACATTCTCAATCGCTTTAAGGCCTAATGTCCCGTCAGTCCCTGTCCCCGAAAGAATAATACCAATGCTCATTTCCCGGACATCATCTGCCAGTGAACGCAAAAAATAGTCTATTGGCAGGTTTTTAAAACCATGATCATAACAATCCATAAGGTGTAATTGGCGATTGAGTAAGGCCAGGTTTTTTCCCGGCGGACACACAAAAACCTGATCCCTTTTCAGCGAAATACCATCCTGGATAGCTAAAACCGGCATGTCAGTAAATTTCGTCAGCAAATCAGGTAGAAGACTTATATACCCGGGGAGTTGATGAGTGACAACAATATAAGCACAGCCGGTATGAGGATATAAATTGGAAAAAAATATTTCCAGCGCCTCCAGTCCACCAGCTGAAGCACCTATACCAACTACAGGCAGTTCGCTATCTGCTGCAATAGCGAGTGTATTGTAATTACCTCTTTTGTGACTAATGGATTTCACTTAAATCGACCTTTGCATGATTACTTAACTGCTGATATAAAAAAATGCCCACATCAAGATAACTTTTTTAAGAATATCCCTATATAAACTATATATTAAACATATTATATTAATGCTTAATGTCAAAAATCGTCCTGTGAGGTTCTGTTTTTTATTAGAAAAGACCAAATACAGCGATCACCAATGAAAAAATGATATTAAAAAGCTTTATCAAAATCTATTTATTAACTGCTGTCAGTAATAGCGATCATTGATAGGTACAAATACTTAAGTATTTGTACCTATAGCTCTTGCTTTAATTTTGGTATAAAGTAATTTCTAATAAATATAGTTGATATATCCATTAATTGACAATTTTAAACCTAAGACAGAATATATGGCTCTTAACTTAAACCAATAACTCACTCGCGTTTCTGAAGAATTAAAACGAAAGTAGCATAAAAATGTACGATTTTCCTGCTTTAAAATAGTGCTTTTGATGTTTAATATTATGTTATCTGATTAACAAGAAAACTTAGGTCTCAGCACGATCATACCAGCATGGATACAGGAGTCTGTTTAAACTTCAAACTCATGAAAAATACCATCCATAGTTATGTATTCGCGCTTCCCTTCCAGAATAACGACTTTTTTGGTGCTGCTAAAACATATTACTAATCAGCTTATTTTAAGGAGACAAAAATGGCCATTACCCGCTATGAACCTTGGAGTTTATTAAACCAATTACAAAGAGAATTATTAAGTTCTCAGGATGAAAAAAACAATGAAGGATCAATTGCAACTGCCGAATGGGAACCTGCGGTTGATATAAAAGAAGAAACTGATAGATTTATTATTCATGCCGATATCCCGGGCGTCAAACCGGAGGATATTGACGTCAGCATGGAGGCTGGCGTACTGACTGTAAAAGGCACCAAAGAATCTACCGCCAAAACTGAAAATGAAGGTTATAAAAGAGTTGAGCGGACTTCCGGTTCTTTTTATCGACGCTTCAGTCTGCCTGATTCTGCTAATAATGAAGCTATTAGTGCAAAATGCAAATACGGCGTACTTGAGATTATTATTCCCAAGCGGGAAGCTGTTAAGCCAAAACGCATCAATATATCGTCAGAAGAATAGCTCTCAATTTTTGTTAGCTACGTCAGTATATACTCCGCGCGGTCATGTTTACGGAATTTATGATCGAGTGATTTTATTCGAGAGTAAGGTGCAAAAACAGGCGCATAGCTAGTTATAGACTTTCAGAAATTAAATTTCTAATTTATATCACTGTAAGCTCATACAGATAACATCCCTTGAAGGGATGGTATCTGTCAACATGGAAATTATTTATCTGAATATCTATATGTAACTGTTTTTACAACGCCGCTATCGGATAAAATGGCCGATCAGAAAACCGAGTTGTGACCGTGCGGAGTATAAAGTATCGAATCATAAAAAATTATTTCATGATCGGCGAATCCATTGCATTGTTCTGTCGCAGAATTGTTACTTTATTTACAACTTTTTAGCTTTTCCATGGGTTGTCCCTCTCCTGATGGAGAGGATTTTTTATCTTGATCAACAGATCAGACGACTTGTAATCCGGTAAAAAACATCACTATGCAGTATAAAGATTACTATAAAATCATGGGGCTCTCCCGCAATACCAGTCAGGATGAAATTAAACGCGCTTATCGTAAACTGGCACGTAAATATCATCCTGATGTCAGCAAGGAAAAAGATGCCGAGGCCAAGTTTAAGGAACTTGGAGAAGCTTATGAAGTACTCAAAGATCCTGAAAAACGCGCTGCTTATGACCAATTAGGTGCCAACTGGAAAGCCGGGCAGGATTTCAGGCCACCACCAAACTGGAACGAAGGCTTTGAATTTAAAGGTGGCGGCTTCACAAGTGATGAAGAGAGGGCTTACAGTGATTTTTTTGAACAATTATTTGGCCACTCAGGATTCCGTCCAGGTGACAAAGGACAATATGGTCTCCATGCACGCGGCCAGGACAGCCATGCAAAAATTTATATTGATCTGGAAGACAGTTTTAATGGTGCAACACGTAACATTTCCCTGAGCACCCCTGAAATGAATGCACAAGGCCAGGTGCAGATTAAACATAGAAATCTGAATATCAAGATTCCCAAAGGCATTAAACCGGGCCAACATATCAGACTGACAGGTCAGGGTAGCCCCGGATCAGGTACCGGTCAACCTGGGGATTTGTTCCTTGAAATTGCTTTTAATAATCATCCGTTTTATCGCGTTTCCGAAACTGACGTTTACCTTGATCTTCCCGTTACGCCCTGGGAAGCGGCTTTAGGCGCTAAAATAAAAGTACCGACACCGAACGGTAGTGTTGATCTGAAAATACCGGCCAATTCCAGGCAAGGTAGCAAACTGCGCTTAACGGGTCGCGGCTTACCTGCTCAGGTACCTGGTGATTTCTATGTAGTACTGCAAATTGCCTTGCCGCAGGCAAATACCGAGCAAGCCAAAGCGGTCTATAAAAACATGCAAAAAGAATTTACTTTTAATCCACGACAGGCTTTGGGGATATAAAACCATGAGCCCACATGATTTATCATTAGTGCATACGGGAACGGTCATTGAAGAAGACAGCCTGACACTCGCACAACTTTGCCGAGCCTGTGATGTCCATGCCGACTGGATAATCAGTATAGTTGAGGAAAGTATTATTGAACCGCAAGGCGAAAATAGTCGTTTATGGCGTTTTTCAGGAGCCAGCATGAGACGCGCCCGCACTGCCCTAAGATTACAACGAGATTTAGGGATTAATCTGGCCGGAATTGCTCTGGCACTTGATTTGCTCGAAGAGCTTGAAAGTCTGCGTAAGCAAATAAAAACACTGGAACATATCTGAACAACCCGCTTTTTTTGTTTTAAACATTCACCATACCGGAATTTACCAAAAAACATATTATTTAAAATAATCCACCCAAGAGGAAATCAGTATGAAATCCACCTTAATACTCGTCGCTGATCACTGCCGTGCCCGCTTTTTTACTGCTGAAACGCCGGCTTCGCCTTTAGAAGAAATCGAAGCCATGGCTCATACGGAAGGTCGTTTACATGATCGGGAAATGACGTCCGATCTACCAGGAAAGGTTAAAGGCGATGGCAAAATGGGACATGCTTTTGAACAAGCTACCGATCCGAAAAAACATGAAGCAGATAACTTTGCCCATCGTATTGCCCTTTATCTGGAAGAAGCGCATAACGCCAATAAATTTGAACAATTATTGATGATTGCAGATCCTTCTTTTCTTGGCTTGCTACGCAACCAAATATCGGAAAATATTAAAAAACTGGTCTGTTTTGAACTCGATAAAAATATCACAACCCATAGTATCGATGATATTCGTAAACATCTTCCCACCTATTTGCCAAGTCATTGATATATTAAAAAACCAAAGCAGTACATTTTGTCAATTTTCTTTGAATGAGCTAAATTTACTACAAAAAGGTGAATTATTATGCAAATACCATTACAAATTACATTTCGCGGCATACCTCATTCTGATGCTGTAGAAGCTAAAATTCGCGAAAAAACCGATAAACTGGACAGGTTTTATAGCCACATCATGAGTTGCCGGGTTGCGGTTGAATCCGAACATCAACACCATCATCAAGGCAATCAATATCATATCCGCATCGATATCACCACGCCGAATAAAGAGTTGGTTATCAGCAAGGAACACTATGACAAACAGGGGCATGAAGATATTTATGTAGCCATACGTGACGCCTTTAACGCAGCAACCAGACAACTGGAAGATTACGCCAGAGTCCAGCGGGGCGATGTTAAAACACATGGCTCACAAAGCATCTGAATCGTACGTTATTTCGTGCCAGAAAAAATCATGAGATTATTGAACCTTAGCATAGCCGTAAAGTTTGACTACTCACTTTAGAAAGGACGGGACAAGAAAAAAGCTTAACCGTCCTTAATGATAAATCATCATAAGAAACCGTTCGCTGAGCGGAGTCGAAGCGGACAAATCGCTTCGACTCCGCTCAGCGAACGATTTACCATTAAATTGTCCCGTTTTAGGTGGGTAGCCTAAAGTCTGTTTTCACTGAAATAGTATCGCAGAAAGCGAGGCTGGATCATTTGTAATTGGCGATAAAACTTCCTATAGTCTTTCTGAAATTAAACTTCCAATTCATATCACTGTAAGCGCACACAGATAACATCCCTTGAAGGGATGGTATCTGTCCCGGCTTGGTTGACTGGTAACCCAAACAAGCATTAAAAATCAATTAATTGACAATGATATTATTTAATATCAATAGGATACCAAGGATGGGTGGAACTTCCACTTCACGCACAAATACCATGATTTTATTCCAAGTCTTTAAAATCATGCCTGATTGTATTGAAATGGGCTCGATAGGTTTTTGCATCCCCATAACGGGTAAATTTCTGATAACGGCTATGCAGGCCTTTAATGCGTTTGGCGTGTTTAATAGGACACCAAAACTGTTCGGTACGTGCCGCTATTTCCTGTGCATAAGCGAACAACCCATTGATATAACTGCAATAAGCACAGTTTATTTTTTCTATCAGGTTAAGATATTGAAGGTGTTGCCGGTCAAAAATAATATAGTCTTGGCGCTTTACTTTAGGAATGCCATAAACAGGAAAGCAAACGCCTTGATATAAACTGATACTCACATCCATGAGCAGTGAAGGAATAATACGACTCCAGATAAACGGAGTACTGAGTATATGTTTTAATGGTGCGTCAGTGATGTAATAGAATAACTGTTTGGCATATTGCTTATGCTGAATAATGACACTTTCTTCAAAAATAATTTGTCGCTTTTTGATTTGACAAGAAAATACTTCCTCTTGCTTTTGTAATTCCTCAATCAACTCGGCTTCCAGGATTTTTATTTTATCGAGCAGTATTTCAAGTTGGGTAGTCATCATCAAATCCTCGGCAAGAAATACAGTCAATATAAAAATCGCAGATCATTTCAGCGATTAAAAGCAGTAAGGCAATTAGACTTAATCAGTGGATTTACGATTAAAACTCTTTTTAAGCAGGGTAAATTGCAATAACTGAGACTCGACATGGGCATTAAACGATTCCGGCGGATAGATACCCTGCTCGTTGGCAATACCGGCATCCATTCCAGTCAATAACTCCAACGCATCATCTGCAGTCGTTACGGCATAGATACTAAATTGACCCGATTGAGCCGCATGTACGACATCCCAGCGAAGCATTAAATGCTTGATGTTGGTCGCAGGAATAATAACACCCTGTGTGCCCGTTAGTCCTTTTTGGGTACAAATATCGAAAAATCCTTCAATTTTTTCATTAACACTGCCTATAGATTGGACATGACCCAATTGATTTATGGAACCGGTAATGGCAATATCCTGCCTTAAAGGAATCTGGGCAATGGAAGATAAAATAACACAAAGTTCAGCCAGAGAAGCACTGTCCCCCTCCACATGACCGTAAGATTGCTCGAAGACGAGACTTACAGCTACCGAGAACGGTGTTTTTCGCGCATAACGAGCCGCGATAAAACTGGATAAGATAAGCACTCCTTTTGAATGAATAGCCCCGCCTAATTCAATCTCACGCTCTATATCTACGACTTTACCGCTACCTAACCGGGTTGTTGCAGTAATACGCGAGGGCTGTCCAAAACTAAACTCGCCCAATTGCAACACGGATAACGCATTGATCTGGCCGGTTACTTTTCCGTCAAGATCAATCAAGACAATACCTCGCTCAATATGTTCGTATAATTTTTCTCTGATTTTATCGAGCCGGTGGGTTTTATGATCTATAGCTTGTTGCACGTCGCTATTAGTTATATGAACATGACCGTTATCTTCCGCCCAATAGTCAGATTCCGTTAACAAGTCCTTAATCGCTCCCAAATGGGTTAACAGCTTTTCTGCATCACCGACCATTCTGGAGCTGTGCTCCATAATTCTGGCGACAGCATTTTGACTCAGTGGTCGTAATTTCTCGCGGCGGGCAATGGTTGCCAGTAATCGCGCATAGTCATGACTGCTGTTTTCTCTGGAAACCGAGTCATCAAAATCAGCGGCAACCTTAAAGAGATTATGAAATTCCGGGTCATAGGCACTTAACAAATAATAAATCAGCGGGTCGCCTACCAGAATGACTTTAACATTGAGTGTTATGGGCTCTGGTTCCAATGATGATGTACTAATTAAGCTAAGTGCCCGCTCCAGCGATTCAATACGTATTTCACCAGCTTGTAAGGTTCTTTTAAGAGTTTCCCAACTATAAGGCTGAATCAACAATTTTCTGGCATCAAGTATAAGATAGCCGCCATTGGCTTTATGTAAGGCTCCGGGGTTAATCATGGTAAAGTCGGTAATCAGCGAGCCCATATAAGCCTGATGATCTATACGGCCCAAGAGATTACTGTAGTTTGGGTGATCTTCAAAAATGACCGGTGCGGATTTCATCTCACTAAAATCAACCATCAAATTGACCTGATAGCGTTTAAACGGATTTGGTTCTTGCGGTAGTTCCATAAAAGAAATTACTTTTTCGCTACGCGGTATAAAATCCCTGACATGCTCAATAATATCTTTTTGTACCTCATTTAAATAACCAAGAATAGTCTCTTGTTTCGCATATTTCTCGATCAATTCATCAATAGTATGATTGACCGCCAATTCAGCTGTTTCACGATTCAACGCTTGTAACTGGCGCTTGGCTTCCTTGCGCCAGGCCGGGAAATTTTTTAATAATTGGGCTAAATCTTCCTGTAACGCAATGATTGAATTTTTTATTTCATGCTGTTTATCTTTATCAAGCTTATTAAACTGTTCGGGATTAATAATTTCATTGTTCTCATCGGCGGGAGAAAAACCGTAACCGGTTGGCGTTTCTATAAAAACCACCTGTGCATTAGCGGCCTTATCACGTAATTGGCTAAGTTCATTAATTTCTCGTTGTCGGGATTGACTTTCAATCTCACCCTCTCTGGAACGGTATTCATCGCCATCGAAAGCCGACGGTATAGCAACACTTAACTCGTCAATTAATTGCTCCATATCAGCCTTAAAATATTTGCCTTGCCCCGGCATCAATTTAATTGCCGATGGTTTGGCAGGCTGACTGAAATTATTTACGTAACACCAATCAGAAGGAATGCCTTGTCGACTGGCTTCGTGTTCAACCAACTGTCTCACTGCAGTTAATTTTCCGGTACCGGCAGGTGCCATTGCAAAAATGTTATAACCATTTTTATGTAGACGAATACCAAATTTTATCGCTTCCGTGGCGCGTTCCTGACCAACGGTAATATCTATATCTTCAAGCTCTTCAGTGGAATCGAATTTTAATTGTTCAATACTGCAAGGCTTATAGAGTTGTGAAGGATCCAGCCGTATATTTTTCATGTTATAAAATCTGCCTGAAATATTGAGGTTGCTACTGATGGACGTTAAATAGCATTGTGCTTAGTAGAATAGATTTAATTTTGATTTTGTAAAGGAGCTTATCAACCAGGCCTAACTTGTGCTGTGCGGTTTTAAGACAGTAGCCAAATCCTGAAGGCGAGACACTTTAGTGATAAAGTGCATAAAGTGTGACGGGGATTGCTGGAAAAAAACAGAACAGGCTAACATAAAAAATATGCTGATTTCTAATCAACTGGTATTGAAGTAATTTTCTGGTGTAGAACTTTCCGGCTTACTGATTGTTTCCCCACCTATTGCATTGTCCTTGAGCCGTTAACGATAAATCAAACTGCGCGTAATTAGGCTTGATTTTTGACGCGGGCGCAATAGCTAAAATATTGACCCGCATTGACCTGTTTACTTATTAACGTCCGCTGGCACCAGCAAAACTTATTTCCAGTGCGCGTAATGAATTAACACAGTTAGGTGTTGATTTTATGCCGGGATTATCATAACAAGCTTTATTTTGTTCACGGGCCACTTTAGAGTGAGCCACAAACCAGGCCACGGATTGCTCTTCTTTAATACTATCAACAGCTTTGGTATCTTCAGGATTATTTACCCAACGCTTCATTGAGTGATTGGGATTGTTGTCAGCCTCTGCTGCTTGAGTACTTTCAGCATTAGTCACTTTAAACGCGGTTGCCATAACTATAACCATAGCAACGATAAGAATAATTAAATTATTTTTTTTCATATTTTATCTCCAGAAGATAGATTCATTAAACTGATTTAATAAGGAGCTGATGTATAAGCCGCTGTTAGTCTAATTGATAAGCCTGACTTGGAAAATGTGGCAGATTGCCGCGCGACAATCTGCCACGTCAATTACCGTGTCGTTTATCTGCTGTAATTGATGTCACATAATTATTTGTATAAACCGCTTTAGTGTCGCTATGAGGACATTTTTGTTAGTCGTGATTCACATCCGAAGGCTAATTTCTATTCGCACCAATAAATCATCATAAAAAGTAAACGGGCATCAGTAGAAGATTAAAAAATCGCCCCAGAAAGTAACTTAAACTTGCCTAACACTGAAAAATAGTTGAGAATTCCGAATCCTTAAATACCGTTTGAGTGTAATCCAACTACTTAATGAACGCCCCTATTAATAACTTGATACTTTTTGCTTTGCATAATCGCCAGCGCATAATGCTCGCGGTGGGCTTGCTGGTAGTGTTGGTAATAGTGCTGATTAATAGTTTGAGAGTCGCGGTTGATATCGGCGGTTGGAGTAGCGGTTTCACCCATCCTTTACACGGCGGTGATCATTTGCTCACCATGCTTGCTGTGGGTATTTGGGCCGCGCAATTGCGCGGACAAGCCATTTGGATGCTACCGTTAACTTTTGTCGGCGTGATGAGTCTGGGTGGTTTGGCAGGAGCTGCCGGATTATTGATTCCTGGCGCGGAAGTTATTATTTTATTTTCCTGCCTGGTATTCACCGTACTGATTACTCGAAAAATTCGCTTCAGTAGCCAAACCAATCTCGTCATTGTCGCATTTTTCGCTTTTTTCCACGGCTTTGCCCATGGCCAGGAAATATCCACTTCAGTAAGCCTGATCTCTTATACCTTGGGCTTTATGGTAGCTACCTTACTACTACATGGCGCAGGTATTTTAGCCGTACGCTTAATGGTGCTGCTCTTTGCCTTTTTCCTTAGCCATTTGGCTTACGCGCAATCTGCGACCAATAGTTCAACGGCTAAGTCAACTGTACCCACACAAACCGATAAATCCCATGAATTAACCTTGGCTATAGATTCTGCGCCATCGAACAGCAGTCATAATCGGCAACGCTTGTATAACGATGATAACGGCGCTATCCATGCAGAAATTGAACAATATCACCTCCAGAATTACTCTCTCATCAGGGAGCGCGAACCTGCGTGTGCCAGTGATAAAACCGGCAAGCTCAGCGCAGATAAATTAGCCACAACCGGCTTGCCAAGTAATCATCAACCAGGTATTGACTTTTTAACCAGCGGTGTCGGCGCGACCTCACCACCTACGCTTTTGGTTGTTAATAACACGTCCCGTTTTTGCCCTGCCGCTGTTTTTTTACCCCCTACTCCTGATAATAATTCTGGTTCATCGCTCAAAACCAGCTGTTATTTCGATTTACTCCATGCCTTTTATACACTCGCCACCAGCTTCTTAACGAATGGTGTAGGTGCAACTTCGCCGCCAGATTTACAAGCCTCCGTTGTTGTCACACTACCCGATCTTAACGAACTTGCTTTCGGCAATTCGCACCTCTTTAAAAGCTTTACCCCGCTAAACTTCGCTATCAGCCGTACTTTATTTCCCGGTAATTCACCAGTAACACAGACAAGTCTTAATTCACACTTGTCTATCTTGACTCTTGCCTTGCTACTCCCCATCGACCGACACTATTGGTCACTCCGATCGATAAGTCATTTAAACATCACTAATAACAATAACTTCAGGTAGAAAATGAAAAACCACCCCCTATTTCCGCCATTTAACATGTCCGGTAAACCACACACACGTCACTTGCAGAAAGCAGGTCTGGCCCTGTTTGCCTGTGCATTTATGCTCGGTTATGCCGACACGACAATAGCCGAGACGACAACCGAAGCAACTACCGAGACGGAAGACAGCAAAGCTCAAGCAACGGTAAAAACCAAACCCAAAACAGCAAAAAAAACGCCGACCACTACGACAAAAACTCCGTCAAAAACTGCCAAAAATGAAACCCTGGAGCTTGATGAGATGTTCGTTACGGAAGATGCGCGCACAAAAGATCTAATCGGCATCGCAGGTTCAGCATCGCAAGGGGAAGTTAACCAGGCGCAATTTGAATATCGGCCACTGTCACGTAGTGGTGAAGTACTGGAAGTTATACCCGGCGTATTAGCCACTCAGCATAGCGGCTCCGGCAAGGCCAACCAGTATTTTCTGCGCGGCTTTAATCTCGACCATGGCACCGACTTTACCACTTATGTTGACGGCATTCCCATGAACATGTCCACTCATGCTCACGGACAGGGTTATATGGACATCAATAGTGTCATTCCCGAACTGGTCAAAAATATTGAATATGGCAAGGGGCCTTATTATGCAGAAGTCGGTGATTTTTCCTCGGCGGGATATTCAAAAATGTTCTCAATGGACAAATTGCCTGAGGGCATCATGAAATTTACTGCGGGTGAATATGATTATTACCGCACCCTGATTGCCAATTCCAATAAGGTCGGTAGCGGTAATTTACTTTATGCAGGCGAATTTAACTTTTACAACGGCGTGTGGAAGCAACCTGAAGATTCCAAGAAGTTTAACGGCATGATGCGCTATACGCTGGATAAAGGTACTTGGGGCACCTCGGTTAATGCCAAAGCCTACACCAACAGCTGGACGGCGACCAACCAGATTCCGCAGGCATCAATTGATAACGGTTCGCTCAGCCAGTACGGCACCATGGATCCAAGCGACGGCGGCGACACCGACCGCTTTAGCTTATCAAGTAATCTCTGGAACAAAGGCGATAACTGGCAAAATGACGCCAATATCTACGCGCTTTATACCGACCTGGATCTCTATTCCAATTTTACCGGTTATCTCGACAATCCGACTCAAGGCGACCAGATTCACCAGTTTGAACATCGGGTACAGACTGGCGGTAACATCGAACATACGCGTTACAACAAGCTGTTTGGTTTTGATATGGACAATACTTATGGCCTGCAATTTCGCCACGATGAAATTATGAACGTAGGGCTGGATCGCACCGTTAACAGACAATATCTCAGTACTGTCAGTCGTAACGATGTCAGCCAAAGCACCGGCGGCGCTTACTTCAAAAATCAAACTTATTGGCATGCAAAAGTGCGTACTATTGCCGGCTTACGGGGTGATTTTATCAATAACGATGTTACAGTACTCGACACCAGCACCCATGACCCGCTTGTCAATGCCGCCAATTCAGGCAATGCCAGTCAAGCAATGTTTAGCCCCAAGCTAAGCCTCATCCTCGGCCCTTGGTACAACACTGAATACTTTGCCAATGCCGGTTACGGTTATCACTCCAACGATGCACGCGGCACGACCATTCAACTTGATCCAACTAACGGTTCTGCGCTGGACAGTAACTCGGCCAGAATATCGCCGATGGCCAGTTCACGGGGTGCTGAAACCGGCATACGCACCAGTTTTATTAAGGGACTCAACAGCACGTTGGCGTTTTGGTGGCTGGAAAGTAACCAGGAACTGGTCTTTGTCGGGGATGCCGGCACCACGGAAGTCAACGGGAAATCCCATCGTTACGGCGTAGAACTGACCAACTACTACAAGCCGACCGATTGGTTGACGCTGGATGCCGACTTTGCCTTTACTTCTGCACACTTTGCAACCACCCCTGAAGATGCGACCAATAGTTATATACCTAACTCGGTAGGTAGGGTTATCACTGTGGGGGCAACAGCAGTAGCGCCTAACGGTTTGTTTGGTACGGTACGCTTACGCCATTTTGGTGAAGTACCGCTGGATGAGTCGGGTACGTACTGGGCAGGTAATACCAGTATTGTCAATTTAGGTGCAGGTTACCAACACAAAAAAAAGTATAAATTTGAAATCGATCTCTTCAATATTTTTGGTTCGAATGCCAACGATATTGCCTACGCCTATCAAAATGCCTATCCCGCCGGAGCCAACTCCCAGTATGGCATTATGAAACATCCTGTTGAACCAAGAATGGTACGTGGAACCATTACCGTCAATTTTTAAATCGAAAGATCGGGTTGCTACTTTTTGGCAACCCGATAAAACTCACATCAAATACAAATGTATCAGCTTTATGTTTAGCTTAAATATGCTGTAGTTTTTCAGTAAATTAAATTCCCACTACATATCGTTTTAAGCCTATTCAGATAATAACCTTTAGCTGAATACAGTTCGCTCCAGTAACCAATAAGCACCCGCCAAGCAGACAAAAATCGAGCAAACAGGCGTCAGTCTTGCTCCTATTCTCGGTTGCTTGTGTAGCCACCAAATAATGGGTAAAAAGATTACTGTAACAGTGATCTGCCCCAATTCCACACCGAGGTTAAAGGAGAATAGCGGCAGCATAATACCGGTTTCGTAGGAGGAAATACCCATTTCCCGTAATACGGCAGCAAAACCAAAACCGTGTATTAAACCAAACAAGAAAGCCAGCCACTGGCGTCCTTTCGGATGATCACCACGAATAATATTTTCCACACCAACATAGATAATTGTCCCGGCAATTAATGGCTCGACGATACTACTGGGTATATCAATTATATTAAGTCCTGCCAAGCCTAATGTAATTGAATGGGCAATAGTGAAAAAAGTGATGATTTTAAGTGCGGGCCAAAAACTACGTGTGACAACAAGTAAAGAAAACAAAAATAGCAAATGATCATATCCTGTCAGAATGTGCTCTATGCCCAACAGTAAGAAATCTATAAAAGTAGCGGTTTTTTGGCTCTCCACCCTATCGCTGTCGTTTACCTCGTTACCCGCGCCAACTTCCGGCAACATCAACGCTATCGTACTATCGGCCTGAGATAGCATTTTTTCGCCTATACCGTGCCCGGCTTCATCTTTTATGGTGACAAACTGCTTATGATTAGCCGCTAGTTTATTTAAAAAATCCGCCTGAAAGTTAAGTTGCCGGTCAGGTTTTTGTGCGTACTGAAATTCAATAAATGCATTATTTTTCTGATCAAAGGTCACCACTCCTGCGCCAACTGGCTGAACAGTTTTCCCATCCAGAACGAGTTGAACACCTTGCATTACCCATTCGGCAATTTTTGGTTTCGCGCCGTCCTGCTCGGCAGCCGTCACGTCTGCATCCTGATCGTTATCCATGGGTACGAAAGCTTCAATATCCTGCAACGAGAAAGTTATTTTGGCATGGACTCCTGATGTTTTGATGATTAAATCGGCAGAACTAAGTCCCGGATCATGTGCGATGCTGTACTGGGCATAACCCAGTAATAAAATGACGGCAATTATTTTACTTAACATCGGTACCTTAAATTGATTGTTGTTTTTTGCGATACCAAACCAGTCCGGCAATGATAAAAACTATCAGCGTTACTACCCCACCGGCAATCAACATGACTGTCTTTTTAGGTAAAGCATCTGGATCGCCACCGACATGAAAAGGAATCCTCATTTTATCTTCATCAGAAATCGCTTCATCACCACCAATCAATAAATACATGGCGTAATAACCGTTTTTATCAATATCGGCTTGGGCTTCAACGACGCCTTTTGTATACATCTTGGGGGCGACCTCGGTAAGCGTCCGTACTTCTTTAAAATCTTCGGGCTTACTATCATCAGTACCGATGAGCTCAAGTTCAACTACACGAATACCGATAGGTGTTTTACGAATATCACGATCGATTAAATCGGCAGCAAAAAAAGCTTTACCCGTATCAGGTAGTTCCTGACAATAAGGCTTTAATAAAGCAGCTCTGTCAGTACTATCTTGTTTGGCAGTAGACGTTTTAACATAAACACTAAGATGCACAGCGTAAAAATCATTGGTAATTAAACAGCCTACACTGTTAAGGTCAGGGATATCTGGCTGGGTACCCAACTTGTTTTGATCACATCCTGTCAGGAGACCAGCAAACAGTAATAAACTAAAAGTCCAGGTAACAACGCGTCTATTTTTCATAATCAAGGGGCTTTAATAATAAATTGGTATTTGCCTGTCACAATGTGCGTATCAATCGAAACCACGCGGTATCGCACTGTGTAAGTATCAGGAGGTAAGGTTGGTACCGTTGTATAAAGATGGGATTGGTCAAAGGTTTCTTGCTGGATATCTTTATTGTCAACTCGTTTGCCTTTGCTATCAATTACGGCAAGCGCCTTGTATTCCGTACCCACTTTATCGTTAAACCAAACATCGATTTGTTTGGGCGACTCTGACAAAATGGCGTTTGCCTCGGGTGCAGATCGTACCATAATTGCATGAGCAAATAATGGCAAAGGCATAGCCATCGTAGCAAGCAGGATAAGCCCTGAAAACAGGGAATGATTTTTTTTATAATATTGGCAGTGAGTCATAATATCTACGGCTAAAGAAGTAATCTGTCGGTAGTAATCAGGCGGCTATTATATAACCCTTATGGCACAATACCCAGTTAAAAAGAAAGCCTCGATTTCATAACAATTGCTACTCGACCTTTTTTCGAACGAATGGATTAAACAATGTCAAAACTAATTTTTGACATTGTTTATGCTTATTATTCAAGTATTTTAACTACCCACTGGCCGGGCTGTTTACTTTGTTTCTCCGTCCACATTGCCAAAAAACCGTGCGAGGTCAGCGTGATACGCGGATGAGTTGCCATGATACCGGCTGATGACAAGCGTGTTGGAGTTGACCATGAAATACCGCCATCTTGGGATTGAGCTGAAAAAATACTTGACCCATCCGGCCCTCTTTCATCCCATACCCCCACAACCCGCTGTTTATTGGCGGCAATGTCACTATGGCTTGCCAAGCCACCGAGTGCTTGTGGAGCGCTCCACCTTTTACCATTGTTGCCAGAGCGAAGTGTATATAAACCCGCCCTGTCTTCAACACCGGTCCAAACGGTACTATATAAAGTATCCTCATCGACAACTGCCAGACCGCCACCAACATGAGGACAACCATCAAATTGCCATTTAAAATCACCGACCATACCGGCATGTCGCCATGTTACGCCTTGATCGGATGATTGCATTAATGCCATGTCACGGGGTTTCATATCCCGATATAGCACGCTTAAAACACCTGCGGGGGAAACGGCCAAAGTGTTCCAACAACATGAACACGTTGAATCATCCAACTTCAGACTGGCTTGCCAATGCTCGCCGCCATCAAGCGAGCGTGCATAACGTAAACTTTGGTAACCGTTTTCTTCCGGGTCAGCCAACCAAACAACATGAAAAACACCCTTGGCATCAACGATCATATCAATATGCGATTGATCGCCGTTATTATCAACGGCTGGATTGCTACCGGCATGCCATGTTATACCACTATCATGAGAATAATATGTCACCATCGGCCCCATGTTTGGCAACTCTCCTGTTGTTTGCCAAATTGCCACTAAATTAGTTCCTGCTCCCGCTATTTGAATATCATTACCACGTACCGCGATAAGATTTGCATCGTTAACGACATTAATGGCTGTTGTCCAATGCGCACCACCATCATCCGAGGATAAATAACGTACGGCAACACGACTATCTTTTTTTGTAAACTTACCCGCAACCAACGCGTGAATCTTGCCATTATTCCCAGTCACATCAAAGCTCGTCACCTCACTTAAATCGAAGGTTGGTTTTGAATAGTCGGTTGAATGAATTAGAGAACCAGACTGCGCATTAAAACAAGCAGTTAAGAATACTGAAACAATGCCAATGCCTAGTGCTCGCAAACAAAAAAATAAGTACATAATACATAAAATAGGGGGTTAGTGATTTCACCCTCACAGGCGAAAAAATAGATGATGATTTTCTTTAAAACTATATAATAAATCCTAAGGTGATTTCCTGCGAATAATATACCCGGCTTGCTGGTCTTTTTATTCATTTACTGAGCTGTCAAAATAGTTACGTAGCCAACTACGCGTCTAATTCATCATTCAAATAATGGGTATGTCATGAAATGTAACATAACAATAAAATTTGCTTTTACCATGACAGCAATATTTATGTCTTGGCAGTCTGTAGAAGCAGCCGAGTACAAATCCTTTGCCGGCATTCGATTTGTCAAAATAGAAGCGGGATGTTTTCTTATGGGCAAAGATACGGATCTCAAAGAAAGCAGTCCTGTTGAATCACCCCAACATCGGGTTTGCATTGAAAAACCGTTTTATCTTGGTGAAACAGAAATTACCCAGAAACAATGGGAAACAGTGATGGGTAATAATCCCAGTAAATCCAAAGCCCTTTATAAGCCGGTAGAGAAAGTAAGCTGGAACGATACCCAAGAATTTATTAAACGCTTAAATACACAAGAAGGCGGCAATACTTTGCGCTTACCTAGTGAAGCAGAATGGGAATACTCGGCACGCGCTGGCAGCACCAGCCTGTATTCCTTTGGTGACAAACCAAAAAACTTAATCGATTATTCCTGGTTTGGTGATGAAGGTTACGGTGGCGCCAGTCATGAAGTTGCCCAAAAAAAACCAAATCCATGGGGCTTGTATGATATGCATGGTAACGTTTGGGAATGGGTACAAGACTGGTACGATCCCAACTATTACCACAACAGCCCTGAAAAAAGTCCTATAGGTCCAGAATCAGGCCAATATCGTGTTTATAGGGGCGGTAGCTGGGTTGGCAAAGCGGTTAATTTACGGTCATCGATACGTTACAGCGGCTTACCCGTTAGCCGTACCAATGATGTTGGTTTTCGCCTTTTGAAAGAAATTCAGTAACTCTATGAGATAATAATTATAGTTGGCGCTACTACGATATTTTTACCTACTGTTCATCGAACCAACAATAGTTACCTATCCTTTTTTAGACTATTCCGAAGCAGAATTTGTGTTAAAATATAAATTAGCAATAGTCATTTGTTTTAATTGAATGTCTTTTGTTATACATTTCTTAAATTTAATATCTTAAAAAATAAACCAGGGGATAAAAACAATATGTTATTGAAAAAAATTGCAGCGACTCTTATCATCACAGCATCAATGCTGGCAGTGTCTCCAATCGCTTTTTCTGCTGAAGAAAAAGTAGATAAAAACGCACTCGTTGAAGATGCCGCCA
This sequence comes from Methylobacter psychrophilus, assembly GCF_025583945.1. GTDB lineage: Bacteria > Pseudomonadota > Gammaproteobacteria > Methylococcales > Methylomonadaceae > Methylobacter_C > Methylobacter_C psychrophilus. The sequence continues at coordinate 51,786 of NZ_JAOEGU010000014.1, forward strand.
ATAAAACTGAAGCGTCAATGTTAGAAGCTAAAAGCCTGCTTGAAAAAGGCGGCGAGAGCGATCAAACTTTAAAAGCACTTAATGATGCACGTCAATCAGTAAAAGAATTCCGTTATGAAGCAACTGAACGTGCACGTCAAAAATTGAATGGACATTTAAAAAGTGCACGTGAAGCTTTTATCAATAATGACAATGAAAAAGCATTAACAGAAATAAAAGCAGGCTTGGTTGTCTACTCAGAAATGAGAAAAGTATACGACGCATCTCACTAATAATAAGTAATTTTATCGATTAAATTATCTAATTAATTTCGCATACTGTATTTTTAGACTATTATATTTCCAGTAAGATTTTGTGGTTTATCTATCTTACAAAAATGCAGCCTAATTAAGTATGAATAAACTTAACGTTAGGTAGTTATTAAGCCTGTAATGTTTTTACAGGTATTGTCGATAATTCTATTTGTAGAAAAATTTATTTTAGCGAACTGCATTAACAACGTTAATCGACCAACAACTTGAGAAATTAATACTATGAAAAACTTAAAAAAAATAGCTCTGGCTTTATTTATTGCATCATCTATGGGAGCTGTTTCAAATACCGCTCTTGCTGAAACAGATTCTGGCCGTATTACTTATGCTCCAGCTGATGCAATTGATATGGTTGCAGCAAAAACCGGTCTTGCTATTGATGCGATCACCAAAGGCGAAGACAAAGAGAAAGTCTCTGATCTTATTAAGGACGTACTTGCTGCAAGTAAAGAAATCAATGCTAGTGATAAAGTATTTGCCGCTCGCGACAAAGTCCACAGCAAACTTAAAGCAGCTCGTAAACACATAAATGAAGGCGCTACACAAGAAGCTGAACAAGAATTAAGAGACGCTCAAAAAGGTTTCTTGGCATTGAAGGGATTATTGTAAATTGGCGACTTACTTCCTGCAACTACATGCAGCGTTGTAAAATTTTCCAACTATAAAAGCACATTGATGATTTGATTTAATATATGGTATTAATCATTTATTTTCGTCTTTTATAGCATAAATTTATTATCGTCAAGATAATGAATTAAAACCTCGTTACTAAAAAGTGACGAGGTTTTTTTTATGCCTGCGATAAAATTCAGTTGCTCGTTCTTTACGGCCCGTAAATAAGCTATTGCCCCATAGAATGGCATAACCTGCTTAAGCGCAGAGATGCTGCAAATGAATCATTAGCTTAGTGGGCATAGACGATAGAAAATGACACGACACTGAGACCAGCTTAGGAATCGATAACACTACATTCAAGGCATCACCTGAACTGTATAGGGACACTCTTTATTATCTGACATAGAAACAGGATTTAGCAAACATAATAATGTCTGTTACGAAGTCATTTACATCGCACGAATATAACCCAGCTATTCCTAAAACCATCGACATGCTACTAAAAGAAACCAAGCTGCCAACTCTCATGCGATATTATTATCGCCATCAAGAGCAACAAGGCCAAGTAGTGACACCTGCCATTTTCCGGATTTTTTAAGCAACCATTATCAAAAACGGGCGTGAAAATGGACTGGAAAAGCACACTTACGACAAGAAAAAAGCTTTGCTAATCTATTCTCCGGTCGAACTTATTACGCTCTCTGAACAACAGGTTATCGCACTTAAAGACCAGATCATTGTAAACATCGTATTGATTGGGCGATATTAGATTTTGAGTCGGCCTATAATTACGACAATTACTGGTGGGCTTGAGCAACACGCCTTAAGCATCAATTGGCTTTCAGTGATAGCTCTTGTCGAAAGCCACTAACAAACCAAGCAGACTCTGGATTTAATAACGGTAATGATATGCATGGATAAACATCAAGTCTTGGTTATTGATGATATTGGTGATGTTAAAAAACTGATGCCGAAATGCAGGCATTACTTGAATTCATTACACTTCGCCATTAGCTAAAGCTTAACTATTAGCTCTAACCAAACTTTTCGTCAGTCAGTAGATCCATATATTTCTGAAAAATATTTCGGATAGCCTAAATTTTCTCAAAAAAAAACCCCCGCCACTTAAAAGTGACGGGGGTTTTTCAATTCCTTAACTGATTACCGAAGCAACCAGTTAATTATTTCATTAGATGAAAGATGGAATTAATGGAGCGTCAACAGTAACCATTTGACGGTTACCAGCTTCATCATAGAAGAACAACAAACCAGCAAAACGGCTATCTGGATCGTAGATCAAATCAGCTAAACGGTATACTTCCCATGCAGCATCAGAAGCAGTAACTTGTACTGTTCTTGATTGACCTGGAGCGATTGGGCTGTTATCGCTAACAGTCAAACCTTCTTCAGCCAACAAATCATCAGGATAACCTGATTCGTCAACAGAAACTTCAGGATCCAAGAAACGTACACCAGCTGTGTTGAATTCACCTAAACGAACACCTGAATCACCATTGTTGGTGATAGTCATAGTCATTTGCATGGCACGACCAGGTACACGATAAGTAGCATCTTCAATTTTAACGCTAACAGTCTTCGCAGGCATTTCAATTGTCTTCATACCACGTAACAAACCAGCTTGAAGAGGTGTTGTGATAGGGAACTTTTCGTTAGTACTTGCCATTGAAAAGGCAATAATAGCGATAGTACCTGCAGCAAAACCCATTGCAACTTTCTTGTCAGTAGCACTAATTAATGAATCAGCTTTACCAGCTTCAACAGCAATTGAACGTGGAACAAACATTGGTTTACGTGCCCAGTATACTAACCACAACAGACCTATGGAGTACCACAGACCATGCCAGAAGTAAGTATTACCAAGGTTGTAAGTTTCCAGATCAAGAGTTTCGCCAGTCAAAGTAGTGATTGGGTTAACAAATGAAGCCATAGAACCAGTAATAGTTACCCATTTACCTGGACCGATGATTGGACCACCGCCTTGTACGTTCATCATAGCATGAACATGCCAGTCACCTGGACGACGTGCTTTCAACAATACTTTAAATTCATAAGTTTCACCCAATTCCAAAGAAATTGAACGTGGAACTAATTGACCGCCAACCCATGAACCAACACGAATAAATACTGGACCTGGAATACCAACGTTCAAGAATGATACTTCTGGTTTGTCAACAGTTTCAGGCCATCCCTGAAAAACGTAGAACTTACCGGAAATTGTCATTGTATCGTTAACTGGCACTTCTTCTTTTGACCAGTTAAGGTCAAACCAGTGAATAGTCCGCATACGCATAAATGCGGCTTGAGATTTTTCACCATGAGCAGATGCAGTTGGTACGTAAAACATCGCTGCTGTAACAGTAATCAGCAGTGCGACAAAGGATAATTTAGCAACCTTGTCTTTTAATATTTTCATATATCCCCCTCTATTTAATAGAGAATCTTTTTTAGTTAATCTGGCATCAATTACTAATAGCCAGCTCTCCAAATTTATCGTTTTTATTTAAGACCCTGAAATTACAGAGACTCGCTAGAGATAAAAGTTGTTTGAGCGAACCATTTGCCAAAGAAATGCCACAAAAAGTATATAATGATACTCACGAAACCAGAGAAGAACGCTGATACTGGAGCAACGTCTTTACCGAATGTTCTCAGTGTACCCTTTTCAACCATTCTGATATATTCAGGTGTACCGGTTCTTACATAGTGGTAACCTTGTAAATCAGCTAATGTCATCATCATGCCGTTATATTCAACAGGAACATGTAATGGAGCAATGATTGGCCAGTTGCCAGGATAGAACAACAGACCCCAAGCCAAACCACCGACAACTGCAGTTACTGTAACACTACCTGTTAACATCAGGATAGCATCAAGAACGATAGCGCCGGGCATCAGGTTAGATGGGAAGCAGAAGTTTACTGGGAAGTATGTCCAGCCCCAGAAATTTAAGTATCTGTTGACCCATTCGCCTAAAAGCAGACCTAATACACAAACTACCGCACCAAAAGGCAAGCGGTAACGGTACCACAAACATGCTTGAACAGCAGCAGGGAAAGTGATTGAAACGATTGGTGCTACGGTTACCCATAGACGTCTATCTTTCCAGTCAGTCCAGAAATCCCAGTCACCACCGGTTAACATATAGTGAATGTGATAACCACCAAGTACAACGAAAAACACTGTAAACAAAATTAGCCAATCGAACGTGCGTGAAGCTTTTACTGCTTCTGCGCGTGAACGTACAGCTGATTGAGATGCGCTCATAGCTTACCTCCTAAAGGATTTAAATTATTTTTATTAATCATTAACTTTTCTACTTTGCTGCTTCGTCGTGAAAAAAGACGAAGCAGCCAGGAGATAGTTAATTATTACAACCAAGACTTGATATTAAGCCAAGTCTTTTTTCAGAAGTTTGGAGATAGCACCAACTTCTGTGTTTACAACACCTAACAAACCTAAAGCAGCCCATCCGAAGAATACGAAGCCGTAGTGTAAAGGTGCAACGAACAACTCTTCCATAAACCAGAAGGTGTGACCCCATTCGTTCAAGCCAACATTTGGTAAGATCATAAAGGGACCAACTACAGCCACTAAATACATCAAATGTAAACCTTCTTTATAGGTAGGTAATCTTGTTTTTGCATACAACAAAGAAGCACCACCAGTGATGATGTAAATTGGATATGCCAAATAAAATTCAATGATATGACTTGGTGTAAAGTCAGTATCACGAACAATAGTTTGATGCCAAGTACCATCTTGCTCTGTAAAGTAGCTAGCGCCAAAATAAATAGCGATACCGTACATACATAACCAAGTCCAATGTGTGAAATGTCTTCTCAACTCTTCTCTTGGAGTGATTGACATCACTTTACGATCACGAGTCTTCCACATGTAACCCCACAAAAGACCAGCAGTGATTACTTCCAATACAAATTCGATATACAGGAAGTTCATCCAGTATGTTTCGAATTCTGGCGCGAATGAGTCAAGACCGGCAGACCAGCCATAAACACCTTCATACCAGCGTACCCAGGCGTAAAACACTATGTATAGTGCTGCACCCATGACGAGATTTCTTTTTTTCAACAGCGGTTGTTCCGCAGCATCAGTTTTAACTGATTCAGTTGTAGCTGCCATTTCTACCTCCTAAAAATTAACAAATTCCTGGCTTAATTAACCAGGATTCTATGGTACAACTCCATTTTCCCACTTCAACTTAAAATAAATTAAGCTTCGGTGCCACCAAGTCAATTTAGTGAGCAGTCAGTCTACCAGCTCAAGTAACCTTGTCAAGTCAAAAACATTCTCAATTTCATTTTTCTGTAATTATTCGCGTTCATATAAAATTTACCTGCGCTTAATATCCTGATTCCTGTTAAAATTAGCCAAAACATATCGATAATTAACCCTTATTTAATTACCTGAATTTTATGAAAAAATACCAAATATTAATACTTATAGCGGGATTAACTGTTCTTCTTTTAACCCAATATAAAGTTGTCATGCCTTTTATATATAAGACTGCTGCGTCAGACCTGTTTCTGGTGGATAGCAAAGACCAAGCCAGTCCAATAGCCATATCGACACCGATGTCGGGAATTGCTTTCACGCATTGTAATAATTACATCAAATCCGAACTTGGACCTGATACAACCGTAGCCTTTCCTGAAAAACCTTTAAACGCATGGACTCTGGGAAATTATCAGTATCTTATCAGCGCTGAAGTCACCGTTAGTAACAGCACCAAAAAATATGCTTGCCGCATTACTTATAATAATGGTGACAATGAGGAAGGTTCTCTTGATTTTGACAACTGGTCTATTATCGGCCTGTCAGGCGTGACTGACTGATAAATACCCAGTCATTATTCAACACTTATTTGAGTTAACAAATAAAGTTCAGCAACACGAACAATCTTGCATTCTGAGGAATTGCTCAATCCCCGGACAGCAACAGCCTGTTAAATAAAATAGGTATATGGCAGTTAAGTCTATATACCGATCTTAAAAATTTATTACAAATCATGTCAATTTAACTGGAAAGACCTGAAAGTTTTTTTGATTTTCATATCCGGGGAAATCTTTTTGAAGTACTCAATGCAAGTAAAAACCACACATTGTTAAGCGGGAAATCCTGTATTTTTGTAGGCAAATTGCCTATAAAGAAAGATTTATATGTCGAAGTTAATATTATATTAGTCCCAGCGATTATCTCTGACCTGAACTCTGTCGTTTTTAATTTGTACCGGAAAACAGGTGATGTTTTCATAAGCGGGAGGCGATTTAACTTCACCCGTTTTAACGCAAAAGCGCGCACCATGCCGAGGACAGACAATCTCATCGCCGTCCAGTTGTCCACTGGCAATTTCCGCACCGTCATGTGAACAAACATCTTCAATGGCATAAAAAGCACCCTTTATTTTAAAGACCGCCACATCAGTTCCATCAACATCAACAACCATGTTTTCGCCATCTGCGAGTGCATTTTGATCTATCACATCTACCCAATCAGACATTCTTTATTCCCGAATCTTTAGCTTTTAAAATAAACATCATAACGTAATAATTTCCCATGAAAACTTTCATTAGGCTTACCACCTAAAGGCTCTGCGTAATCCGGACTTTTTACTACCACCCGCTTTCCGGCAGCCATTAAAGCGGACGCAAAAAGCTGCTCTTTATCTTGATCATCCCCCAACAAATCACGTAAAACCATCATTGCTTTCTTGGGCAGAGCGGACTTTTTACGCTTGGGCGGGAACATCGGATCAAGATAAATACAGTCTGGCTGAGATTCTAAAGTTGCCAACAGATCTATGGCATTACCGATGAGTAATCGTGGCGACTGAAGATTAAGACTCTGCATCCACTCCAAGTCAGCCAGGCGTTTAAAACCATCAAGCAGCAACTCGGCCATCACAGGCGAACGCTCCATGCAAAGCACCTGATAGCCCATACGAAAGATATGTAAGCTATCTTGCCCCCATCCTGTCGTTGCATCAACAACCGTTCTCGTTTTTCGCCCGAGCGCATGTGCCAAAGCACCATCTTTAGGTGCTGGCCATGATCGTTGCTCACCATTGCGCGGCTCTATATCAACAACCAGTCCGCCTTTTTTAAGCAGCTCTTTATCAAGCAACTTTAAACAACCATCGCGCCACGTTAAAAAGAAACTCTCCTCGCTGTCATTATTAATTGAGTGATATAAAGGAACGCTTAGCCTTTGTGCAAGCTCTTGAAAAGGCAGGCTATCGCCATGCCCCTGATAGAGTACGGCCAGTTTTCCGGTGTATTTTTGCACTGAATTATTAACAATAATACTTATTCTGTAGAAATGGCTTGTTGTTCATTTTTCAACGCAGCGTCAAGGGTATGCCAAGCCAGTGTCGCACATTTAACCCGTGCCGGATATTCACGCACACCTGCTAATACGGCCAGCTTACCAATCGCTTCAAGATTAAAGTTTTCATCTTTACCCGTCGTCATTTCATGAAACTTTTTAAATAACGCTTCAGCTTCCTGTCCGGTTTTTCCCTTAACAACTTCAGTCATTAACGAAACAGATGCGGTAGAAATAGCACAACCTGAACCCTGAAAACTGGCATCGGCAATCACATCGCCATCCATTTGCAAATATAAAGTCAGGCGATCACCACATAGAGGGTTAAATCCTTCGACTTTTCTATCGGCATTTTCAATGATACGAAAATTGCGCGGGTTGCGATTATGGTCAAAAATAACCTCTTGATAGAGGTCGCGTAAATCATCAAACATTAGCCAAATACCTCTATTAAAGATTCTATACCCTTCATTAACACATCAATTTCTTCTTTCGTATTATACATGGCAAAAGAGGCTCTTGCTGTCGCGGGCACCTGAAAAAAATCCATCACCGGCATGGCACAATGATGCCCTGCCCTAATTGCTATACCTAAACTATCAAGCATGGTGCCAATATCGTGTGGGTGTATTTTATCAAGAACAAAAGACAAGATAGCACCTTTATGGCCAGCTTCACCAATAATTCGCAGACCTTTAATTTGCTGCGCTTTTTCCGTAGCATAAACCAGTAACTCAGCCTCGTAAGCTGCAATCTTATCCATACCGATAGCATTGAGATAATCAATAGCCGCGCCCAAACCAACAACATCGGCAATATTCGGCGTACCGGCTTCAAATTTATAGGGCAAGACATTGTATTCGGTTTCTTCAAAAGTGACTTTGCGAATCATGTCACCACCGCCTTGATACGGCGGCATAGCTTCCAACAATGCTTGTTTTCCGTAAAGCACACCAACACCTGTCGGGGCATAGAGCTTATGCGCGGAAAAAACATAAAAGTCACAATCCAGATCCTGCACATCGACAGGCATGTGAGGAATCGCCTGCGCGCCATCAAGTAAAACAGGTATGCCTTTTTCATGCGCTACAGCGATAATCTTTTTAACGGGATTAATCGTACCCAGTGCATTAGACATGTGGACCACGGAAACCAGCTTGGTTTTATCATTGATCAGTTTTTCAAACTCTTCAAATATCAATTCACCCTGCAAGTTGATGGGCGCAACCTTCAATACTGCACCGGTTTGCTCACAGAGCATTTGCCAGGGCACAATATTCGAATGATGCTCCATCGCGGTAATAATAATTTCATCACCGGGCTTTACGTTGGCTTTACCGTAAGTTTGCGCAACCAGATTAATGGCATCGGTAGCACCTTTAACAAAAATAATTTCCTTTTCGCTGGCCGCATTAATAAAGTCTTTAACTTTGGTACGTGCGCCTTCAAATTTATCGGTAGAGCGAACGCTTAACGTATGTACGCCACGATGTACGTTGGCATAATCATGGCTGTACAAATGCACGATGCTGTCAATAACCGCTTGCGGCTTTTGGCAAGTGGCGGCATTATCCAGATAAACAAGATCCTTGCCACGAATTTTCTCCTTAAGAATAGGGAAATCCTGGCGTATTTTCTGTACATCAAACACGGTCATAACCACTCCTTATTAACGCCTTCCTGCGGGAAACGGACCAACACTTGCTCCAACACTTTATCATGTAAATCTTTAATTTTAATCTTATCGACCATTTCGTTGGCAAAAGCAAACGTCAACATATTACGCGCCGTTTCTTCATCAACGCAACGTGATTGCAAATAGAATATCGACTTTTCATCCAGTTGCCCGACAGTAACACCATGTCCACACTTAACATCATCGGCATAAATTTCCAACTGTGGTTTGGTATCGGCTTCAGCGTCATTTGATAAAAGCAGATTGCGATTATTCATTTGTGAATCAGTTTTTTGAGCATCTTCAGCCACAATCACCCGCCCCTGAAAAACACCTCTGGCTCTATCATCCAGTACACCTTTGTAAAGCTCACGACTGATGCCGTGCGGCTTTAGATGATTAATTCGGGTGTGATTATCGATATGTTGACGTTTGACACCCAAATACAAACCGTTTAATTCACACTCGGAAGCGTGATCCAAATCGGCATGAATATCGCAACGCGCCAGCAAGCCGCCAAAAGCAAAATTATGATGGGTAAAACGTGCATCTCTGGCTTGTTGAACGTAAGTCCCGCCGAAATGATAGGCTTTTTCAGACTCGCACTGCAGCTTATATAATGTTACATCAGCATTTGCACCAACAAAAACTTCAGTGACAGCAGCCGATAAATAGGCATTATCCAAACCGACAAAGGTTTCTATAATACTGGCTTCTGCCATTTGGTCAGCCACAATAACCGTGCGCGTGGCAGTCAAAACATCAGCACGGGTGGCCAGATGCAAAATTTGCACCGGCTTTTCCAGCACCTGTTTGGCATCAATATGAATAAACAAACCGTCGCCAAACCAGGCGGTGTTAAAAGCGATAAAACCATGTTTATCGTTATTAACTGCCTGATTAATGTATTTTTCCAGTGTTTCCGGCTGTTTTTCCAAAGCGTCGCTCATACTCAGAACAGAAACCGCTTCAGGCAAACCCTCTAAAACCGAAAACTCGGCTGAAAAATGTCCGTCAATCAACACGACCGACCACGCATCTTTTAACTGATATGATTTAAGCAACTCTTTATCAATGGCACTTGTTGCTATGCTTGTTGCCGGCGAAAACAACTTTTTCTCGATTGCCGACACATTGGTGTAACGCCACTCTTCTTCTCTTGGGGAAGGAAAGCCTTGCGCAGAAAATTGGCTTAAGGCCTCAGCGCGTAATTGCTGCAACCACGACAAAGATTGCCCGCACAATACCGGCGCTATTGTTGGATATTCTGCCGTATAACGGCTTGCCAATGCCGTTATCATTATGCTGCCGCCTGAGTATCTTCAAGCCAGCTATAGCCTTTTTCTTCAAGCTCCAGAGCCAGTTCTGCACCACCTGATTTAACAATTTTACCTTGCGCCAAAACATGCACAAAATCAGGCTTAATATAATCCAGCAAGCGTTGGTAATGCGTTACCATCACAAAAGCACGATCAGTAGACCGTAAAGAATTTACACCTTCTGCAACCACTTTTAACGCATCAATATCCAGACCGGAATCCGTTTCATCGAGAATACACAACTTGGGTTCAAGAATAGCCATTTGCAGAATTTCATTACGTTTCTTTTCACCGCCGGAAAAGCCTTCGTTTACTGCGCGGTAAAGAAATTTCTCATCCATTTCAAGTAAACGTATCTTGCCTTTTACCAAGGTTAAAAAATCCATTGCATCCACTTCCGGTTGCCCATGATGTTTACGAATAGAATTGAGCGCAGCTTTTAATAAATAAATATTACTGACGCCAGGAATTTCTACCGGATATTGAAACGCCAGAAACACGCCTTCACGCGCCCTGATTTCAGGTGGCATTGCCAATAAGTCTTTACCCTGATAAGTGGCAGTTCCGGCGGTGACGGTATAACCACTCTTACCGGATAATATATGGGACAAAGTACTTTTTCCGGAACCGTTGGGTCCCATTATGGCGTGGATTTCACCGGCCTTTATTTCAAGGTTAATACCTTTAAGAATGGGTTTGTCGCCAACGCTAACGTGAAGATTTTTTATGCTGAGCATGTTGTTTTACCTGTATTATTTAATGGATTTCACACCGGGACTGTTGCCAGTTTTAGTTACCGGGTGTCTTTAATTTTCGCATTTACTGGATGACTGACCGACTTGGTAATCCGATCATTACGTCCTTTTATCCTACAGAACCTTCCAGACTCAATCCCAACAAAGCCTGTGCTTCTACTGCAAATTCCATTGGTAATTCCTTGAACACTTCTTTACAAAAACCATTAACAATCATTGACACCGCATCTTCTGCTGACAGTCCACGTTGCTGACAAAAGAACAACTGGTCTTCGCTGATTTTTGAAGTAGTCGCCTCATGCTCAACTTGTGCCGAAGGCTGTTTAACTTCAATATACGGAAACGTATGTGCACCACATTTATCACCAACCAACAAAGAATCACACTGGGTATAATTGCGGGCATTTTCGGCACTTTTCAATACTTTGACCAAACCACGGTAAGTATTTTGTGCTTTGCCTGCAGAAATGCCCTTGGCAACAATCGTGCTACGGGTGTTCTTGCCAATATGAATCATCTTGGTGCCGGTATCGGCTTGCTGATAATTATTGGTCAGTGCGACTGAATAAAATTCACCGATTGAATTATCACCCGTCAAAATACAACTGGGATATTTCCAGGTAATTGCCGAACCTGTTTCTACCTGCGTCCATGACACTTTGGAGTTGTCTCCACGGCAATCGGCGCGTTTGGTAACAAAATTATAAATACCACCCAAGCCGTTTTTATCGCCCGGATACCAGTTTTGCACAGTCGAGTATTTAATGACGGCATCTTTCATCACGATTAATTCTACGACCGCCGCATGCAGCTGATTTTCATCACGCATAGGCGCAGTACAACCTTCAAGATAACTGACATGACTGCCTTCATCGGCAATAATCAGAGTTCTTTCAAATTGTCCGGTATTGGCGGCATTGATTCTAAAGTACGTTGATAATTCCATTGGGCAACGCACACCTTTAGGAATATAAACAAAAGAGCCATCCGTAAATACTGCCGCATTTAAAGCCGCAAAATAATTATCGGTATGCGGCACCACTGAACCCAAATATTGTTTGATCAAGTCAGGATGATCGCGCAAGGCTTCAGAAATGGGGCAAAAAATAACGCCGGCATCATGCAGTTTGCCTTTAAAAGTTGTTGCCACAGAGACGCTATCAAAAACGGCATCAACCGCAATACCAGCCAAACGCTCTTGCTCGTCCAGCGGAATACCCAGTTTTTTATAAGCCTCCAAAACTTGCGGATCAATTTCATCCAGACTTTGTGGACCGTCTTCTTTGCGTTTGGGCGCGGAATAATAACTGATAGCTTGATAATCTATAGGGGGGAACTTAACAAATGCCCATTCTGGAGATTTCATGGTTTGCCAATGTCGGAAGGCTTTTAAGCGATATTCCAACATAAATTCAGGTTCATTTTTAATCTTCGACAACTTATGAATAACCGACTCATCCAGTCCGGGCGGAAAGGTATTGGTTTCCAATTCAGTAACAAACCCTTGTTTGTATTCCTTATTGATAAGGTTGTTGATTTCTTGTGTACTTGCTGACATAAAAAACTCTCTATACTAACGATATAAACTGGCGATGGGGATCAGGATTTCTTGTTTCCAGGCTGGATTTTGCAACTGAACCGGCTTAATCATATCGGCTAACGTTAATGCCTCTAACGCATTATGGATAGTCTGATTAATTAAACTCCAACTGTCACGAATGTCACAACCGGAAGCCTGCTCACAACCCTGATGGGAAATACTGCATTCAGTTAATGCAATAGGCCCTTCTAAAACACTAATAACGGCGGCTATGCTAATTTTTTCCGGCGCCCTGGCCAAGGCATAACCTCCTTTGGCCCCTCGCGTTGAAATCAGCAACTTGGCATTGACCAAAAGCTTAAGAATTTTACTCACGGTAGGCAAGGCAATTCCCGTAGCTGAAGCTATTTCCATCGCTGCATGCAGCTGTGTATTATCTCTGGCCATAAAACTTAAAATGACTGTTGCATAATCCGTTAATTTACTTAACCGTAACATACCTGCTCCAAATGATTGTGTACTATTCTAGTCCTATTTAAATTCGCAGTAAAGAGCTAGGTAATTATCGCATCAATAAAACATTACCTTCTCACTAAATTTACAAAGATAAAACGTCCAGCGCATGGATGCAATTATTTTAAGTGGCAACGAAACTCACTAACTGATTGCTTACTTTGGACTCTAAAACTTGCCAATTAAACGCTTGAACGTATAATTACAAGCCACTGTAAACGGCTGGATAACGTTTAGCCTTAAGGAACATACAATTCATGGGGATTCTCAGCCTACTGCTCTGGACTCCGGCGGCTGGAGTCTTACTACTGGCTTTTACTCCCGGACAGAATACCCGCATCATCCGCATACTTGCGAATTTGTTTACTACCCTGGCATTTTTGCTGAGCTGTTGGTTATTAACCCTATATGATCAGCACAACGCAGCGCTGCAATTTGGCGAATATTTTCCGCTCAATCCCAACTTGGGTAGTGCATACGCATTAGGTATTGACGGACTATCCATGCCAATGCTGATTTTGGCAACCCTGCTTACCTCTATTGCCTTGCTGGCTTCTTTTACTGTTTCCAGCAGTATCAAGGGTTATCACATTTGTATTTTGTTGCTTGAATTTGGCATGTTGGGCGTCTTTCTGGCACAAGATTGGGCACTATTTTATATATTTTGGGAAGTTACGTTAATCCCGCTATTTTTTCTTATCGGTCGCTGGGGCGGTAAACGTCGACATACCGCGAGCCTTAACTTTGTACTCTACACGATGGGCGGCTCGGTTTTTATGCTGGTCAGTTTACTGGCCATTAGCCAGTATGACCTTGAACACAGCGGCTCTTTAATGACGACGATGCATCAGGCCGCGCAAGACATGCCTCGTTATGAGCAAATTTTAGTACTGCTTGGCTTTTTAATCGGCTTTGGCGTTAAAATGCCGATTTTTCCGCTGCACGGCTGGCTACCGCTAGCCCATGTTGAAGCACCCAGTCCGATAAGTATTCTGCTATCGGGAATTTTACTAAAAATGGGGGCTTATGGCCTGATAAGAGCGGTAACCATGCTCCCTGAAGCGGCGCATATCTTGCAACCATTTCTGGTTTTTCTGGCGCTGTTCGGAATGCTCTATGGCGGCTTGCTGGCTTGGCGGCAAAGTGATCTTAAAGCCATGGTCGCTTATTCTTCAGTGAGTCATATGGGTATTGTTTTATTAGGCATTGCGACCTTAAATGAAGTAGGAATGACCGGCGCAGTATTGCAAATGACGGCTCACGGCCTGATTGCCGCCGCCATGTTTCTGCTGGTGGGGCTACTTTATGAACGTACTCATACCCGCAACATTAAAGATTACAGTTCACTGGTTCAGGTAATGCCACGCTTTACCTTATTCATGACCTTAACGTTACTTGCTGCGATGGGACTACCCGGCTCAGTTGGCTTTATCGCCGAGTTACACGCACTTATCGGGGGCTTTCAACAATGGGGTGGCTTAATGATATTTTTCAGCATCAGTATTTTGATTAGTGCGGCTTACGCCATGCGGACTATAGGGCTGTTATTTACCGGTCCGGTCAAACCGCAAATGCAAAAAATTGCCGACCTTAATACCCCCGAAATTTTGGCGGCAGGATTATTGGTTGCCGGTATTGTCTTGTTTGGTTTGCTCCCTGCGCCATTGATTGATTTGTCAGCGGCAACTATTGCGCAGATAAACCAACAAATCAGTCAGCGACTTTTATAGCGTTGACCATGCAAGAATCATCTTTAAACTCTGCCAACCCTCGTGAACAGATCATAGCTGCGCTGAATGATTTGGATCATATCCTGCCCGGACAGGCACCGATTATTGATTTCGTTCATCACAATACCTTACATGGCTTTCAACATTTACCGTTTGAAGATGCACTGGCAGCATTTACAACCTTAACAGGTATTAGCGCTTACCTTCCTGAAATACAAAGCCGCCTTTTTTATCAGCAAGGGCGTATTAACGACAATGACTTGACCGCCGCACTGGCAAAGTGCCCTGACTTAAAGACCGAGCAAATTGTTTGCACGCTAAAAAATCATGTCATCACGCAAAAAGATATTTACTGCATTGCGCTATTATTTGATTTAACCGGCATTAGCGTTAGTCAGTTAAATTGGCAGATAGAAGAATTAGAGGCTTTAAATACGGTACAAATGGGTGTGCCGGAGCCAATTCGTAGTCGTCTATTTGCCGATGATGGCCATCAAGATGCCGTTATCAAAACGCTTTGGGAAAGTATTTTAAGCAAACTTGATTTACAACAAGCCACCTTGCACCCCGAGGCACTCCTTGATTTGTCACTGGAGCACGCTGAAGAATGGCTGATAGCTTATCAGGGCTTACAAAACCCCCTGGAAACGCTGCATCGTAACGACTTTACCGCACTGGATCAATTGTTATCCCAAGTAGGCGATAGCATCACTTTACGCGGTTTTATCCTTGCATTAAGCGGAGTAGATATCCTTGATGACGTGCACCCTCAACTGATCCGCATCTGTGCATCGGCGATGGACGAAGGCGTTGCCTCCTGGCACACACCTGAAAGGCGTCATTTAGGACTTTATGCTGCCTGGCGGGCAACCGTCATTTATGATGCCAATCCTTTTTTACATGAGCTGCCTGACTGGCAACAAATTATGTCAGAATTACCTGAGGATGCAGTCGATACCATTATTCTGCAACTGACCCAGTTAGAAATACCACCCATACAGTGGGCCGGTTATTTGCGTAGACTGGCACTTGAATTACCCGGCTGGTCAGGCCTTATTAACTGGCGGCAACATCACCCTAACTACCAGGCAGTAAATGACGCATCTCCCCAACTTGCTGATTACCTTGCCATTCGATTAACGTTGGATAGACTTTGGCTAAATCAAGTCTGCCGGGATACCTGGAAATGTGCAGCAAAAATCAGCACACTCCGGGCTTATTTTCGCAAAAACCTGTCCGAATTCACGGTACGCCAATCGGTTTATCAGGGCGACTTGCCGGAATATCTGACTCAACGAGCCGAAGCACTACTCATTCAAACAGATCCCGATCGCCACAATCGTGCTGATTGGCAACAACTTGCTGATCTTATATGGACCTGGCAGTGCAGTCCGATAGCTGAAAACAGCACTCAGCATACCCTTCACAATAGTTGCTGGCGCTTGTTTCGGTTATGTCAACATTTGGGACTCAATGCCACGGATATTGAGGCGCTACAAGAAACAGACCTGCTGGCAATGTTGGCTCTACTGGATGAATTTACCATCACTCAACGTAGCAAAATCTGGCTGTACGCTTACGAAAACAATTATCGGGAAAGCTTTTTTCAGGCGTTGCGGGCCAATCATCATCGTGGTCGCTGGGCTAAACGCGAAAGCCGTCCTGACGCACAACTTATATTCTGCATGGATGATCGTGAAGAAGCTTTTCGCCGCCATCTTGAAGAATTTAACCCCGCGATTGAAACCTTGGGTACCGCCGGTTTTTTCGGGATCGCCATGAATTACAAAGGTCTTGATGACCGCAAAGTGACACCTTTGTGTCCCGTAGTAGTGACACCTGCCCATGAAGTTCAGGAAGTGCCACGTATCGGCAACGATAAGGCTTTAGCTTGCCATAACCGGGGACGGAAACTTAATCAGTGGCTTGCCAATTGCCTGCATCATGGCCTGCGTCGCAACCTGTTGTTGTCCCACCCCATTATTGATGCAATTGCACCGCTGGCTTTACTGGCGTTGCTGGCAAAATCACTGCTGCCAAAAACTCAATACGGCTTACTGGCAAGTATGGCACAGCGGATATCGCCACCCGTTAAGACTCAACTAAATTTCACCTCAACCGATAACATAGCCGTTGCCTCATCGGATCAGCCAAAATCCGGATTTACTGACGGCGAACAGGCAGATCGTGTTGCCGGCTTACTGCGTAATACCGGCTTAACTTACGAATTTTCGGAACTGATTGTCCTGATGGGACACGGTTCTATCAGTCAAAATAACCCGCATCTGGCAGCTTATGATTGTGGTGCTTGTAGTGGCCGTCATGGCGGCCCTAATGGACGGGTATTCGCAGCGATGGCGAACCGCCCTGAAATACGCAAACTATTGCTTGATCGTGGCATCACCATTCCTTCTGATACTTGGTTTATCGGTGCTGAACACAATACCTGCAATGAAACCATCATTTGGTACGATCTGGCTGACGTTCCTCCTGAACAATTAGCCAGTTTAAGCAAATTACAAGAGGCCCTGCGCCATGCCCAACAAATGTCGGCACACGAACGCTGCCGCCGACTCGCTTCTGCACCGCGCCAGCCAACGCCCAAAGAAGCCTTGGCGCATATAAAGGAACGTGCGACTGACTTTTCCCAGACCAGACCTGAGTTGGGTCATGCCACTAATGCCTCTGCCGTAGTGGGTCGCCGCTCATTGACACAAGGTGTATTTTTTGACCGCCGTGTCTTTTTAATTTCTTATGATCCCACTCAAGACACTGACGGAAAATTACTTGAAGGCATATTGTTGGCGGTCGGGCCGGTAGGTGCAGGTATTAATCTTGAGTATTACTTTTCCACCGTTAATAACGAACGCCTGGGTTGCGGTTCTAAAGTACCCCATAATGTTACCGGTTTTTTTGGTGTCATGGAAGGCGCCAGCAGTGATTTACGCACCGGTCTGCCGCAGCAAATGATTGAAATTCACGAAGCAATGCGTTTGCAACTTTTGGTAGAAGCAAAAACATCGGTGCTGGAACGTATTTACGCCGACCAGAAAGATCTACGCGAACTGATAGGCGGCGGCTGGATTCATTTAAGCGCTAAAGATCCGGACAGCGGTGAAATTTTTATTTTTGAACCCAATACGGGATTTGTGCGTTGGCAAGCAGAAGTAAAGGCTTTGGCTCTTTACGACAAGTCAGAGGATTGCTACCGCGACCAAACCCTACCTGTTCCACCTGCGCTGATTAAACAGCCACTTCGACAGGCTCAGGACAGATCTAAACTGTCGGGATCTTAAAATGGATGCATTAGTTGTTCTAATTCCTTTACTGCCTTTTATTGCCGCCGTTCTGATCGGCGTCGGTCAGATAGCGCAACTCCTAAGTGGCGAAGCCGGCGAAAGCACCACAGCAATTATCGCTACCTGGGCTATCAGCATGTCCTGTCTGCTTGCCTTGGCATTACTGGGCGCTGATTTACTGGGAAAAAATACCGGCGAATTAAATACAGGTCAATGGCTGGACAGCGATAATTTGCATATTTCAGTGAACTTTATCACGACAGGTTTTAACGTCGTGTTGGCAGCCCTGTTTTCATTGCTGTTGGTTATCATCCTGCATTTTTCCATTAATTATATGCACAGGGAGGCCGGCTTTCATCGCTTTTTCTTTATCTTAAGTCTTTTTGCTTCTGGCATGTTGTTACTGGTGTTATCAGGTAATGCCGTCGGTACATTTTTTGGCTGGGAAATTGCAGGACTCTGTTCTTATTTGTTGATAGCCTATGCCTATAATCGCCCGATTGCTGCCATTAATGCAACACGGGTATTTGTTACTAACCGTATCGGCGATGCCGGGTTTATTCTGGGAACAGGATTAAGTTATGCCTGGGCAGACAGTATTGTCTGGAACGATTTGAATGCAGCTTCGGCACAACTGAGTACCAGCGAAGCCACCGGAATTGCCTTGTGTTTTGCTGTAGCGGCATTCGCAAAATCAGCACAATTGCCTTTCACTCCCTGGTTGGCGCGCGCACTGGAAGGGCCAACACCATCAAGTGCGGTATTTTATGGCGGGGTTATGGTGCATGCCGGCGTTTATCTGGTCTGTCTTTTAGAACCCGTTTTTGAACAGGCACCGTTTGCTATGGCAGTACTTGCGATAGCCGGTTGCGCTACGGCAATCTATAGTTTTATCGTTGGCTTAACCCAGACGGATGTGAAAAGTTCGTTGATTTTTTCTACCTCCGGCCAACTCGGACTGATGTTTCTGGAGTGTGGCCTGGGCTTTTGGGAACTGGCCAGTTGGCATCTTTGTGCTCATGCTGTCGTGCGCGGTTATCTGTTCTTGACAGCACCGTCACTGATGCACAATGTACAGGATAATCCCGTAAAATTAGTGACTCCTGCAATCGCGAGACTTCGCTGGGCTTACGTTGCTTCAGTACAGCGCTTCTGGCTGGATCAAATAACGGACTGGACATTGGTAAGACCAATTCGCCGACTGGCACACGACCTTAACTATTTTGATGATCATATTATTGATCGGGTTATGGGTGCCCCTGCTCCGGCCATCCATACCATATCGTCACTGGCGCAACTGGAAGAAAAAATACTTGGCGCACGACTCGATAATGAGACGGATGAATTTGCTCACGGTAGCGGCCTGGCAGGTAAACTCACTGAATGGTTTGCTGCCCTGATGCACTGGTTTGAAGCCCGCTTCGTTTTACGCAGCATAGGTAAGGACACCAACCGCTATGGCCGAAAACTGGGACATGCCGCCAATAAATTTGAGCAATTAATACTAAGGCCGCGTTATCTGGTACTGTTTGTATTTATAACATTGTTGGTTGTATTTTGAGACGCTGATGAATACGCTTATTACTTTTTGGTCAGAATCTGCGGCCTTCCCACTACTCACGACACTGACACTGACTCCACTTGCGACCATGGTCGCTATCCTGTGTTCACGCTCATCGACTGTTGCCCTGCGTTTGAGTTTCTCTGGAACCCTTTTGACAGCTTTACTCGGCATCTACCTGTTGGCTATTTTCGATTCCGGCAATCCTGGCATTCATCTGGCCGAACAAGTTCATTTTGGGTGGTTTAGTTATAGTGTCGGCGTTGATGGCGCAAATATTTTATTTATTCCATTGACTGCTATTTTAACACTACTAACACTGACCTATGCCTTAATTACCCGGCATGCCATGGATCGGCTGTTCATGGCCTGTTTGCTGGGTTATGAAGGCATATTGATCGGTGCTTTTGCAGCGCTTAACCTGATGCAGTTCTGGCTGTGGTGTATGCTGGAACTTATCCCGGTGGTTTTGTTAACACTGCATGCCGGAACCGGGCTAAACCGGCGCTGGGTGGTCACATTGCTACTGCAATACTGGGGTAGCGGCTTACTGCTAACCTTGGCCGGTTTTATGTTTCTTGCTTTTGGCTTAATCGATTCAGAGCATGTACTAACATTTGACTGGCTGACGCTAAAACAAAATAACGCTTATTTACATGACGAAGTATTGGTTTTTGTACTCCTGTTTTTTGGTTTTGCCATTCGTATGCCCTTGTTTCCGTTTCATGGCTGGCTGCCATTACTCGCGGAACAAGGCACGGTCGCCAGCGGCACTATCTTTATAGTCGGTTTAAAACTGGGTATTTATGCCATGATTCGTTTTGTTTTACCCCTGGTTCCAGGCGTCGCCGAACAATGGTCAGAATTTGTCTTAACATTAAGTCTATTCAGTATTTTTTATGGTGCGCTACTCGCCCTGATACAAATTAATATTCGCAGATTACTGGCTTTTGCCGTCGTTAGCCATACCGGAATGCTGGTAATCGGTATTTTTTGCTTTAACGAATACGGTCTGGAAGGCAGTCTTTTGCTTTCCATTGCTTACGGCATTGCGACAGCTGGCATGTTATATAGTGTCGGTTTGATTTATGAGCGCACTCGCACGGCTTTTATCCCGCGTCTGGGCGGGCTATTTGATACCAATTCGGCCATGGCATTGCTGTTTTTAATCTCGGCACTCAGTACGATGGTCATGCCCGGCACCCCCGGATATGATGCCGCTCATTTACTCATTGAAGGCGTGATTGAAGAAGATGGCTGGTTACTGGCGATAGCAATATTACTGGGTAATGTGCTTGCTGCGGCTTTTTTGCTTCGGGCTTTTCAACAGATATTTATAGCAACTCCCAAGCGGGTTCACCAACCTTATAGCAGCACTCATCACCCCGTCAGAACAGAGCGTATTATCACTGTGGTGATTTGCTTATTACTGATTGTTACCGGCTTTTACACAACGCCATGGCTAAACTTTATAGATCAGGAAGCCACCGATATAGGCGCGCATTACCCCATGCACGGCTCCCAGAAAACTGAACGTATGATCTGGCCCTCCGAGGACAAGCAACATGAGTGAAGCCGATTTTCCGCTACTAAGCCTTATTATTCTGTTCCCGTTACTGGGCGCTATTGCAACCGGCATTACCGGCAATATAAAACTGGCTAAAAAAATCGCACTGGCTATTGCCAGTCTCGAACTGATACTGACTGTCGCTGTGTTGCTATTGTTTAATGCGGCTAAAGGTGACGATTTCCAACTCGTTGAACAATATGCCTGGATACCCAGCCTGAACATTGAATTCCTGATCGGAATTGATGGTATTTCGGTATTATTTTTACCCATGTCAGCGCTATTAACGCTGATGGCCATTATTGCTTCCTGGAATTCGGTACAACATCTGCAACCCTTTCATTTTGCATTATTACTGGCGCTGGAAGGTATTACTATCGGTGTGTTTTCGGCGCTGGATATGGTGCTGTTCTTTTTATTTTGGGAACTGACTTTACCGCCTATCTTTTTTTTAATCGGCTTATGGGGCATAGGCCCCCAGCGGCGTAGTGCAGCGCTAAAATACACGCTGTTTATGCTGTTTGGCGGCGTCCCGTTATTGTTTGCCATTATCATACTGGCCATTAATCACGCGACTGATGTAAAGGGTCTTATTCCTGAAGATCTATCCTTCAGTTTGCCGGTACTTCTGGACACGCCGTTACCCGATAATTTACAGGCTGTTGTTTTTTTATTACTGCTGGCAGGTTTTGCCGTTAAAGCGCCGTTAATACCTTTTCATACCTGGTTACCCACTGCCGCCATGGAAGGACCGACACAAATAACGGCCTTATTAATCGGCCTGAAATTGGGCGTCTACGGGATACTGCGTTTTACCATGCCTTTAGCCCCGTCTGCCGCTGTTGAATACAGTTGGGTATTAGGTATATTAGGTGCCATCACACTTATTTATGGCGCATTGATAGCACTGCAACAAACCAATTTACGACGCTTACTGGCTTATGCCAGTATCAGTCATGTTGGTCTGGTAATAATTGGTATAGCCTCCTTAACCATACAAGGTATTCAAGGGGCCATTTTTCAGTTGTTTAATTTTACGCTGATTGCCAGTTCCTTAATGCTCGTTGCCGGTTTTATTCAGCATCGACTGGCGAGTACCGAAGTTATACACCTCGGCGGCTTGGCTAAAGTAATGCCACGCTTAACCGGCTTTTATTTTTTGTTCGTATTGGCCAGTATCGGAATACCCGGCACCAGCGGTTTTCCTGCGGAATTATTATTGATTTTTGGTGCCTTAATCGCTCACCCAGGCTTGGGCATTACCGCACTGGCAGGTGCAGTACTCAGCGCCGCTTATATGCTGTCTTTTACCCGCAAGGCATTTTTAGGTCCCATCACTCAATCCGCCGTTAGTCAGGCACAGGATTTACGGCCGCGTGAATTGGCGCTGTTATGCGTAACCGCGCTGTTAATTTTAGGCTTTGGTTTTTTGCCAAATAGCATACTTAAAACCAATCAGGTCGCCGCAGAAGTTTGGTTATCGCATTTGCTGGATCAATCCATGCAAGGAAACAGCAGACTTGCGGGAGTGGTAAAACGTTAAAAATAACTTCTCATGACCAACAGTCGACCACCTAATTTTGCATCACTAACTCAAGAGTATTCAATGAACGCAATCCAGGAAGCACGCCCGCCCTTTCCGCCTTTCACCCTTGAAACAGCAATCCAAAAAGTTCGCTTGGCTGAAGATGCCTGGAACAATCAGAATCCACAACGCGTTGCCTTGGCCTATACGATTGACAGTCAATGGCGAAACCGTGCAGAATTTCTCGTAGGTCGTGAACAAATCATAGCGTTTCTTACCCACAAATGGGCAAAAGAGCAGGAATACCGCTTAATAAAAGAACTCTGGGCCTTTAACGGCAACCGGATCGCCGTCCGCTTTGCTTACGAGTGGCGTAATGACAGCGGCGAATGGTTTCGTTCTTATGGCAATGAAAACTGGGAGTTTGATCAATACGGTTTAATGCAATGTCGCTACGCAAGCATCAATGATTTACCCATTAAAGAAGCCGACCGCAAATTTTACTGGCCACAAGGCCAGCGTCCTGATGATCATCCAAACTTAAGCGACCTGGGGCTTTAAGCGTTAAAACCAGGCATTTTTATGGCAAGAGCAGTCAAATTATTTTATGATTGGCCATCTTAACTTGCTTTAAGGAATGTCTCATGGCTATTAAGGATTGGCCCGCAGAAGATAGACCCAGAGAAAAACTGTTACAACGAGGCTCGGCCGCCTTAACCGATATTGAACTGCTGGCTATTTTTTTACGAACCGGCACGCGCGGCAAATCGGCAGTCGATTTAGCCCGTGACTTGCTCGCAGAATTCGGCTCTTTAAAAGCCTTACTCAATGCAGACCAACAGCGATTTTGCTTGGGTTACGGCTTGGGGAGCGCCAAATATGCCCAACTCCAGGCGGTACTGGAAATGGCCAAGCGCCATTTTAAAGAAATACTCGAACGGGGCAGCGCCTTAACCAGTCCCGAAACTACGCGGGCCTATCTAAGCGCACAATTACGCGGTTATAGTTACGAAGTCTTTGCCTGTTTATTTCTTGATAACCAGCACCGGGTTATCAAACTGGAGGAATTGTTCCGGGGAACCATAGACGGTGCCAGCGTTTATCCCCGAGAAGTTGTCAAACAGGCGCTGTATCATAATGCAGCGGCAGTCATTTTTGCCCACAATCACCCTTCCGGCATCACCGAACCCAGCCAAGCTGACAAGCAAATCACCGATAAGCTTAAACAAGCGTTAACCTTGTTCGATATACGCGTACTAGATCATTTTATTATTGGTGATGGCGACCCCTACTCTTTTGCCGAGCATGGTTTGCTGTAGTATCACCTATCTGAAACGCCAACTAACTTGGGCAATTTCCTGTGAATTACAAACTCCGACCGACTTTGCAGCATAAAAAATGGGCTCTATAGATTTTCAGAAATTAAACTTCCACTGCACGATAATTTAAATCACACGGATACCATCCCTCAAAGGGATGGTATCCGTTAGCATCGAAATTATTTATCTGAAAGTCTATATGTGAAATAGAGTGGGCAATCGAATTTTAACTGACCACAAAGGGTACAAATCCTATTGATAAAATCATTGATATTGCGGCTGCTTCTGACTTGGTGTTTAGCCAGTTGAATCTTTCTTTTCTAACGAATAGATTTTTTCGGTTTCTCGGAAAACGGTCATATTGCAAACGACATTTGCAACATTCATCGTTTTATCTGCTGTTTGACTTTTAAGCAGCTCCAGAAGCCTTGACAATGTTATAGCGAGTTTTTGTGACAGGTTTTGACTTATTCAACAACGCCCCTCCGCAGTCAGGATTAGCTCGCTAACTGTCTGAACCCGGCACAATTACTCAAGCCTTACCATTATAAAAGCGAACCAGATTACCCCCGGCATCTTTTGCTTTATACATTGCTGCATCCGCCCATTTCATAATGTCGTCCTGATCAGCTTCACTCCCATTGAACACCATCACTCCAATACTACTTGTGCAGCGATGCTCTACCGTTGTATCTGGCTGTGCATTATGGAGGATGCTAAATACGTAAGGCTCAGACAAGGTGATTCGTATTTTTTCCGCCACAATTTCAGCCTGTAATGTTGCTATGGATTGATCTTCATCCAACTCGGCAAGCATCACCACAAACTCATCTCCGCCAAAGCGTGCAACGGTGTCCATTTCACGTATACAGCTCACAAGCCGATTTGCAGCCTCAATCAGTAGTAAATCACCGACTACATGACCATGGGTATCATTGAGCGACTTGAAGTTGTCTAAATCAAGAAACATTACGACGCCATAGCAACCACTGCGCTTCATAGCAGACAGAACTTGACTTAAACGGTCATTAAGCAGGCGTCTGTTAGGCAGGTTAGTAAGAGAATCGTAGAATGCCAATTGACGCACCTCCTCTTCCATCTGCTTGCGTGCGGTAACATCCAGTTTAACCGCCACATAGTTACTTACAGTGCCATCATCTTCTTTAACTGGAGAAATATAAGCTTCTTCATAATAGATTTCACCATTTTTACGCCTATTGATGAACTCACCAACCCAAGGTTGCCCTTTAAGAAGCTTATCCCACATTGCATCATAAACTATTTCTTTAGTCAGCCCGGATTGAAGTATACGTGGATTTTTTTCAATTGCTTCAGCCAGGCTGTAGCCTGTAACCCGAGTAAAGCAGGGATTAACATACTGGATATCACCATCAAGATCAGTAATGACGACGGAAGTAGGACTTTGTTCAATGGCCGTGGATAACATACGCAGTTTAACTTCAGCTGCCTTACGCCCTGTCACATCGCGAGCCGCAGCAAAAACGCCAACGACCTTACCGGTACCATCACGATATAATGTGGCGTTATAAAGCACATCTGTGACCTTACCTGACAGGTGACGAATCGCTAGAGGATAGTCTTTGACTGCACCTTGTGAAAATACTTGCTGATAAACTTCGCGCGCCTTCTCCGGCTCAGTAAAATAATCTGCAAAATCACTACCAATCAGCTGATCACGGTTGATACCGGTAACTTGCTCTAAAGCGGCGTTGGCATCGGTTATTTTACCATCGACGCTAATAGTGACTAATGGATCTAAACTTGCTTCAATTAAGCTACGAGAGTATAAAGCCCCGGCCTGTATGGTTTCCTCTGCTTTTTTACGTTCGGTAATATCAATAAAAGTGACAATTACACCCGTAGTCATACCATCCAGTACAATGGGTCGTGACCAGTATTCTACCGGTATTGCTTCGCCATTTTTATGCCAAAAAACTTCATCCGTACAGTGAATTTCGGCATTGCGCTGGTAAGCTGCATACATTTGACATTCTGAGGCTGGATAACGGCTGCCATCCACATGTGAATGATGAATAAGTTCATGGATATGTTTACCAATAATTTCATCAGCTTGTTCATAACCAAGAGTTCTTAGGAATGACTTGTTTACAAAAGTACAATCTCCGTTAGTGTCGACACCATAAACCCCTTCAGCCATGGATTGTAAAAGAGACTGCATCTTTTCATGTGATTTACGCAATGCATCTTCAGTTTGTTTACGCAAGGTAATGTCGCGTGTGACACCCAATAAAACTGTCTCGTCCTTTTGATGCATTGTTACGACTCGGGTCTTCAACCAGCGATGTCCATCTTTATGACCCCGTATTTCAAATTCCATATCCATAATTTCCCCAGCAAGCACTCGCCTATTCAACTCAACAAAAGCTTTGTGATATTTGGGCAAGATAACATCAAGCAAAGTGCGTCCAACGACTTGTTCCAAGGAGTCGGCTTCGATCATCGCCAAGCCGGCCGGATTAATCTGTATCAATCGACCCTGTTTATCCAATATTTTGATGCACTCTGGTTCGTTTTCTATTATGGCATTTAAGTGAGCTTCGCTTTCCTGTAACTGTTGTTTTTGCAACAGTACGACACGATGCTTTGATTTCAGTTTTCGACTCGTAAACAGCAGACACACTCCCAGCAATAAGATCAATCCTATAGCAAGCAAAATCCCCGTCATTTGCCAGAAATACCGTGCCCATATATCGTTAAAAGTAAATTTAGGTACTTCATCAAAAGGTGGTAAACGCAGTTCCTTAAGCAAATCGACCACCGGTGTATAATCTGAGGGCACGACAAAACCATGTATGCCCATTGCATGCGTGGCAGTAGTATTTTCTTCAAGCATGAAGATCGCTGCCGTAACATGCCTGGCAAGATTTTCGTCAATATGGGATAGCGCAGCAAACGGCCATTCCGGATAGAGCTGAGTGGAAAGTTGCCATGGGAAATTGGGCAAATACTGGTAATTAATAATCTTGATCTGCTTCATGTCAAGTATACCTTCGTGTACCATACCTTCCAACACACCGGTGCGCACAAAACCGACATCAGCACGACCGGCTAGTACGGCTTGAACGACATTATCATGAGGCATGCCGGTAGCGATTAGCTTGGCATCTTGCGGCAGATGAACGCCTATTCGGCCAAGTTCAGAAGCCTGCATCTGATAACCGCCCATAGAGTCGGTACTGGTGACTGCGACGGTTTTGCCCTTAATATCACTGAGTGTATTGAGATTCGCTTGTCCAGCACGACTGAAAATGACACCACCAAATTCCGTGGTAATCAGGCCATTTTCATAAGTAGCCAAAGTGGCTAGAGGTGCTGACAGTCCAAGACGTTTTACCAGCGATACATAATGCCCTGGATTGGTCAGTACAAAATCCACTTTTCGACTGGCAAGGACAGCTTCGAGCTCAGGAAAGGTGAGTACTTCAATAATGAAATTTCGCTCCGGCATAGCCTGCTTGAGTGCCACAGCTAATGGTTGCCATTGCGCCAGGGTTTGTGGTTTGGGGCGAAAGGCCAGTACGCCAATCCTTACCGTTTCAACACCATACGCCAGAGAAATCGGCAGTACAGTAATTAAGCAGACAAACAGCATTAATAAGCAAATAAATGGATTTATATGTCGCTGTATTTTCATGATACATTTATCTAATTTCGTTAATGATTGCTTATTTTTTCAGAATAAAAACTATTTTACTGTACTTTGTCGGCACAATACGTTTTTGTCAAAATCAATGAAGGTCATATTTTTAGATATTCCCCCACAAATTTACCACGCCTTGAATGAGTAAAAATAGCTTCTGCCTGTGCTAAATATTAAGCTGATGATTAGGGCGAGAAATATAGCTAAATACGATAAATAGTTCCGAGTGATGTTGGTTTGTCGTTCGATATCAGTATTTTTTAGGTGATATCCGAGAATTAATATACCCAAGTGGCACAGGATTTTTATTTATTTTCAACGACTTCAAGGACAGATATTTGCTCCTGCAATATCTACATTCACCACATCCCTGTGGATTATGCAGGAGTAGAGCACCAACAGTAGGCTCCTTAAGAGACGCAGGAGCAGTTGCCGAGGCGGAAAAATAGGCGCGTAGCTGGCTACGTAACTATTTTGACAACGCAGTAAATGAATAAAAAGACCAGCAAGCTGGGTATATTATTCTCAGGAAATCACCTTAAACAAGGCCCACTGAGCAAAAGCGCAAAAATGATGAACGCAGAAAAATCTTACCAGAGATTTCTGGTGGAATACAGGGGTTGAAAGAAGCAGGAGGCTTCGCTAATAATTCTAACCAGAATTATTAGCGAAGCCTCCTGCTTCCTGTGCTTTGCATTGCGATGGTATTTGTTTTTATCTTCAAAGACATGTGCCTTATTAAACTGGTGTGCGAACTTTGCAACCGGGTTTTGAACAGGAATACAATCTATTTTGTCAGGATTGTTACGTTTTTTCATGGTTTACCTCTTATAATAGTAAAAAGTATGTCTAATCGACACATATTAATATAGCGACTCAGAGTAAAAAAAGCTTGTGAAATTTAAAAAAGATTTTGATGTAATTGTGGTCGGCGGCGGCCATGCTGGTACTGAAGCCGCTCTGGCATCCGCTCGATGTGGAGCGAAAACATTATTGTTAACGCAAAACATAGAGACTTTGGGGCAAATGAGCTGCAATCCTGCGATTGGCGGGATAGGCAAAGGCCATCTGGTTAAAGAGATTGATGCCTTGGGCGGAATTATGGCGAAGGCTATTGATCTCGGCGGCATTCAGTTTCGTATATTAAATGCCAGCAAGGGTCCTGCGGTTAGGGCAACTCGCGCGCAGGCAGATCGAATGCTTTATAAGCAGGCGGTCAGAAGTACACTGGAAAACCAACCTAATCTGGCGCTATTTCAGCAAACGGTCGCTGATTTGATTGTGGTCGACAATAAAGTGGTCGGTGTTAAAACCCAAATGGGCTTAAATTTCATGGCCAAGGCTGTGGTATTAACAACTGGTACCTTTTTGGGTGGAAAAATCCATATCGGCCTGGAAAATTATAGCGGTGGCCGTGCCGGTGATTCTGCCTCTATTGCCTTGGCTGACCGGTTACGCGAATTGCCGTTTCGCATTGACCGCTTAAAAACCGGAACACCGCCGCGTATTGACGGCAGAACCATCGATTTCAGTAAGTTGGAAGAGCAACACGGCGATAGTCCTGTTCCGGTGTTTTCTTTTATGGGTAAACGCGAACAGCATCCCCGCCAAATCCCTTGCCATATCACCCGCACCAACAGTAAAACTCACGATATTATCCGTGCCGGACTGGATAGATCGCCGCTTTATTCAGGGATTATTGAGGGTATCGGCCCCCGTTATTGTCCGTCGATTGAAGATAAAATCGTCCGTTTTGCCGATAAAGACACACACCAGATTTTTGTCGAGCCTGAAGGTCTGGATACCAATGAAATTTATCCCAACGGCATTTCCACGAGCTTACCGTTTGATGTGCAATATGAGTTTGTACGCTCGATGCTGGGCTTTGAAAATGCCGAAATAATCCGTCCGGGCTATGCCATTGAATATGATTTTTTTGATCCCAGAGATTTAAAAATGTCTTTGGAAACCAAGCATATGGATGCTTTGTTTTTTGCAGGGCAAGTCAACGGCACCACCGGTTATGAAGAAGCCGCCGCACAAGGTTTGATTGCAGGACTTAACGCTGCGCGTTTGGTTATGGGTCTTGAAAGCTGGTGCCCTGGCCGTGATGAAGCGTATATAGGCGTGATGATTGACGACTTGATTACCCGTGGTACACAAGAGCCTTATCGTATGTTTACCAGTCGTGCTGAATACCGTTTATTGTTAAGAGAAGATAATGCCGATTTGCGCTTAACCGAAAAAGGTCGTGAATTGGGCTTGGTTGATGATGAACGCTGGCAAGCTTTTGAAATTAAACGTGCCGCTATTTCCGGATTGCAGGATGATTTGAAAAAGAAATGGGTCAGGGCAGACACCCAAGAAGCACTTCAGGTCGAAGAAATCTGGGGTAAACCTTTGCTAAAAGAAGCTAATTTAATGGAATTACTGCGACGACCCGAAGTGGATATAGAACGGTTACTGTCATTTATGGAGGGCGGCGAAACGGTTACTGAACAGGTTGGCGAGCAAGTTGAAATTCAGGCTAAATATGCAGGCTATATTGTCAGGCAACAAACTGAAATTGACAAAGCACTGCGCTACGATCATTTACGACTTCCAGATGCCCTTGATTATAACGGCGTATCAGGGCTGTCCAACGAAGTAAGCCAAAAACTTAAAGCGCAGCGGCCAGAAACGTTAGGGCAGGCATCTCGAATACCCGGCATGACTCCCGCCGCCATTTCCCTGCTGTTAGTTTATTTAAAAAAGAAAAGTGCCTAATGGAAACGTGTAAAAAAATTCTGATTTCCGGTCTTGAATCTCTAAATTTATCGACTGCTGAAGATAAAGTTGAGCAATTGCTCGGCTTTATAAAACTGCTTGAAAAATGGAATAAAGCTTATAATCTGACCGCCATACGGGACAAGGAAGAGATGGTGCGCCTGCATTTGCTGGACAGTCTGGCTATTTTGCCCTTTATTGAAGGTAAACGGATTATTGATATCGGTACGGGAGCCGGCCTGCCGGGTATTCCGCTGGCGATTTATTTACCCGATATCGAGTTTACTTTATTGGATAGTAATGCCAAGAAAACACGGTTTGTGCAACAGGCAATCCTTGAGTTAAAACTGAAAAATGTCACTGTCTGTCATAATCGTGTTGAACAATATCATCCCGAAACAAGTTTTGATACAGCCATTACCCGAGCGTTTGCCAGTTTATCTGATATAGTGGAATTAACTGCGCATTTACTCAACAAGAATGGCGTACTGTTGGCAATGAAAGGACAAGCACCTGATGTTTCGGAACTGGAATCAGCAATAACTACCCTGATTCCTGTCAACGTTCCAGGAATAACCGCAGAAAGATGTCTGGTTAGAATACAATTGACTAAAGAATCCGAGGTAAGTTAGTGGGAAAAATAATTGCCATATCCAATCAAAAGGGCGGCGTAGGAAAAACGACAACCAGTGTTAATCTGGCAGCTTCCTTGGCAGCCGCCAAACAGCGAGTATTGCTGGTAGATCTTGATCCACAAGGCAATGCAGCGATGGGCTGTGGTGTAGATAAACAGGAAGTAAAATATTCCAGTTATGATTTATTAATGGAGGATGTGCCTGCCGCAGAAGCCGTTATTTATCGCCCCAACATCGGCTTCTCGGTGATTCCCGGAAATGCTGACCTGACTGCTGCTGAAGTAAAATTAATTCATGCTGATCGCAAAGAACTGCGACTGGCTGATGCATTAAGTCCGATAAAATCCGACTACGATTACATTCTGATAGATTGTCCACCGTCTTTAAACATGCTGACGTTAAATGCAATGGTGGCGGCAAATAGTTTATTAATCCCCATGCAATGCGAGTACTACGCCCTGGAAGGCTTATCAGCATTAATGGGTACACTGCATAATATCCAAAGCTCCGTCAATCCGGATTTACATCTGGAAGGTATTTTAAGGACGATGTATGACGATAGAAATCGCCTGACCAAAGATGTTTCCGAGCAGTTGATCCGGTATTTTGGCGATAAAGTATTTAGAACCTGTATTCCAAGAAATATTCGCTTGGCCGAAGCACCAAGCCATGGTTTGCCGGCACTAAGTTATGATAAATCATCACGGGGAACCTTGGCATATCTGGCTCTGGCAGATGAAATGATCAAAAAAGACCAGGCATGACTATAAAAAAACGTGGCTTGGGTAGGGGTCTTGAAGCTTTATTGGCAAATGTTTCTGCTAAAGAGGAAATAGCTCGGCCGCAAACTTCACCGATTAACAGCTCTCAGAAAGACCATCATCTATCACCGGACACTATCAATTCAGATGAATTAATAACTGAACCGGTTGTTGTCCTAAAAATTGCCGAAAACAACGCTGAAATAGCTAAAAAATTAACGGAAGTGCCGGTAATCAACAAAGTAATAGATGAGCGGGAAGCGATGGCATCGGCATTAATCGAAACTATCCAACAAGAAAACCGTCATCTTTTGCAAGAAGCCGAAGACTTAAGAAAGTTGATTAATGAGTTCGAAGCGATGGTTCGCCATCTTTAAATCAAACTGATTTGTCTAACAGACCGTATTATTACAATAAAACATCGCGGGATTAGAGCACTATTGCTCTGGCGGATACAATGATTAATAAAGAGAAAAAATGTCTTCAAATAAACGCGGATTAGGTCGGGGTCTTGATGCCTTATTAGGCGATATCTCTGTTAAAGATGAGCAACACCATCTCCACACGCTGCCCATAGAATATTTGCAGCGAGGCAAGTATCAGCCACGCAAAGATATCAATCCGGAAAAATTACAGGAACTGGCAGATTCGATCAAGGCGCAAGGCATAATTCAGCCCATCGTTGTACGACAACTTGCTTATGAAAAATATGAAATAGTGGCCGGAGAACGCCGCTGGCGTGCCGCACAAATAGCCGGTTTGACACAAGTGCCGGTAGTTATCAAAGAAATAGATGATCGCGCCGCAATGGCTATCGCACTGATTGAAAATATCCAACGAGAAGACCTTAATGCTTTGGAAGAAGCCGAAGCGTTAAAACGGTTACTGGATGAGTTTGAGATGACTCATCAACATATAGCCGAAGCTATTGGCAAGTCACGAACGACGGTTACTAATTTATTGAGACTGATTGACTTGCAGCCCGAGGTCAAAACATTATTACTTAATAATCAGCTGGAAATGGGCCATGCGCGCGCCCTGTTGTCGTTGGACGGACCTAAACAAGTAGCCATAGCGAATAAAGTAGTTAAAGACGGCTTAACAGTAAGAGCGACAGAACGCTTGGTTAAAGAAAGCCACGCCGAGCCAAAAATTCAAAAAATAAAGGTCGTCGATAACGATACTTTACGATTACAGGATAATTTAACGGCTAAATTAGGTGCAAAAGTTGTCATTGACCATAAAGAAAATGGCTCAGGAAAACTGGTTATTGCCTATTCCAGTCTCGATGAATTGGATGGAATTATTGGGCAACTTGGCGTGCATGAATGAAAATAAAATTCTCCAGGGATATTTCACTCGCATTCACAGTCAGTCCACGACACTATTTCCCCAAATCAGTTGACCTGCTTAGAAACATCAATAAAAGTCGTTTACAATATGCAGCTTACAATACGGCATTTAAATTTTCATCATCATAAAGCCGGGTTTTCTTCCAGCCAACAAATTTGTCATCATAAAATTCAATATCGTTATCTATTGACACCTCATAACAAATTCTGAATAACTTGGCTGTCCTAAACGCATGCAATTCATCATCAGCAGTGACTTTATCTACATTACCAACCTGAAAGGTTTTATTTCTGGATTTGCCATTGCTTACCCAGAAAACCGTATAACATAGATAATTTTTATCTTTTCTATGATCATATTTGATAGTTCTGGATACACCCGTAACCCCGGTAGTGGTTTTATTTTTGGGTGGTTTGAGAAAGCGTGTTTTACTACCTTTTAAAACGACCAGCATCTGGTCTCGCCAGGTAATTGCCGCATTCAAGGATTTATTTTTGTTGCCCCACAATTTATGAGAGAAATAACGGCTACTCTCTTTGCCGCGTCTTACGATACGTACTTGAAAGCCAAATACATCCGGCTCGGTTATATGCTTATTTTTTGCCACAGAATAATCTCCCTCGACAAGAACTATATTTTATTTGAATTTAACAGAAAGGCTATACAGCCAAATTTTAGATCCGCTTTGAAAATCTAAATCAGGAGTTACTGTAGTCTATTAGCTACAAATTATCCCTCAAGCTGGCGTAAAAGCAAGTTATAAATTTCAACACTGGACAATTACCTACCAGTACGGTGTAGAATAGCCCTATACCACTGAGATAGTGGCTGATAATAAGTCTATAACCTTTTGCCTTTTCAACATTTTGGAGATAATTAATGAGCGTATTAGTCGGTAAACAAGCCCCTGATTTTACAGTTCCTGCCGTCTTAGGCGATGGTCAAATAGTTGATTCATTCAGCTTTTCTGATACCACCAGCGGTAAATATGCAGTCGTATTTTTCTACCCGTTAGACTTTACGTTTGTATGCCCAAGTGAACTGATCGCTTTGGATCATCGTATGGATGAATTTAAAAGCCGTGGCGTTGAAGTTATTGCAGTATCTATAGACTCTCATTTCACTCATAATGCATGGCGCAATACACCCATCAACAAAGGTGGTATCGGCCCGGTTCGTTACACAATGGCTGCTGATTTAACACATTCTATCGTTAAAGATTATGATGTTGAAGCAAATGGCGGCGTTGCATATCGTGGAACTTTCCTGATCGACCGTAGCGGTCTTGTCCGTCACCAAGTTGTTAACGATCTGCCTTTAGGTCGTAATATGGATGAGTTATTACGCATGATTGATGCGTTACAGTTTTTCGAAGAGCATGGCGAAGTTTGCCCGGCTGGCTGGAATAAAGGCGACACCGGTATGAATGCAAGCCCTGCCGGCGTTGCAGAATACCTGGATAAAAATGCAGATAAATTGTAATTAGAGTTTAAGGCCCAAGATTTAAGGTTAAGACGTTTAACACTTGAAGCTTGGGCCTTTTGAATTAGCCTTGATTATTGTTTTTAGCGGCATCTGCCAACAATTTCTTTCTGATAAAAAAAGCGGCTCCAATAGCACAAAGAACCGGGATCTGGTTAAGTATAATTGCCAGTATCGTGCTTTTGGCAACAAATCCGGATAAGACAGCAACTATCGCCAGCTTGGCCCCTCCCCAGGCAAGCCAATAGCCTATTATTCCAGTAATAGCCCACTTAAATCGCTCCTCGCCGTTATCTTTTGCTGTTAGATAAAACCACACCAGCACAGCAACTCCTGCAAATATAGCTAAAATCGACATCTTTTCACTTCCTTCTTAATTATTATATGCAATACAACATCATTGATTCCGTCCAGAATTTAACTGGCGTCAGTGCTGCATGATATTCCATAATAGACAATCATTACACTTTATTTAAAACCAGGAAAGTATTGTGGGAAAACCGTTTAAAATCATACTATCAATCATTGCGGCAATGTTCTTTCTGGTAGCGATTACGCTCATTACCTTACCTTTTTTCATTGATCCAAATAACTTTAAACCCGAGATTGCCGCCGCCGTTAAAGAAAATACCGGTCGGGACCTGACCTTAACAGGCGAATTAAAACTCTCAATTTTCCCGTGGCTAGGCATTTCAACAGGACAAATGGTCTTGGGCAATGCAGTGGGTTTTCAAGAGCGCCCCTTCGCAACCCTCGAAGAAAGCACAATTAAGGTTAAATTATTACCTCTATTAATACAAAAAATTGAAATTAGCCGAATCGTCGTCAAAGGCTTGGTACTCAATCTTACAAAAAACTCACAAGGTGTAAATAACTGGAGTGATTTAAAATCAGCGACGATAAAAACCACCTCACCGGTTATAAATAATGCCGTAAAACCGGATGCAAGCCATGCCCTGACTGGATTGACTATCGGTGGTATTGCTGTAGAAAATGCCCTGATTAACTGGGATGATCAGCGCTCGGAAAAACACCTGCTTATAAAAGACGTTAACCTTAATAGTGATCAGTTTGACTATGATCAGCCGGTTGCCATTGATCTATCTTTGGTCATTTTAAATCAGGAAACAAAACTCACGCAGTCTGTTAAATTAACGACGGCGCTGACGGTTAATGAAAAACTCGATACCTTGGTATTAAGTCATAGTGACTTACAAACAATCCTGGAAGGAGAAAGTATTCCCGGAAAATTCCTAACGGCTACGCTTAACGTCGCAGCAACTGCACTTGACTTGGCGAAACAGACCGTTAACGTATCCGGTTTGGTACTTAAGTCAAAAGATGTCACCCTCACCGCAGAAATTGCCGGCAGCTCACTTGATGACAAGCCTTCTTTTCAGGGCCCTGTAAGCATTGCTGCCTTCAATCCATCCGAGGTATTAAAGCAACTGGGCATCGCCATTCCGGTCATGCAAGATCCCAATGCCTTGACCAAGTCAGCAGCAACTTTTACTCTGCTGGCAACGGAAAACTCCGTCGATTTACAAAATTTACTAATGACTCTGGATGAGACGCAAATTAAAGGCTCAACCCATGTTACCGACTTTGCTCAGCCCGTTATCACTTTTAACCTGACAGCTGATACTTGCGATGTTGATCGTTATTTACCGCCGGTTACCGACAAATCGTCCAGACCGGTCACTAGCCCCGCAGTTGCCTTGGCTTCTGGCGCTTCGGCTTTACCGGTAGAGACTTTAAAAAAACTGAATATTGATGGTCAATTATCTCTCGGCAAACTTAAAATTAACGGCCTGGTTATGCAAGATATTCAGTTAAACCTGGATGCAAAAAATAGCCTTATTAACACTGAACAGTCTGCCAAAACATTTTATCAAGGCTCCTATAACGGCAGTCTTGCTATCGATATGCGCAACCAAACCCCAACCTTGACTTTAAACGAGAAAATAACCCGCGTACAAATCGAGCCCTTACTTAAGGACTTTAAAGGCGAAGCCAAAATGAGCGGAATCATTGATGCCTCGGCACAATTGCAAGGACAAGGTAACAATACTCATGAGCTTAAATCATCACTCAATGGCAGCTTTGGTTTTTTGTTTAAAGATAGCGTAGTCAAAGGTTTTAATCTGCAAAAAATTATTGATGATGCCAAAGCCTTAATTAAAGAACCTGCAGTAACCGTCAATAATAAAAATGATCAGACGCTGTTTTCCAACATAACAGGAACCGCAACCCTTAATAAGGGCCTGCTCCAGAATAATGACCTGGTTGCTTCCTCGGCTAAAATGCATATCAATGGCAAAGGTAACGCCGATCTGAATACCGAGAAACTGGACTATAAGCTTAATACCCGACTCATTAAAACCGGGGCGACGGCAACGGAACCGGAACAGCTTCATGATACGCCTATCAATATCGCTATTGCCGGTACCTTCAGTAAACCAACTTACACACTGGATGTAGCGGCACTGTTAACCGACGAAAATAAAGCCAAAATAGAAAAATTTATCGATAAAAACCAGGAAAAAATAGATAACATCGCGGATAAAATTGACAAGAAATTAGGCCCCGGCGTTGGTGATTTATTAAAAGGCCTGTTCAAAAAACACTAACAACTTAATGCCAATAAACAGCACTTTATCCCTTAGACTGATAGGGGATAACCTCAGCCGCTCCTACAACATTATCACGCTTTTATGAACCCGTCAGACTTCCAACAACATATTCTCGCCTGGTTCGATCAAAAAGGTCGAAAAGACCTGCCCTGGCAACAAGACATTAGCCCTTATCGGGTATGGCTTTCCGAAACGATGCTGCAACAAACCCAGGTTACTACGGTTATTCCGTACTTTAATGCCTTCGTCGAACAATTCCCTACTCTGGAATCTTTGGCACAAGCACCTGTTGATGAAGTTTTACATCGCTGGTCCGGTTTGGGATATTACGCTCGCGCCCGTAACCTGCATAAAACCGCACAACTTATAGCAGGGCAAGGTTATTTCCCTGACACATTGGCTGAACTTAACGCCTTACCCGGCATAGGATTATCCACTGCCGGCGCTATCTTAAGTATCGCTTTTAAAAAAAGCCACCCCATACTCGATGGCAATGTAAAAAGAGTACTGGCACGATTTAAAGCCGTTTCCGGCTGGCCCGGCACTACAGTGGTTAATAAACAGTTATGGGCAATCAGCACCCATCTAACTCCCATAGATCGGGTTGCTGATTACACTCAGGCAATGATGGATTTAGGCGCGACCGTTTGTACACGCAGTAAACCAAAATGCGCTGACTGTCCCCTTGAAAAGCATTGTTTGGCCAAAAGTACCGAAACGGTATCCCTGCTGCCAACCCGCAAACCTTCTAAAATTTTGCCGGTTAAACAACTTGTGTTCTTGTTACTGAGTAATAACAACAAGCAAACATTACTGGAAAAAAGACCGCCGACCGGCATCTGGGGCGGCTTATGGAGCCTGCCGGAATTTGATAGTATTGAATCTGCGCATAACTGGTGCTTAACAAATAACAGGCCTGTTATCGATTCACAAACACTGGCAACCCGCCGGCATACCTTTTCCCATTACCATTTAGATTACACGCCGGTGCTTATCCAAACAGATAACCTTATAAATTTTGTGATGGAAGCCAATCAAACTGTCTGGTATAACGCTAAACAAATTAACCTGCTGGGATTACCGGCACCTATTAAACTGCTGTTGCAGCAACATACAAGAGAATGATAATGACTAGAATGGTTAAGTGCGTAAAATTGGGTATAGAAGCTGAAGGCTTTGACGAACCGCCATTTCCCGGACCTAAAGGCCAGGAAATATATGAAAAAATATCTAAAACTGCCTGGAAAGAATGGTTAACGAGACAAACCATGCTGATTAATGAGAATAAATTGGCCAGTTTTGACCCGAAAGCCCGCGCTTATTTGGCAGAAGAAAGAACCAAATTTCTGTTTGAAGGCAGTAACGAGATGCCTGAAGGTTATGTTCCACCCAAAGCTTAAAACAATCTTTTAATAATGCTGGGAATAAGCCAATTTTGAGCGCTATAGACTTTCAGATAAATAATTTCGATGCTAACGGATACCATCCCTTCAAGGGATGTTATCCGTACGGGCTCAAAATTTAATGTAATGGAAATTTAATTTCTGAAAGACTATAGCGGCAAGGATCGCTAAACGCTCAAACGGATCTTGCTACAGGCCCTTACCAGCGTCAGGATAACTCTGCGGGGATTTTACATCAGGTAATGCGGCAGGTGCCTGGGCTGGCTTTGGTAACACGTCATCCTTATGAGTTTCAGCGTTATTGGGTGCTACCATTAAGTGTTGCTTATCCGGCGAGGCATGATAAGGAAAATCCTGGTCGCCTATAGGCCGAACAAAAGTATAAGCGGCAGGTGCGAGAACTAAAATTTCTGTCATTTTAGCAAATGCATCATGTGGTTCCGGTATGGATGCCAGTCCAATTAATGGACTTACCCCTACAAATACTGCCGAACCAATAACAGTTGCAACCACACCCACCGGCCGATAAAGCAAAACATCCAATAATATAAAACCCCGATCGACTTTACCGATACTTTGCTGTTGTGCAATCGCCGAACCAGATATTACCGATAATAAAATATAAAGGCTGATTAGTTTTTTCATAATTCCTTGCTGTGTAATGGGTTGATGAGAGGTGAATCTAGTCTACTTTTTGGTTATTGTCCAGAAAGACAAGCCTGACTGGCGCAATAAATAAAGCTATAGCGATTCCACAACACCACAATAATAATCCAGGTAAAATTTATAATTTAACCCGACCGACCACGTAAACTCCGGCCAACACAAACAAAGTCCCCATCAATTGAAGCGAAGTAATCGCCTCATCCAATAGCAAATAAGCCAAAACCAGAGTCACTATCGGACCAGTTGTGCTGATAATGGCTGCTGATCCTGCACCAATTCTACGTATCCCGGCATTCATAAAAAATGCCGGCAACACGGTAGAAAAAATGGCCATAAGCAATGCCAGATAATAAACCCGCTGCCATTCGCTGTAAGGCAGCGAAAGCAACCGACTAAAATTATCGCCATGCTGAACAGCAAAATGTACCAAGGTTGCGACGCTGGCAACTGTCATCGTATAAGCGGTAAAACGTGCCGAACCTATACGTAGCGTCATAACGCCACTACCCATAACAAACCAGGCAAAAATAACCGCACTACCCAGCACAAAACCTGAACCCAATAAGAGACCGGATGACGCTACCGATAAATGCTCAATAAAAACCAGCAGAGTGCCGATATAGCTCAAACCCAGCGCGATACCAACACGAGCGGTAATTTTCCGCCGGTAAAAAAGCGCAGAAAACAACACAACAAAGGTAGGATACAAGAAAATAATAACCCGCTCCAGTCCCGCTGATATGTACTGCAGCCCGATAAAATCCAGATAACTTGCCAGGTAATAACCCATCAAGCCTAAAACGATCACCACTGCCCATTGTTTTTTATCCAGAGGTAATGCCTGTGTTTTTTTATTGTGCCAAACGGCAACCAGCAAAAAAAACGGCAATGCAAACAACATCCGCAAAGCCATCAGGAAAATGGCATCAACTTCAGGATTGGCGGCATAAGCCAGCTTTACCAGGATGGCTTTGGCTGAAAAACCTAAGGCACCAAGCAATACCAGAGCGAAACCTATAACAAGATTGCGTTGTTCTACAGAGTGTTGTTTACGCAAGGCGTCTCACTATGCGGCAAAACTGTCAAACTATCACCAACTCGCAACAAACCACCGGTTAACACTTGAGCCGTTAACCCGCCATGTCCGCGCATGGCGTTATAGCCGCCGACACCTAATAATTGTTCCATTTTTGAACAGGGATGACAAAATCCGCTGGTTTGAAAAACCACCTCGCCGATACGAAATTGCTGATTTTTTAACGCCAGTAAATTGATACCTTTAATCACCAGGTTACGGCGCAATAATTCAGGAACAATCGCTTTGCCCATAAGCGATTCAAGTACCGATAAATGCTCCCACTGCATTAATGTCACTTGCCGCTTACCGCTACTACCGTTATAACGATCGCCTATCAAGCCCAAACGTTGATCAGCCAGCACTTTATTTACGGTAATCATCGGTTCACCTCGCGCAGGTCTTACGCCTATCCACACCAGTTCCCCAGACTGTGGAAATAGCTGCATTAACTCGGCGAGGCTTAAATTATTCATGGTTTTTTAACTGCCCTATCAATGCCTTAATGGCAAATTCCTGCGCCATGATGCTCTCACACAACCGGAATTGATCAGCTGCACGTTGCAGGTTTTGTTTCTGCTCAGTGACTTTAAAATAGCGGTTACCCTGCAGATAATCCGTATAAAAGCGTAGCCCCAGTTCAAACGGAATTAAGCGGATAGCCGCATACAAAAGCCGGTAATCATCCGCTGAAAAAAATGCACCTGCTTCGGCCAAGTAGCTGGTTAATATGGCCGTACAAATAGTCAGATCAAAGGTATTGGTTGCCGAATTGTGACAGCAAGATCGCAAACAATCACCAATATCATAATGCACCAGACCCGGCTTAACCGTATCCAGATCAATAATACTGACGACTTTTTTACTGTCCTTATCAAAAAGAAAATTATTTAATTTAGGGTCGCCATGAATAATCCGCAAGACCAGTAAGTCTTGCTGTTTGGCGGCTTCCAGATCATTGGCAAAATGCTGATTATTGGCAATAAACTCTGTGCAATAAAGACTTTCAGGCTCAAGTTGCCGGGTCGATTGGGCTAAAACCTGATGATAATGGCTTAAATAATCAGGGGCAATATGAAATCCGGGCAACGTATCGTACAGTAGCAAAGGCTCAAGATCACTCACTAAACGATGAAAATGCCCCAGTGCAAAGCCTGTCTGTTGCGCCTGACTTAAATTAGTCAGAGTCTCCAGACTTTCAGTATTCGCTATAAAGCTCAATGCGCGCCAGTAATCACCGTGTTTATCCTGATAAAAATCCTGATTAGCGATAGTTTTTACCAATCCCGGAATTTTCAGTTTTACGTCAGTAGCGGATTTTTGCTCAAGATGCCGGTTAAGCCTGATCAGGTTAGCCATAATCTGATCAGGTGCAGGAAAAACGCTGCGATTAATACGTTGCAGAACAAATGGTGCTGATTGCGTAGTCACCAGAAACGTATCATTAATCAGGCCGTTACCTAACGGCGATAACGCGGTAACATCATTGGCAAACTGATGAGCGATGGCAAACAGTGTATTCATACTTTATCGGATTAATAGCAAATGCCAATTGGTCGCATCTAGAGCTCCCTCGCCTTGATTAAAGCCGTTAAACTTTGCAATGCCTGACCTCTGTGGCTTATTGAATTTTTAACGTCAGCCGATAATTCAGCCGAGGCGCAATGATGTTCCGGCACCCAAAACACCGGATCATAGCCAAAACCATTGGCACCGATAGCATGGTCTAAAATTCTGCCTTCCCAAACGCCTTGGGCAATAACCGGAAAAGGATCATTGGCATGCTCCATAAATACCATCACGCAAATAAAACGTGCGCTGCGCTGCTCATCAGGAACACCTTCCAGTTCCTGTAGCAATTTAAGTACATTATCCTGATCACTGGCACCAACACCCGCATAACGCGCCGAAATAACACCCGGCGCACCGTTTAAAGCATCGACAACCAGTCCGGAATCATCGGCTATAGACGGCAAGTTGCAATGCAGAGCGGCATTTCTGGCTTTAATAATGGCATTTTCTATAAAAGTCGAGCCGGTTTCCTCGGCGTCTGTCACCTTAAAAGCTGACTGTGGAACAATAAGGTGATTGGCAAGAATCGTCTGGATTTCTTTAATTTTACCGGGATTGCTGCTGGCCAGAACGATTTGTTGTGATGATAGAAAAGTCATAGAGATTTCAAAGGTCAAGGTGCAAGGTGCAAGGAAAAAATCTTAAAAACAGCAAGCACCAGGAAGACACGAATTTTTACTCTTGGCTTTTTCTTCGTGTCCTTCGTGTCTTCGTGGTGATGCTTTAAGCTGAAAGTTTTATTTTAATAAATATTGTTCCAAAGCTTCCTGTTGCTTTTCCAACAATTGCTTAATACCAAGACCTGCCAACTCAAGCATCGCATCCAGCTCTTCTTTTCTAAAGGCATGACCTTC
The DNA here is from genome assembly GCF_025583945.1 of Methylobacter psychrophilus. Lineage (GTDB taxonomy): Bacteria > Pseudomonadota > Gammaproteobacteria > Methylococcales > Methylomonadaceae > Methylobacter_C > Methylobacter_C psychrophilus. The sequence goes on from NZ_JAOEGU010000014.1 coordinate 94,760, forward strand.
GGCAGTCCCCTGAATCTCAATAAACGCGCCGGCATCATTCATCACCACATTCATATCGGTTTCAGCATTGCTATCTTCGGCATAATCCAAATCCAGCACCGGTATGCCATTAAAAATACCCACCGATACCGAAGCGACTTGTCCATGTAGCGGGTTGGTTTTGATCTGTTTGCGTTTAAGCATTTTTTCTATCGCAATCGACAAGGCAACAAATCCACCGGTAATTGCCGCTGTACGCGTACCACCATCAGCTTGCAAAACATCGCAATCAATAGTGACGCTATGCTCACCCAACGCTTTCAAATCAACCGCTGCTCTTAAAGAACGACCAATTAAGCGCTGAATTTCCAAAGTACGACCACCCTGTTTGCCATAAGCCGCTTCACGGCTCATCCGGCTATGTGTTGAACGGGGTAACATACCATATTCAGCGGTAACCCAGCCTTCACCTTTGCCTTTAAGAAAACGCGGGACACTTCTGTCAACACTGGCCGTACAAAGTACTCGGGTATCTCCAAACTCAACCAGCACAGAGCCTTCTGCATGTTTGGTATAACCGCAGGTAAATTTTATTTCTCTGAGTTGATCTGGATTACGTCCGCTTGGTCTCATGTCTGTTCCGATAAAATTAAAACTGCTTAGTATACCTGATCTGTAAGCCGTTAAGTTTTCAATTTATAAATTCTTGCCAAAACGTATCAATAGGCAAGATCCAAATGTCAGGATATTAGAATGCTATACTTACAGTTTTTACTCTATAACTTTCACAGGTGATTAATGATTAGAAGTATGACCGCTTATGCCGGCAATGAGGCTCGAATTGGAGATTCAACCCTAAATTGTGAACTACGTTCGGTCAACCACCGTTACTGTGATATCACCCTAAAACTCCCTGATAACTTACGCTTTATTGAAACGGATCTGCGCGCAATTATTGCTGCAAAAGTTAATCGGGGTAAGGTTGAATGTTCATTGAGTGTTAAAAAACAGGCCAAAGACGGACAAAACTTTAACGTTAATATCGATGCAGTGCGCGCCTTACTTGCCGCCACCGATGCGATTGAAGAGCACATGCTGGCACCTTTGTCGTTTTCAGCGCTGGATATTTTGGCCTTCCCCGGCATTCAGCAAGAACCCGCCACTGACAAAAGCCACCTTAATGAAGAAATAACCCATCTGGTCAAGCAAACACTGGCCAAATTTCTGGAAGTTAGGGAACGCGAAGGCGCTCAACTTAAAGTCTTGATCGAAGAGCGCTGTATAAAAATGCAGGGGTTTGTGGTCCTGGCCGGTCATCGTATGCCCGAAGTCCTGCTACTGATCCGCAATAAATTAACCGACAAAATTAACGAACTGGTTGCACAACCCGATTTTGACCGTCTGGAACAGGAACTGGTTTTTATGGCGCAAAAACTGGATATTACCGAAGAACTGGATCGGCTCGATACTCATATCACTGAAGTATTGCGCGTATTAAAAGAAAAAGACCCCGTTGGCAGACGCCTGGACTTTTTAATGCAGGAACTCAATCGTGAAGCCAACACCCTGGGCTCTAAATCAACCGACAAGGAAATGACCCAAATAGCCATTGAACTTAAAGTGCTGATTGAACAAATGCGCGAGCAAATACAAAATATTGAGTAGGTTTTAAACTGTCACTCCGAATATTGCTCCACATTTAAAGCCTCATAAATTGAGGCTTTTTTGTGCCTGACGACTTTATGTTAGCCCACAACATGGGTAATACTCGACCTTTAAACTTTTTAATTCTTGATCTCGGGGAATTCAGTAATAACAAATGTTACGTGTAGACTGAAATAAGACCACTCATGCGTAGCGCGTGTTGACGTTTCCGGCAAACTTGTATGGCTAACCGAGCTGTGTAATAAAGTGGACCCCATTGTCCAGACAATATTTTATCAAGATTAAGAGGGTATCGATTCCGTTACAGCAGATTGGCGCTGTCCCACTTTTTCTTTTGAAGAACCCCGTTTATCACTAAAATGATCAAC
>NZ_JAOEGU010000150.1 GCF_025583945.1 Methylobacter psychrophilus
CAATTATATTGAGTCGCCCGATTTCCTTTTTGAGTTTTTCAATCTTATTTTCCAGCCGTTCTGTTTTACCCTTAGCAACTGAATCGTCCAGTCGATCTGCGCTGGTAATTTGCCCCAGATAGCGGGCGATACTTTCATCAATTAATTCGAGTCTTCGCTTTAATTTAGCTTGCGTGTAATTCCTATCACGGTTATTGACGGCCTTAAATTTACTACCATCAATGGCAACAAACGCCTCACTAAAAAGCTTGAGTTTACGGCAAATAATAACAAACTCACGACAAACCAATCTGATGGATTTGGTATTCTTTTTGCGGAAATCGGCAATGGTTTTAAAATCCGGCGCCAAGCGCTTCAGTAACCACATCAGCTCAATATTACGTCCGGCTTCCCGTTCTAATCGGCGCGATGATTGAACGCGATTCAGGTAGCCATACACATAAAGCTTTAGCAGGGTTTCAGGATGATATCCAGGTCGACCAGTGGCAGCCGCTAGGGTTTTAAACCCCGTAGCCGACAGATCAATACCATCAATGAATATGTCGATTACTCTGGTGGCATTGTCTGCCGAGATGTAATCATCGAGTTTTTCTGGAAATAAGGTCGCATGAGTGCGAGCTTCGCCCGTTATAAATCCGCTCATATTGATATACTTTCAATTGAAAATATAATTATAGCTGGATTGTAGTTTTCACACAGTCTGGGTCGTTGGCTGTCATTGGCAACCGGTTACTTATGTTAATCGGGCTAACAAAAAGAATTCTTAAAGTCATTTTTAGTAAAGCAGGTGATCTATTAACCAAAGTCGTTGCCAATACGTAATAGATCACCAACCTCAATGACCCTGTTTTGCGGGTTTATGCGAAAAGATGAAGATACAAGAAACAATTAACAAGAATAATACCGCTGATGCTGAGTAACGACTTAGCTCTAAACCACCTTGGCTTATCGGTTTATCCAGAAAGTCGCCAACCACAGCACCTAACGAGCCATTTGCGCTGCCTTGTAGCCTTTGATTTATCTAGCCTACAGAGCCACCTAAAAATCGTTTACCCCAATTTTCAACGGTAGAATAAGGGTTTGAGAGGTACGATCACGGTTTTTTTCGGGTTT
>NZ_JAOEGU010000151.1 GCF_025583945.1 Methylobacter psychrophilus
GCCCGCTATCTGGGGCAAATTACCAGCGCAGATCGACTGGACGATTCAGTTGCTAAGGGTAAAACAGAACGGCTGGAAAATAAGATTGAAAAACTCAAAAAGGAAATCGGGCGACTCAATATAATTGAAGTGCAATTACAGGCCAGCCCCGATAAGCAAATTTCGCTAACCGATCCGGATGCTCGGTCCATGATCAGTGCGGGTAATGGCATGGTTGGCTATAACGTGCAAACTGTCGTAGATACTAAACATCACCTTATCGTTGCTCACGAAGTGACTAATGTAGGTAGTGATCGTGCCCAGTTAGCCAATATGGCTCGGCAAGCTAAAGCTGCTCTTGACGTTGATGCCTTAACCGCCGTCGCTGATCGGGGTTATTACAGTGGCCAAGAAATAAAATCTTGTGGTGAAGCAAATATCGAGGTGTATCTCCCGAAATCAGAAACGTCGAGTAATCAAGCCAAAGGACTCTTCGGTAAGCGGGATTTTATCTATAAACCTGAAGATGATGAGTACGAATGTCCTGCTGGTGAGCGGGCAATCTTCCGCTTTGATACACTGGAAAAAGGCAAAATCATGCGGCGTTATTGGTCTTCTTCCTGTGTTAAGTGCACCATGAAACCGCAATGTACCAGCGGTGTCTATCGACGCATTAGTCGCTGGGAACATGAAGCCGTATTAGATGCTTTAGAAAAACGCATTAACCAAGCACCGGAAATGATGAAAGTCAGGCGAGAAACTGTAGAGCATCCTTTTGGAACGCTTAAGCTCTGGATGGGTTACACGCACTTCCAAATGCGAACATTAGATAAGGTCAGTGCAGAAATGAGCTTGCATGTGCTTGCCTATAATTTGAAGCGAGTCATGAATATCATGGGCACTGCGGCTCTCATAGAGGCTTTGAGGGCATAAAAGCCTTCTTTTAGTCGCAGAAAGGAATTCTTTAAAGGGATTTATGCCTTTATCAGTACTGAATTGCACTTTTAGTTTTTACAGGATAAAAACCACACACAAAATAGTCGGCAAATAGTAACCCCAGAACTTGGCAGATAGCCTTATGAAGGCCATATTTTGCATAAATTGGAGTTTTCACACAGTCTGG
>NZ_JAOEGU010000152.1 GCF_025583945.1 Methylobacter psychrophilus
GAATAGAAGGACAGCACATCGTATTCATCGCCAAACCAATCGTCTAACTGCCTAGGGGACGTGAAGGCGAAGTATTCAAAATAGCGAACATCTGGTATCCCGTCGTGCTCAGGGACAGGCCGCTCTGGAGTGGAAGACGAATTCGTCATGCACCCATTAACATAAGGGCCCTCGCCGTTATTGCACTCGATTCGATAAACTACAGTCTTGTCTTTCATGATCGTCCCTTAGATCACATTATCTGCCGGCTATTCTACTGCCCTTTTCGGGCTAAGTCAAAGATTACGAAGAACCAAAATTGCACCCACATTGCATAGGCGGGGCTCCCGTAATCGATAGTCTCTTGCCACGTCATCACATAAGCATCAGCCATGCCAGTTTCCCAAAAGTGGTCGTCCACGCCGCCATCCCAACTGTCGCCGATAAACTGCCGGGTCATTCCGGCTTCATTCATGATAGATCGAATGTCCCGGGTCACGTCGTCGAGATTAATTGGCAAGTCCAGTTCCCGGAGACGTACACACATATACCACGGCGTTCCGTGAAAGATAGCGTAGTCGAGGCCTTCTTGGAAAATTTGAGAGAGTTTCAACGATTTATCTCCTATTCCGGGATTTTGTTGTGGATCGTGAAGCGGTTCATATCTGCCTTGTGGCGAGTCTCGATAACAGGCACGAAAGGAGGGAAAACATCGTTCGCCTTGCCGTATTTCACTATATGCTGGGCATACTTCTTTGCCAATGTATGAGTAGCGAATAGCAGGGGTTCGAACTCGGGGCCAATGCTGCCAGTCACAATGTAGCAATGGTTGGGGCTTTCGTTCCCCTCGGTGCGATCTATGATGCTCATTCTCATATCCTCTTAGGGAAGCTTTATGCTCCCCTCTGGCTGAAATTCTACGCTTCCATATCAGTCTGTCAAGCGTTCTCTGTGAAATCTTCCAGAATGCTGAGCGGCTGCTCGTCATAGTCGATTTCCATAATATCCTCACAGTAGGCGTCCGCCTTAGATACCGCTTCAGCTACTGCCAGCAAATTTTCAGGCAGGCGGTAGGATTGAAACATAGGATTGCCGAGTATCCCCGACACAATGAACGGAAT
>NZ_JAOEGU010000153.1 GCF_025583945.1 Methylobacter psychrophilus
TGAACTCCAGGCAATTTTTTTAAGCTTGCCAAAATACGAGTCCACTCTTCATCACTTAATGTTATCCGCTTCATTTCATTCAAAACGGCTTATTCTACCGGATTGGTGAAACGTCAACAGAACCTAGTACTCAGTCAATCTGATAATGTCGGATGCCATGTCAGTAATTTCGTTATTACAGGGCTACTTTTATCCGACATATCAACGCTGACTGAGTACTAGACCTGGCAATTTATTAAAAAATCAGATTCAGATACGTACCTTTGCCGATTGGGACGACGTAACTCCAGGCTACTTAGAAGCAGACCTGGTTGCTCACTGTGGTGGCAATACGAACGGTGCTTTCTTAAACACTCTGGTGCTGGTTGACATTGCTACAGGTTGGCTAGAATGTATTCCCTTGCTACGAAAAAGCGCCAAAGACGTCATTGACGGATTACGTATCGTAGATGAGTTATTGCCATTCCCTATGCAAGGACTCGATACGGATTGTGGCAGTGAATTTATTAACTATGAGCTATTGGATTACTGTGAGGATAGACAAATCACCTTTACGAAGGCACGCACACACCGAAAAAATGATCAGGCTCATATTGAAGAAAAGAATGGCTCAGTTGTGCGCCGACTCGTTGGTTATGACAGATTAGAAGACAGAAAAGCTTGGGAAGCTCTAGTTCAGCTATATCGGGTGCTCAGGAAGTATATTACTTATTTCCAACCCTCATTGAAATTGATAGGGAAAGAACGATGCGGAGCAAAAGTTTCAAAAAAATACGACTCTGCAAAAACGCCGTATCAACGTGTTCTGCTTTCTGAGCATATTAGCCAGGCAAATAAAGATTTGCTAACACACGAATATGAGGCAATTGATCCTGTTAACATGCTCAATCAACTGGAAATATTACAGGACCAATTATGGACATTTTCATGGAATAAAAATGGCAAGGCAGAAACCCATGTTGCCGATTGCGCAGCAGATAATGTGGGTGATCAAGAGCCTGTTAAGCCAGTGGAAAATACTCCTGTAAGTCGTTATTACCGAACCAATAAAATAACTGACTTAAGAAAAGCACCACGCATCT
>NZ_JAOEGU010000154.1 GCF_025583945.1 Methylobacter psychrophilus
GAGCGTCACAGTGGCCTTGCTTACGCCGGCCACGGCCCTGCAAGGCGGCGGGCCTTGCGCAGTTACACTGCGCCCGCCGCCACCCCCGCCCACCCGTAAACCCTCCCTTGGTTGTTGCATGACTTCCTTGCTTAACGGCAAGCTTGCCTTGCTTGCCGCGTTCACAGTAAAGGGTTTTCGGGCGTCGCGTGGGGGCGGTGATCAGGCGCTTACGCGCCAAAAAATAACCGCTAGTACAAATAAAAACTTATGCACAATTATTGTGTAAAAGCCTGTGTATATTTATCGTTATTAAACCGAAATCGCGCGTATTTATTGGGCTTTAGTTAAATTGTGTAAATTATTACCAAAGTATGAAAGCCTTGTGTAGTCGGCATAAAACCAACCAGCATAAACAGCCGTGCTGAATGGTTTTACGTCTCCAAGGTGGCTATTGCACTGATCGAGCAAAGCCGAAACACAAGCGCAGAACAACATTGCCCTTATGTTTCGGCTTCACCTTGCCACATTAAAGCGGATTGAAACCAGACAGCTCCAACAGCGCGACCGCCTGGTTTCAATCCTAAGGGCATTTAACCGCCTGATCTATGTCGGCATAAACCCAACCAGCATAAACAGCCATGCTGAATGGTTTTACACCTCCAAGGTGGCTATCGCACTGATCGAGCAAAGCCGGAACACAAGCGCAGAACAACATTGCCCTTGTGTTCCGGCTTCACCTTGCCACATTAGAGCGGATCAAAACCAGACAGCTCCAACAGCGCGACCGCCTGGTTTTAATCCTAAGGGCATTTAACCGCCTTATCTATGTCAGCATAAACCCAACCAGCACAAAAAGCCGTGCTGAATGGTTTTACACCTCCAAGGTGGCTTCACCTCGTAACTCCTAACCTGTGGGCAAAACTAAAATAGCCGTACCAATAAATTGACCGGATCTTAAATAAATTATTTGTAAAGTGTAAAGCATAGAGATACACTTAGGAATGATTAAAAGCTTTCGCCATAAAGGCCTTCAACAATTCTTTGAAACCGGTTCCAAAGC
>NZ_JAOEGU010000155.1 GCF_025583945.1 Methylobacter psychrophilus
CCACGCTTTTTGCATATTGTCACCAAAAAAGGCAAAGGTTACCCGCCCGCCGAGAAAGATCCGTTGGCTTACCATGGCGTTCCGGCCTTTGATCCCAGTCTCGATTGCTTGCCCAAGTCAGCTCCGTCAGTGCATCCTACTTATACCGAAGTGTTTAGTAGTTGGTTATGTGATATGGCCGAGCAGGATGAGCGTTTACTGGGCATTACCCCGGCCATGCGTGAAGGTTCCGGGTTGGTGAAGTTCTCCGAACAGTATCCCAAACGTTATTTTGATGTGGCCATTGCCGAACAACATGCGGTAACCCTGGCAGCCGGTCAGGCTTGTCAGGGTGCCAAACCGGTGGTTGCCATTTATTCAACGTTTTTACAACGCGCTTATGACCAGTTGATTCATGACGTGGCCATTCAAAACCTGGATATCCTGTTTGCGCTGGATCGTGCCGGCTTGGTTGGTCCTGATGGTCCTACCCATGCCGGTAGTTTCGATTACAGCTATATGCGCTGTGTACCCAACATGCTGATTATGGCGCCTGCCGATGAAAATGAATGTCGGCAAATGCTTTATACCGGTTTTCTGCATGAAGGCCCCGCATCGGTGCGTTATCCACGCGGCAAAGGTCCCGGTGTGGCAGTAATAAAAACCATGACCGCCTTGCCGTTGGGTAAAGCCGAAATTCGCCATCAAGGCAGTCGGTTGGCTATTTTAGCGTGGGGCAGCATGGTGACACCGGCGCTGGCAGCGGGCAGGCAGTTAGGCGCAACTGTCGTCAACATGCGCTTTGTTAAACCCATTGATGAGCAACTGTTACTGGAATTGGCGAAAAGTCATGAAGTGTTTATTACCGTGGAAGAAAACGTCATTTCTGGCGGGGCAGGGAGTGCCGTCAATAATTTCCTGCAAGCTCAGCACATACTGATGCCGGTATTAAATATCGGTTTGCCCGACAGCTTTGTTGAGCAAGGTACCAGAGAGGAGTTGCTGGCCATTTGTGGGTTGGATGTTCAGGGAATTACTACCCGAATTGAGAC
>NZ_JAOEGU010000156.1 GCF_025583945.1 Methylobacter psychrophilus
TTGGTCAACTACCTACCCGATTTTAATGTCCAAAGACAGGTCATCGGCTTCTTTGCCTTGGCAAGTGACGTCACATCAATCAAGGCTGCAGAACTTGAACTCAAGCTGGCCGCCAGTGTTTTTGAGAGTACCGTCGAAGGCATTATGGTCACCGATGCGACCGGCATTATCCTTTCGGTAAATCCGGCATTTACTGAAATAACCGGCTATAATGCCCAAGAAGTTATTGGTCAGACTCCAAGCATACTTAAATCCAATCACCACGATCAAGAATTTTATGCCGCATTATGGCAAGATATACGCACTAAAGGTAGTTGGGAAGGCGAAATCTGGAACTGCCGCAAAGACGGCGAGACTTTCCTGGAATGGCAATCCATCACAGTAATCCGCAGCTCAAACGATGAACCGGTGCGCTATGTTTCAGTATTTAATGACATCACCGAGTTTTGGCGAAAGGATGAGCGCATCAGACACTTGGCCTTCCACGATTCATTGACCGATTTGCCTAATCGTACTTTGCTAAAGGAGAGACTCAGCCAACTGATTGATATGACGGCGCGTGATCAACGTAACATCGCTATCATGTTTCTTGACCTTGACGGGTTCAAGGCCGTCAACGATAACCTCGGTCATGCCATTGGCGATGCCTTACTGGTTATAGTGGCAAAGAAACTACTGGCACAAGTACGACAAGTAGATACTGTTGCCAGACTGGGTGGCGACGAATTCATCATTTTGCTCGATAATCCGGCCAGCAGAGAAGACTTGGTAGACATCGCTACCCGCATTATCGAGATCATCAATAAACCTATGGATTTAGGTGGTACATCCCTATCGGTAGGAGTTTCCATCGGAATTTCGGTGCATTCTATTGATAATCATTCGACCGATCAACTAATGAATAACGCCGACACAGCGATGTATGTAGCCAAGAAATCAGGAAAGAATACCTACCGATTCTTCAATCCAACGATGACCGCACTATTAAGCGATAGTGATGACT
>NZ_JAOEGU010000015.1 GCF_025583945.1 Methylobacter psychrophilus
CCGATGCAAAATTTTCAGGATTGCCAAAGATGTTTATCGGGGCAAACACAAGCATTACTCCTTGACATGGAATTTAGTGGCTGCTCTTGTTAACTTACGCTATGGCTGTATTTAGGAAAGATGTCTACTATTTAGATGAGCGGCTTTTTGCAACATGCCCACCCATTTTAACCATTACGAATGTTGATATTGAACTTTACCAATGAGTGATGAGGCCGCTATTATTACTTTATGCGTTTTATAATAGAGACATATCCCGTGTCGAAAAAAGCTCTTTGGCGAGTTTTTATTATTACAAATCAGGAGGTTTTATGAGTGGCTTTGGTATATTTGTTTTGGCGTTATTTGTTTTCGCTGTCTTGCTGGTGTTTATGAGTGTTAAGTCGGTGCCTCAGGGCATGGAATATACGGTCGAGCGTTTTGGTAAATATACCAACACGCTAACACCGGGGCTAAACATCATCATCCCGATTATTGACCGTATCGGTAAACAAATGATTATGATGGAACAGGTGATGGATGTGCCGTCACAAGAAGTGATTACCAAAGATAATGCCATGGTGACTGTGGATGGTGTGGTTTTTTACCAGGTAATGGATGCCGCCAAAGCCGCTTATGAAGTCAGTAAACTGGATTGGGCGATTTTAAATCTGGTGATGACCAACATTCGTACGGTGATGGGCTCAATGGATCTGGATGAATTACTGTCCCGTCGGGATGATATTAATGCCAAACTACTTAGGGTTGTGGACGATGCCACAACACCTTGGGGTATTAAAGCGACCCGTATTGAAATTAAGGATATTGCCCCGCCCAAAGATTTGGTTGAAGCAATGGGCAGACAAATGAAAGCCGAGCGTTTAAAACGCGCATCCATTCTGGAAGCGGAAGGCTTAAGGCAATCCGAGATTCTACGCGCCGAAGGTGCGCAACAAGCGGCAATTTTAGAGGCGGAAGGCCGTAAGGAAGCCGCTTACCGGGATGCTGATGCTCGCGAACGTCTCGCTCAGGCCGAAGCCAGGGCAACACTAATGGTCTCGGAAGCGATAAGCAAAGGTGATATACAGGCAATTAACTATTTTGTCGCACAAAAATATATTGAAGCCCTACAACACATAGCTTCGGCAGAAAACAGCAAGCTGATTTTTATGCCTCTCGAATCATCCAGCGTCATTGGCGCCTTGGGTGGGATTACCGAACTGGCTAAAGCTGCCATGACTAAAAAGAGCTAACTAATGACTGAACTGGTGTTTGTTTTTTGGTATTGGTGGGTAATCGCGCTTATTTTGCTGGTAGTGGAAATTCTCGCGCCCGGGTTTTTCTTTTTATGGATGGCAATATCGGGAGTTGTAACCGGAGCTCTCGTTTTACTGATACCGGTAATCACTATCAACATGCAAGTCTTGATATTTTCCGTACTGTCGGTTGTCACCATCATACTTTGGAAACTTTATGGCAAAAAATATCCCATAACGTCAGATCATCCGTTGCTGAACAAACGCGGAACTCAATACATCGGCAGGGTTTTTAGTTTGTATGAGCCGATAAAAAATGGTGAGGGGAAAATAAAAGTGGATGACTCTATCTGGAAAGTTCATGGTGAAGACTGCGACATTAATACGCAGGTGAAAGTTATTGCTATTCGTGGCACAGTGTTTGATGTAGAGAAGGCTGATTAACTAATCGCACTGCACAAGGCTAAAATTAAAGGCGACAATACTTCATCATTATTTTAAGTAGCCTTTAGCCTTGTGTATTTTTCTAGCCCTTAGTACAACAAAAATTCCAAACGCGCTTGCTCCCACGCCAACTCATCGACACGGGTAATCATATCCAAATCTTCCGGGATGGCAGCGGCATCATCGACCCACTCGCGTAATAGTGGCGAACCGTTAATGACATCGATAGCTAATCGATCAAGCTCATACTCGTAGGGGAAATCCCGCCACAACGGGTAATCCGGTTGCTGACGGCGTAGCGCTTTAAACGCCAAGGCTTGCAAGCGCCAGGGACGAAAAGCCGCATGATCATAAGCACCATCTTCCACATGGATTTGCACACCGGCACACAATTTACCTGCGTATTTATGAAAAGTCGGCTCAAACCAGCACTCACGCAAACGACAACCTGCCAGCCACTGAGGAGCAATATCGCGCATGGTTTTGATAAGCGCTTTGGCATCGATGTCCGGCGCGCCAAATAATTCCAGGGGGCGAGTTGTACCTCGACCTTCGGAGAGCGTTGTACCTTCCAGCATCACAGTACCTGCGTAACAGCGCGTCATCGACAGGTTCGGTGCATTGGGACTGGGATTAATCCAACTACGCTCACCCAACGGCCAACCGTAGCCGGGTGCCAGCTCCGGTTGCCAGTCTTCCATGGTGATGACCCGGCAATCCACATCCAGCGCCAAAACAGCAATAAACCATTGTGCCAGCTCACCCATCGTTAACCCATGGCGCATCGGCATTGGGCCTGCACCGACAAAACTTTCCCATCCTTGCCGTAAGAGTAAACCTTCTACCGGACGCCCCGCCGGATTAGGTCTGTCTAGTATCCACACCGTTTTTTGGTGCGCTGCCGCCGCTTCCAGTACATAACGCAAGGTAGTGATAAAAGTGTAAATACGACAACCCAAATCCTGCAAATCAACCAACAAAACATCGAAGGTATCCATCATTGCATCGGTTGGGCGACGTACTTCGCCGTAGAGACTAAATACCGGAATACCCAGCACCGGATCAATAAAATCTGGGGACTCCATCATATTATCTTGCTTGTCACCGCGCAGTCCGTGCTGAGGACCAAACGCCGCACTCAGTTTAATGTCGGGTAGACCCGCCAGTGCATCCAGTGTATGCGTCAAATCCTGCGTAACCGAGGCCGGATGCGCCAATAACGCCACGCGTTTTCCCGCCAGAGGTTTGCGCAATGCTGAATCGTCAAGTAAACGGTCAATACCAAATTTCATATTTTTGTGGGTAAACTCTGGTTAAATAACGCAATAAATCCAGCGCGATGGTGAAAATCAGGGTGCGTTTCCGGGTGGCGTAATGCCCAATAGGAACGACTACCGTCGCTCGCCTTGATCACTGCAGTCAAACCTAGCTGAAACGGCTTGCCGGTAATATTTAGGGGTAAGTCGGCCGCCGTGATAACGGATTCCAGTAACAAATGCTCACTCGTCTGAATAAAACGGATAATCGGTGCCTGACTAACCAACCAGTCACTTCGTATCCGGTAGTCACTGAAGGCATACGCTGCCCATTGACCTGATGGTGAAAAATTAAACTCATGATAATTTGCATCACCCTCTACCGCAACAAACACTTCAAAACAGGTATGCTCCCATAAGCCATCAGCCGCCGAAGAGGGTAGCGGTATCGGAATGTCTATTTGCGGCAAATCACCAGTCAATTGAAAGCGTAATCGTAAAGCGCCTTGAGGTTCTGGCTCAACGTTAACATGCAGACTCTGCACCGCATTGGATAATGAATCACCATGGCAAATAAGCTTATTATAACCCGTTACTTTTTTCGATTGCATGGCAAACCAGTCAATTCCTCTGTTAATGATTCAATGTATCAGCATGAAATTATATCCTGATATGCAGAAAAGGCGCGTATGGCAGGTCCACCAGACTGAAACTTGTCTACGACTGTTTGGCCAGAAAGCTCCGTTTGGCAATAAAGATAGCCAGCATCGGCAAAGCCAGACTCAGTAACATAACCGTGATAAAAAGCTCGCCTAATTGGCTGTAATCTGCTGATACCGTTACCTCGCCGGATGCTGCCTTGACTTCCCTGGTGATTAAAAAATACTGATTAAGTGCTTTCGTTAATAGCTGTGAAAGCGATAAAGCCAAATTAACAAAAGCGGCCATCACCGCAAAATAAGTTGCTTTAAGTCGTTCGGGCGCTGAATTGGCAATCCAGGCCAGCATCGGGATCATGGCAATTTGACCCAAAGGCGATTCCAGTGCGGTATCGATCAGAGCAATAAATCGGGCATCGACAACCCCACCGGTATGTGCCTGCGTCCACTCATGGACACCGTAAAACAGGGCAATATTCGGTACATAAAGCACTGCCAAGGCAACGGTAAGAACGGCAATAATAGTGGTTATCGAACGCTCGGCCATAAAGCGCCGAAACAGGAACATACCGAACAAAGTCAGCGCGCTACTGATCAAGGATAATTGCGACAAAAACTGCTGATCAAAATCAAGTACATCAATCATCCACCAAGTCTCACCTGCCCCTGTCGTTGGTACTGCACGAAAGGCAAAAATAACAAATGCCGTACCAAACAACTGCTTTCTTTCACGGACGCCAAGCTCTTTCGTCAACTGCCACATCAGGAATAAGACGATAGACAAAGACCCGGCAAACACTATCTCCTCGTTATTTTGCACATCGGCCAAACCCATAACAGCCGCAAACAAGGTAAAACCCAGCCCTCCGCCCAATAGCCACCAATTAATCGCAGGCAGTTCAGTCGACACCCGTCCCAACATGCGTTCAATATCTGCAAACTCATAGCCTTTAGCGGCAAGCTTCCATTCTTCTTGAGAGCGTTGCCAGGAAGACAAAAAAACTCCAAAAACTGAAATAAATGGAATCAGCAATGCCCAATGATAAATACTGACATAGACCGTCGTTTTTTCCACCGCAGTCATCATCGCTACCCCACTGAACAGGTAGACATTGGCGGCCGCCACTATGAGCGTACCACCGATAATGGACACACGCCCCAAAGTCTGCATAGTGGTATGCGCCAGCAGAATTTGCTCCTGTGGAATCGGCTTTCCCTCTTTATCAAAACGCGCTACCGCTTCCACAGTCATGGCATCGGCGACAATATCCTGCATGACATAACCGATGGGAGCCAATAATGATGCCAAGATATACCAGGTTTCTGCGGGCATCAGATTAGTCATATAATCAAGATCTGCCAGCAAGTTGGTCATGATCAGTAAACTTACGGTAATTAACCCTGCACCCAGATAAATCAATCCGGCTTTATAACGCCAGAGTAAATCCACCAAATGACCCAATGGCATTTTCAATGCCCATGGCAACATCACCCAAAAGCTTAAAGTTGCCAGAAACTCTGCGGATAACCCGAGATATTCCTTAACAAAAAAAGTACCCACGATACCTGTTAAGCCTGACAAACCCGCAGCCATATAAACCATCAGCGGTGGTATGTAGCTCAAGCGCATCTGTCGGGCAAGATCGTAAATATTGCGATCCATCCAGTGATGCCATAGTTGCAACAACCTGGTAGCCGTTGATATATCACTATTTTTTGGGGATTGTCCGGACATAAATTATCCTGATAGGTCAGTTTGATTAATGATCATAGCCTATTTTGGTTTAAGGAAGGCTGATAAGTTGTATCAATAAATTATAGGAAATAAAGAATATATCAAGTCTTACCTTGAGGTATCCGTTGAGATAAACAATAACAAGTTACAAATACTAATATGATCTTCATCCAAAAAGATAGAGCTTCATTCATACCTCAAATTAAGAGGGCATTCGCCAAGCCCTTTATATTAAAGCAGGTTAAAAACCTGATTTCCCTATTCAGCAATAGTCATTTATTCCTTTTGCCATTTTAATGTACCGGCGACGTGGACAAGCTTTCAATGACTGAATTTTAGTGTCGTTTTTTTAAACTCACCCGTCTGGGTATTTGATATTCAGTTATACTCCTGACGGAATGATCTTTAATATGCCATCGCTTGGATAACCATGTCACCATCGCAAAATGCCTTAAAAAATGCCCATGCCATTCTTGCTGATGCACAGGAGAAAATAGACAAACTTCAGCGCATTAAACCCTATCTGATCGATTTATCCTTGCGGGAAAATCCCGTTGGCGCTCGTATCGGACAAATTCTTACTGAAAAATTAAGCATCCTTCCCAAGCTTCGGGAATTTGGATTTCGTAATATTCTTTTGGGTACGCTTGATTACTCTATGCCTGATGAACCGGAAGTAGATGATGATTTCATGATCTATCTTCGAAACCATCAGATCGATATGAGTGGCTGTTTTGCTTTTACCGATATTGGTATTGCTAAAGCCGATGGCACGTTCACGCCCTCGCCATCTCAGCTCAAGCTAAAAGCGTATGGCGTTCCCAATACATTACACGAAATCTATTTGAGTGAAGCGGGAATGGCCGGACAATATGATTTTGAGACACTGCGCCTTAGCCTGTCAGCCAGTATCAAATGGCTCAATATCAATATCTATGGTGATAATGGCAACAAGCCGCGTATCCTGATCAATATCGTCGATGGCTGTGATGCATTCATAGAGAATCCTGATAGAGTCTGCTCGATTCTGAGCTTACTTGCTGAACAACCTGTAGAAGGTATAAGTATCGAGGATGATCGGGGCACCTACATGCCCTTTCAGATAGGTGCGTTTATCGCGATAGCCCGAAGCTTCTTGCCGGAGCCACTTAAAATACTGGTGCATATTCATGCCGGCGGAGGCTTTGAAAATGCCTCTGTAATTGAGGCGCTACTGAACGGAGCAGATGGTGCCTGGGGTGGATTACCCAAGCGTGCCGCAATCATAGGCCATGCCTCATTGGGTGAATTGATTGCCAATCTGGTACGCGTTGGCAATCCATATATGCAGGACTATCGTCTGGATCAGTTGCTACCCTTGGCAACAAAACTTCAGATATTAGATGAAGATGAATCGGTTCCTGATGACCTGCCGATTATGGGCAATAATGCTTACCGACTGCCGCTAAGTTTTTTTCGGCAACAGCCAGGGCGGTTTATGGACCTTACGCCGGAAGCCATCGGTGGCGAGTATCGCTACCGTATCTGCCCGGTAGTCAGCGATGCTGGAGTAATAGCCGGACGCCTTGCCGAAGTAACGGGACATCCGCCAGAAGTATTCTCCGATGAAGTATTACAGCAGATGATTCGTCTGATGCGCCGCGATTTACGAGCCGGAAAGCAGATTGTTTACGATAAGCCAAGACATCTTTTAGAGCTTTTTGCTCGCGCTTCGGTTATCTAAAACATACAAAAGAATATTTATTTTTTAAATATGCTCTTGATACGCTAAAATTAACAGCAGATTAATCGCCTGCTTGATTATGAAAAAACTTATAGGAAATTGGGTTCAAGGCATCGGCATCTTTCCCGGGAACAAATTGGAGTTAAAAATAATGATGGACGTGTCACAAGAAATGGAAAATGACAATAGTGTATACAAAACCCTGTTGGAATCCACAAAAGCGATTCCATGGAAACTGGACTGGAATACCATGCAGTTCGCTTACATTGGACCCCAAATAGAAAGCTTGCTGGGCTGGTTACCTGCGAGTTGGGTGAGCGTAGAAAACTGGGCGGAAAGAATGCACCCCGAAGACAGAGACGAAGTTGTTAATTTTTGTGTCGCTCAATCTCAAGCCGGAATCGACCATGAAGCAGATTATCGTGCACTCACCAAGGATGGCGATTATGTTTGGATTCGTGATGTCGTGCATGTAGTTCGTAACGAAGAAGGTAATGTTGATTCTCTGGTCGGATTTATGTTTGATATCAGTGAACGGAAAAAAAATGAGGAGAAACTACTTAACCTCCAGAAAGAACTACATGAATTTTCTTTTAAAGACGGATTAACCGGCATCGCCAATCGTCGCATGTTCGATTCTGTTATGGAAGAGGAATGGATCAATGCAAAACGTAATAACCAACCACTTTCATTAATCATGTTCGATATTGATTATTTTAAGCAGTATAACGATCAATATGGACATATTCAGGGAGATGATTGTTTAAAGCGTGTAGCAAAAACCCTAAATTCGGCTGGCACTCGACCTCGAGATTTTTTTGCCCGTTTTGGCGGTGAAGAATTTGTGTTGGTTCTTCCAGAAACGGATGCAAAATCCGCTAAAATCGTCGCTGAAAGATGCCGAAGCTTGATTTTTAAAAAACAGATCCCTCACGAAAAATCCCTGGTTAGTCAAATACTGACCGTTAGTCTCGGAGTTGGTACCATTATTCCAACTCATGCAGATGAACTAATAGGCTTTATTGACGAAGTAGACAAGCGGCTTTATCAGGCGAAGCAAAAAGGCAGAAACCGTATAGTTTGTTCGCATAGTTTTTTTACATCAGGAGCAATAAGCGATTTTAGCCATTGATTGTGACCTCCCATCTTATTTAGATCACCGTTTCAGTAGATTTGCCAACCCGAGGAAGATAAATTTCCACATATAAAACTTTAATAATGGCAAAGAACGGAGGAGCAAGGAAAACACCGACAATGCCAAGCCATGAACCCAAAAGTAAAATAAAAATCAGCAATGGCACTTCAGGTAGCTCGACCTGACCTTTCATAAGCATTGGAAGAATGATGTTACCTTCAATCTGTTGAACGATAACAAAAACGGCGATAACCCAAACAACGAGCGAAGGTTCGGATGTTAAAGTAATAAGTGATGCGCAAGCCAGGACAATCAGGGTTCCAATATATGGAATAATGCCAAATATTGCCGTAAGAAGTCCGTATAAAGCCCAATAATCGACACCGACAAACCATAAACCAAATGCTGTCATGAATCCCAAAATAATCATGTCTATCATTTGCGCACGAAACCAGAGTCTTAATGTTATGGCACATTGACTGAGGATAGTACTTACTTTATCCCGGACATTTTTAGGAAAAGCACGAATAACTGCCGCGAAATAAGTATCCAGAGAGACCGATGTGTACAGACCGATAATCAAAGCAAACAGAAATCCGCTGGTTGCGGAAAAGCTGTTTTGGAGACCCTTTAAAAAAAATGCTGCAATACTTTGTGCGGTAGCGGCAACATTCAGACCTTCAAGCTGAGCTTGGACTGCGGAATGTTTTATGAAAAGTGACGCAAACCGACTCTTTAGATTCGCTACAATGTCTGGTATGCGCTCGGAAAGATTCTCTGCCTGATCCGAAACCAAGTACCAAATTCCAAAACTTGCTCCACCAATTACAATAATAAATACAATAAGACAAAGTAGGGCACTCATGGCCCGAGGGATATTAAACCGGGATCTTGCAAAGGAAAGAATTGGCGCAACCAGTACCCCAAGGCCAATTCCTATCAATGACACAACAACAATAAATAAAGAATAGTAAAAAAGAATAAGTGTGGTTATTGAGAATATCCCAAAAAGTATAAGTTTCACCTTCATCCAAAACTCTGAATTTGTTTTTTCCATTATATTAAACATCCTTTAAAAAACAGGGTACTACGCTTATGTGAGCCGCAAAAATTATCAATAATACTAACATGTTCAAATCTGAATGACAGCATCCATACATTCACGCATATTATTCGGCCGGCAGAATTTGGATAACCGCCTGTTACAGTAGCGACTGACCATTTAAAACAAAATTAATATTCATCAGTCCTTGCCTTATCCAACATAGTCATTGACTCTTTGAAAAAAAAGCTTAAATTAAATCACCAGAGCTTTAAGCCTAGTGACTTGTGAATCGACAACCTAAGATAAACACCTTATGCCAATACGTGATCTTGAAACCTGGATGTGGGCGGAAGCTTGCGAAATAGTGGATCGGGCTGACAGGCTGCACCGACAATTCTTTAGACCTGCAGTTATTAACGTCAGGCAACCCACGTGGGAGCCGCCGGTTGATATCTACGAAACCAATTATGAATTCACAATTATGATCGCACTACCTGGCGTTGCTCCGGAACATCTAAGCGTAACTCTGGAAGGTAATCATTTAATGGTAAACGGGCAGCGGCGTCTACCTGTCAACTCAGAAGCGCATATTCGGCGTCTGGAAATTCCCTATGGACGCTTTGAACGGCGCATTGAACTGCCCGCAGGCCATTTTGAAATTAGTACTCGTGAATTTGTGAACGGTTGTTTATTAATTTCATTGCGGAAAATATAAGGATTTCTTATGCATATCAAGGATATAAAAAACAGATTGCTCGGGTTATCAATGGATACGGAAGAGTCAAATCAGGAGATAAAGCAGGAGACTCCGTTGTCATCCCCGCCTATTCCTGATGATGCCCTGATTATTGTACCCATGCGAGGTACCGTACTTTTTCCGCAAAACGTCTCTCCCCTGGTGATAGGTCGCATACGCTCTATTGCAGCGGTGCAGCAGGCAGTACGTTCCGAGAAACCGATCGGTCTAATCATGCAACTGCGTGACCAGGATGAAGAACCTGAAGCCGATGATCTCCATACAGTTGGTACTGTGGCGGAAATTTTGCGCTACCTGACGGCTCCTGATAACTCCCATCATGTCGTTTGTCAGGGTGTACAGCGCTTTCGGGTAAAGGACTTTTTGCCGGGCTACCCATTTCTTGTCGCCCGTATCGAGCTTTATGAAGAGCAGGAAATAAGCTCCAAGGATGTGGAAGCGCGAGTCATAACACTCAAACAAAAAGCACTGGAAGTACTGGCGCAAACGCAACAAGCACCTAATGAACTGATAGGGGCTATTCAATCCATTACCTCACCGACAGTATTGGCCGATCTGATTGCCAGTTACCTGATTTTAAAACCTGAAGAGAAACAAGAAATACTGGTTCTGTTTACAATACAGGAACGTATTGACAAGCTTCTGGAGCTGCTTAATTATCGACTTGAAGTATTAAAACTTTCCAACAAAATTAGCGAGAAAACCCAGGAAACCATGGGTCAGCAGCAACGTGAATTCGTGTTGCGCGAGCAAATGAAGGCTATCCAAAAGGAATTGGGTGAAGGAGAAGGACATACTGCCGAAATTGAAGAAATCAGTAACGCCATTAGTGCAGCCAAGATGCCTGAAGAGGTAGAAAAACAAGCACGCAAGGAACTCGGTCGCTTACAGCACATGCCGGATGCCAGTGGTGAATACTCGATGATTCGCACTTATCTTGATTGGCTGACAGAACTGCCTTGGTCGGTCGCGAGTACAGGCGTTATTGATATAGCAAAAGCCAGGGAAATCCTTAATGAAGATCACTTCGGCCTGGATAAAATAAAGCAGCGAATACTCGAATTTTTGGCGGTGCGCAAACTGAATCCGAATGGCAAAAGTCCTATTTTATGCTTTGTCGGGCCACCTGGAGTCGGCAAGACTTCTTTGGGACGCAGTATAGCCCGTGCCACCGGCCGTGAATTTATCCGTACCAGTCTGGGCGGCACGCATGACGAAGCTGAAATCCGTGGACACCGGCGCACTTATATTGGCGCGCTGCCGGGCAATATTATTCAATCCATTCGGAAGGCTGGCACCAATAATCCGGTATTTATGCTCGATGAAATGGATAAACTCGGGTCAGGATTTCAGGGCGATCCCTCTTCAGCCTTGCTGGAAGTATTGGACCCGGAGCAGAACTCAAGCTTTCGCGATAATTATCTTTCCGTGCCATTTGATCTAAGTCATGTCATGTTCATTGGCACGGCCAATGTACTGGACAGTGTGCCAATACCGCTGCGCGATAGAATGGAAGTCATTGAATTATCCGGTTATACCCTGGATGAAAAAGCACAGATAGCAAGGCGTTACCTGGTCAGCCGGCAATTGGAAACAAACGGTCTCACCGCAGAACAATGTTCCATCACCGACCAGGCCATAGAAACCATTATTCAGGACTATACCCGCGAAGCCGGGTGCAGAAACCTGGAACGTGAAATCGGCTCGGTATTTCGCCGTGTAGCCATGCGTATTGCTGAAGGTATTATCGTTAATGAGCAAATCGACAGCGAACAACTTCCCGATATTTTGGGACCAAAAAAATTTGAAAGGGACGTCGCTATGCGAACCAGCGTTCCGGGCGTTGCAACAGGACTGGCATGGACGCCGGTTGGCGGCGACATTCTGTTCATTGAAGCCGCCCGTGTGCCCGGAAACGGCAAACTTATTCTTACCGGACAATTGGGCGATGTCATGAAAGAAAGTGCCCAGGCTGCATTAAGTCTGGTTAAGTCACGCGCCCATGAGCTGGGCTTATCCCAGGAAATATTTGAAAAAAATGACATTCATGTTCATGTACCGGCAGGTGCAATTCCTAAAGATGGCCCCAGCGCCGGTGTCGCCATGTTTACTGCCCTTTATTCCGCGTTTTCTGAACGGATTGTACAAAACGATATTGCCATGACCGGCGAAATCAGTTTACGTGGACTGGTATTACCGGTCGGCGGCATTAAAGAAAAAGTCATTGCAGCTGCCAGGGCAGGGATAAAAACAGTCATGCTTCCGGCGCGTAACCAAAGAGACTTTGAAGAAATACCTGAAGCGGTAAGAAATCAACTACAGTTTATCTGGCTGGAAAAGGTTGATGATGCACTTAAAATTGCCATGGAAAAGTGATTAAATTTTAAAGCTTTTAACCCGTTTTTTGAATAACTTAAAATCATCGGGGGTTGAGTTTTTACCGTAATGTAGCTTGATAAAAAGATCAGTAATCTGATCAATCGACGTTGCTTTTTCAGGCAACTTTATTTTAACTCTCCCGGCAAAATCTTTAGCCCCTTCACATGGGCCTCTGAGTAAGCCACGTTTGGCAATTTTCTGACAAAATCGATTATAAAGCCGCACTACCGGATCAATGGCTTGTTGTTTTTGATATAACAACAACCAACTTAGCAGGGCAGTTATTAAACCTATGCTTCCAACCATCCAGTAAAGCATGGCTTTGATGTCAGTAATGCCTAAGGATGACAAGAATCCGGATTGGTTTTTATTATCGTAATTAATAACCCAACGTTGCCAGTGATAGTCAATATTACTCCACAGTTGACGACTCTGTTTTAGCCAGTTAAAAGCCGCTTGCGCAGCATCGGCCGGCATATAGTTAATGATTCCACCAGGCATAAGCTGGTCTATATTAATATTTCGCTCAATTCTTTCCGGTGCAATGGCTGCGGTGGGATCGAATCGAACCCAGCCTTTATTTTCCAGCCAGACTTCTGCCCAGGCATGCGCATCAGCTTGACGTATTTCCAAAAAATTACCGACTTTATTAAGCTCCCCACCCTGATAACCGGTAACCACGCGGGCAGGAATATTGGCAACCCGTAGCAAATAAACAAAAGCGGCGGCGTAATGGCTGCAAAACCCGTAACGGGTTTCAAACAAGAAGGTTTCAAGCGGATTTTCTTCCATCAAGGGCGGCGTCAAGGTGTAATGAAAATCCTCCTTTCTGAAATGGTTTAACAACTCGTTAATAAAATAATCGGACGTACTATCAAATCCGTGTAATTGTTTAACCAGCTGTTTAATTTTGTCAGATGGATCGCCCGGGAGTTGCATAGCGTCTTTATATTCGATACGCGTAATAGCCCCGGTGTTGTAGCCAGGATAAGAAGTGATTTTATATTCAGTACGTTTATCGGGATTTTCCAAGGTAACCAACTGATAGTTGGCATTTTGGCTTAACGGCAAAGCATAGTCTGCCGGCATTTCCAGTGCAAAAACCCAATTTTTATCTTGCGGCTCCATTAACAGAGTGTATTGATAGGGCAACCCGGTAAAAACAGGCTTATCTAAAATCGGCCTGAAACGCAGATCTTTTACCTGAGTCCACTTTTTGCCATCGGTATATGACAAAACCGGCCCTCGCCAATAACGTTGCGGTGGCGGTGGCAGTGCTCCCGTAAACTTAACCCTGAAAACCAGTTCATCCGACATACCCAAATCGCTGATAGAGCCAGGTTCCATGCTATCGCTCAAACCGGCTTTAGCTTGATGTTTTTCGTTAAACAGCATCCATTTTGGCGCCTCCACCCGAGGAAACAGTATAAACAAAATCACTGCCATGGGGATGGCCTGAACGAGAATAATACCGGCTGTTTTTAATGCTGTAAATGGCTGTAGCTTAGTGCTGTTGAGACAAACCAAGGTCGCCAACAATATACTGCAAACAAATAAAATATAAGCGGCCATCAACAAACTTTGCTCATAAAGAAACTGTGAAGCGGCAACGATAAAAGCCAGATAGGTAATTAAATAAAGATCACGTTCTGACTTAATCTCCAATAACTTCAATGCCAGGGCAGTAACAAACAAGCGGGTTCCGGCATCTCGTCCAAAAACGCCATGATATTGACTATACAGCAGAGCCAGTCCGCAGACTGTCAGCAAAAAAATGACCGGTTTATTGGGTAGCCAGTTTTGTTTCCAGATACCGATAAAACGCCAACTTAACAATAGATAAAAAAAAGCGAAAACGGCTTTTGGAATATGGTTAATATGCGGAAAAGCTATCAGCCCAATGGATGCTAATAAAAAGATTAAAATGCTTTTATTTTGGACACTATTCATGCTTTTAAAACAGGGCGAGTGCTTCCAGACACTTTCTGGTGTGTGTCGTACCATTATCCGGCGACAGTTTTAATCCGGGCAGAGAAAACCCATAGGGTATTCCAATACGCTCGGCATCAATTACCCATCGGCATAACTGGCTTAAGCGTTCTTCAGTATTATGTCCGGGGGCATTATCGTAATTCAACCAGATTTCCTCTGAACTATCGCTACTATATTGTTTACTGAATAAACCCTGCCCTTTGGCAAAGGCTTTCCAGTGTATGTGTTTAATGGAATCTCCTGGCTGATAGCCCTTTAAGCCATAAAAATCATCTGTCCCCTTCTGGCTAAAGCCTTTCTGAATATTGGTTGAAGGCATTTCTGGAAAGGGCCGTTCTTGTAACGATGGTTTTGGATAAACCAGAGCTTTAAGATTAAAGCGTATCGGCGACCAGACCCGAAATAAACCGAATGGATAGGTACTGGAAAGGGTTACTGTTCCGGCTGTGTGCCAGCCTCTTTTTTGCGTTAAAGAATACAAAGTAACGCAGGTCTTACTTTGCGGCTTAATGGTAAGGCTTTCGGGTTGTTCCAGTTTAATCTGTAAATTAAAACGCTCCACATCAACCGGATTATTTATATAAATAGTAAACCCGGCAGCTTCTCCGGCAAAAACCGGCTTGCTCTGTCCTTTTTGTAAAACCAGACCCGCCAGCGCTTTATAACTATGCAAAATGGTAATAAAAAAAATACTGGCCAATAAAAAAGTCAGTAGATAGACCAGGTTATTGTTATAAACAAAGGCCATCAATAATAGAAAAGCCGTCAGTATGGCAAAGTTAAGTCCCCGATAAGTGGGTAAAATAAAGATACGCCTATGCGTTAATTTTACCGGCTCATCAACGGCTTTCTCGCCACTAAAAAACCGGCTCAGCTGAAAGCGTTCTTTTAAAGATAACCTATTCAATGGACAGCTACTTTGGCTAAAATGGGTGCCACTATAGCCGCTGAATCATTGTTGCCTGATCGTAAGCGATGGCCGGCTACGGCCGCCAATACGGCTTGTATATCTTCAGGAATGACAGCATCGCGCTGCTCCATAAATGCCCAGGCTTTAGCGGCGTTAAGCAATGCCAAGCCCGCCCTGGGTGAAAGCCCGCAATGATATTCTGATGATTCCCGCGTAAAGCTAATGATGGCCTGGCAATAATCCAGTACGGCGTTGGAGACATAAATATCGGTAACGGCATCCTGCATGTTAATTAGCCGCTCCGGTGTCAGCATGACTGGCAGCGATTCAATCAAACTATGCCGGCTTTGACCTTTAAGTAACAGTCTTTCTGCATCATGATCAGGATAACCCAATTCAATACGCATTAAAAATCGGTCCAGTTGCGACTCTGGCAAAGGGAATGTGCCTATTTGATAGGAGGGATTTTGGGTGGCAATGACAAAAAAAGGACTAGGCAAAGGATAGGTCTTTCCATCAACAGTAATATTTTGCTCTTCCATTGCCTCCAGCAAGGCACTTTGTGCTTTAGGTGTAGCGCGATTAATTTCATCAGCCAAAACCATTTGATTAAATAGTGGTCCGGGGTGGAATTTAAAAGTAAGATTTTTGGCATCAAATACTGAAGCCCCTATAATGTCGGCAGGCAAAATATCACTGGTAAATTGAATCCGCTGACAGTTTAAACCCAGCAATTTTGCCAAGGTATTTGCCAAGGTTGTTTTTCCTACGCCGGGAATATCTTCTATCAGTAAATGACCGCGTGCAATCAGGCAACATAATGCCAGACGAATTTTATGCGCTTTACCAAGAATGACCTGATTAGCCGCATCCAATAGATGATGAGTGTCATTTTGCATAAGTGATGATAGGATACCGAAAGTTATTGTA
This sequence comes from Methylobacter psychrophilus, assembly GCF_025583945.1. Classification (GTDB taxonomy): domain Bacteria; phylum Pseudomonadota; class Gammaproteobacteria; order Methylococcales; family Methylomonadaceae; genus Methylobacter_C; species Methylobacter_C psychrophilus. The sequence goes on from NZ_JAOEGU010000015.1 coordinate 16,201, forward strand.
ATTCAACTTTAGTTAAGGCGGTTTACTACTTTGTAATATCGCCTAAAAGCAGAATGTAAAACTTAAGAGTGCCTCCATTTTAAAAAAAGAGCAATAGTCTAATGAAAGAATATGACGAAATTCGTAGCCATTTAATTGCCATGCTGGAAGAACTAAATCTTCGGCTCACCAGCATCACTAATGATATCAAGCATTCCGACACACCTTTAGAAAAGGACTTTGCGGAACAGGCAACACAAAATGAAAACAATGAAGTAGTGGATTACCTCGGTAATTCAGCCAGAACTGAAATAGAAATGATTAAACAGGCTATTGCGAAAATAGACAACGGCCACTACGGTATCTGTCAAGTTTGCGATAAGCCCATTAATAAGGAGCGTTTAAAAGTAATGCCTTATTCTACTCTATGTATTAAATGTGCCAGTAAAAAGGGGCATTAAACCCCAAAGGCTCAATAAACGTTTAGTTTTAAACGCTGGAGTTTATCAACTCAGTCTGTTTGTTGTGTTATGCGCCCTTTCATAACCTATAGATTCTCAGATAAATAATTTAGATGCTAACGGATAACATCCCTTTAAGGGATGGTATCCGTACAAGTTTGCAGCGATGTGAATTGGAAATTTAATTTCTGAAAGACTATATATTTAAACCACTTTAAGGAATCTCTTAAAATCCCCATTAAGAGAATATGAACAGAAATCTATGCTAAAAATATTTTTACGCGGCCTGCTTACTTTACTCTACAAAGTCGAAGTGACAGGCCTTGATAACTACACCAATGCAGGAAAACGGGTTTTGATTATCGCTAATCACAGCTCTTTTCTGGATCCCTTATTACTGGGTGTTTTTCTACCCGATGAGATAACTTTTGCAATCAACACCCAAGTTTCGCAGCGCTGGTGGTTAAAACCTTTCTTGAGGTTATCGCGGGTATTTCCGATGGATCCTACCCATCCGTTGTCCCTAAAGAATTTGATCCATCATCTTGAAAATGACACCAAAACTGTTATTTTTCCTGAAGGCCGAATCACGGTTACCGGATCATTAATGAAAATTTATGATGGAACAGGTATGGTCGCCGACAAATCCGGAGCCACCATTTTACCAATACGCATATCGGGTGCCCAATATACGCATTTTTCAAAGCTCCACAGAATTGTCCCTTTACGTTTATTTCCTAAAATCACGATTCATATTTTACCATCCACGCATATTTCTGCTCCCACGAAACTCAGGGGCAGAACCCGCCGCGCTTACTGTGGTCACCTTTTATCCGATATTATGACTAATATGATGTTTGTCACCAGTCCTTATCGGCAAACCATTTTTACCAGCCTGCTTGATGCTCGTACAATATATGGTGGTAAACACAAAATAGCCGAAGATCTCGATCGAACTCTATTGTCTTATAACGATTTAGTCATGCGTAGCATTGCCCTTGGCAAGGCCTTAAAAGATATCACGACACACGGTGAAAATGTAGGGGTTTTTCTACCAAATTCGTCTAAAACTCTCATTACTGTGCTTGGCTTACAATTACACAGTCGTATTCCCGCGATGTTGAATTATTCAATGGGTTCAGCCGGTATGCCATCTGCCTGTCTAACGGCGCAAGTTAAAACAGTATTAACCTCGCGTCGTTTTATTGAACTGGGAAATCTAAAAAAAGAAGCCGACCAGTTAAGCAAACAGTGCGAATTAGTGTATCTGGAAGATTTGGCCAAAAACATTTCCACACTGGACAAATTTACCGCACTGATAAAAAGTAAAACGACTGATATTTGGTATAAAAATAAAAATTACAACCCTGATAGTCCGGCGGTGATTTTGTTCACCTCGGGATCAGAAGGCACCCCAAAAGGTGTCGTGCTTTCCCATGCCAACATTTTGGGTAACCTAAAGCAATTGGAAGCCTGCATCAGTTTTAATGCCAAAGATATAGTACTCAATTTTTTACCCATGTTTCATTCCTTTGGCTTTACCGTCGGCACTCTGCTACCGATTATCAGTGGCATGAAAACTTTCTTTTATCCAACTCCCCTGCATTTTAGCGTTATTCCTGAAATTGCTTATGAAATCCATGCCACCATCATGTTTGGCACCAATACTTTTTTTGCCGCTTACGCTAAACAAGCTCATGCCTACGATTTTTATAATATGCGCTATGTGGTTGCCGGGGCAGAAAAGCTCCAGGAAAATACCCGTCACATCTGGGCCGAAAAATTCGGTATTCGTATTTTGGAGGGTTATGGTGCCAGCGAAACCTCACCGATAATCTCGGTTAATACACCTGTCTATTACAAGACAGGGACAGTTGGTCGTTTTATGCCTTTTATGGAACACAAACTGGAGCCGGTTCCAGGAATTAATGATGCCGGACAATTGCATGTTAAAGGTCCTAATATCATGTTGGGATATCTGTTGGCTGACAATCCGGGCACACTGATTCCACCTGAATCAGTCTATGGCAAAGGCTGGTATGACACGGGAGATATTGTTAATGTTGATGATGACGGCTTCATCAGTATTTGCGGGCGCAGTAAACGTTTCGCCAAAATCAGTGGTGAAATGGTGTCATTAACCGCTGTTGAACAGTTGGCTATTAATGCCTGGCCGGATGCACATCATGCCGCAATCAGTCTGCCGGATGCAAAAAAAGGCGAACAGATTATTTTAGTGACCACTCAAAAGCAGGTAACGGTTAATGATTTGGCAGCCGCATCGCCGGGGGTTGCCAATATCAGTCTGCCCAGAAAAATTATGATCGTTGATACCATACCCATTATGGCCACAGGTAAAGTCGATTATCCAGCCGTTATGGCTCTGGCAACAGCCAAGCTGTTAAATTAAATGCTACTAATTTGGCAATCGGTAAAACCATGCCTTTTAGCGTATCTGTCAGGTGCCGCGAACAATAATAATTTAGGGCATTTCGATATGTAAACCTTACACTCGCCCTTGCATACACCAGAGTGAATGGTATATTAACTCGTTAACCAAACTTTTTAGATGGTATCCAAGAATAAAAAGACCAGCAAGACCGGTATATTATTTGCAGGAATCATCTTGGGTTAACCAATAAAAAATTTGGTGTAGACAGTAAACCTGGCTACTTTTTCACAATAAAAGGAGAATATAAATGTCTGAAACAATGAAAATTGTAATAGCTGTTATTGGAGTTTTTGTCGCCGGCTTTATTATGGTTGGTGTTAGCAAAGATGAACCCTCTAATGCGCAAAAAGAAGCCGCTTCATCGATTAGAAATCTCGTTGCAATACAGACAATGGCGAGCGAGAAATGCCCTTTGATTATTAAAGAAAAAACCGGAGAACAAGTCTATTTTCCCAAAGAAACAAAAAGTGATAAAGAAACCTATGTCACGTTAATCTGGGAAGGTGAAAACGTTAAAACAGGCGGTTTTAAAAAAGCCAGCTGTACCTTACTGGGCTCTTTGGGTGGAATTTCTGAATTGATTATTGATGATAAAGTTATTATAAAAAAATAAATCCAGCGCAATATTCACCCACTGATTAAGCCATGTGAATTTTGCATGGCTTTAATCAGGGACTTTTTTAACGTATTTTGCCAAACTACTGATGATTCATGTTGTGTCACATTTGATACTGCTATTACGCATTATCTACTGGCAACATGAAAGGGACAATCCAAAAAAGGTAAGATCAGAAACCAACATGCTAAAACAACAAAGAAGTAAATTTTATGACAAAAAAAATGGTTAAGGGAGCTTTAAAAACGTGGAAAGAAGATAGAGGGTTTGGCTTTATCAAACCGGATGACGGCGGCAAAGACATTTTTATACATATCTCGGCACTAAACGGCGTAAGTCGCAGACCTACAACAGGTGATATTATTTATTACCAGATTGCCAAAGATAATCGGGGCAAATACAAAGCGATTAATGCCCAAATTGAAGGCGTAAGCCTGACAGAAGATATAACAAAAAACTCGTTACAAACCAGCCGTAGCAAAAAATGGGTAATCGTTATAACTGCCGTGTTAATTATTATCGCTATTGCTGTATTTTTAACCATACAGAAATAAAACAACTATTCGCTACCACCACCATTAGGATTTTGGTCAAAAAATAATACTTATAAATTTGGCTAGAAGGCTATCCGAGAATAGCAAATGGTAGCGAGGCGGGGAGCATTTTATATCAGATTTTTTGGTCATTTTAGGCAAATAGTTGTTCTATTAAACGAAAATTAGCAGCCAATAGAACTACAATGGCTTTTCCGCAATAAATTTTCTATTCTCGAACAGTCTCCTATTTTAAATAATACGGCTATTCATTAACTTGAATCCCATATTTATCGACAAGCATGTATAGAGTAGGTCGTGTAATACCAAGAAGTCTTGCGGTACTTGAAATATTGTTATTAGAGTATGTTAAAGCTCTTCTGATAGCCAAAGTTTCAGCGCCCTTTCGCACCTCTTTTAGATTAAACGGCATTGAAGCATTAAGGTTATCGTTAAATTCCATATCCTCAAAGCTGATATTGTTATCGTCAGACATAATCACGGCGTGTTTTATTTTATTTTCCAGTTCCCGAATATTACCCGGCCATGAATAACTTTCAATAGCCTTTACCGCCTCTTTGCTAAAACCTTTTATTTTCTTGTTATTTAATTTACAAAATTGTCTTAGAAATGCCGAGGCGATAGCAAGGGCATCGCCTTCTCTTTCTCTCAGGGGAGGAATATTAAGAGTTATTTCACTGATACGATAATATAAATCGAGCCTGAATTTACCTTCATTAATTAGCGCCTGTAAGTTTTGATGGGTAGCACAAATAATGCGTACATTAATCGGTATCTCACGTCTTCCACCGATTCGTTCTATCGTTCTTTCTTGAAGAAAACGTAATAACTTCGATTGCAGGGAAAAAGGCAGATCACCAATTTCATCTAAAAAAAAGGTACCGTTATGGGCGTATTCAATTTTGCCTTTGGTTTGTTGAGAAGCACCGGTAAAAGCGCCTTTTTCATAACCAAACAATTCGCTTTCAAGGAGATTTTCAGGAATGGCAGCGCAATTTACGGCAATAAAAGGCTTGTCTCTACGATCGCTCAAACCATGAATGGCTTTAGCGAGTACCTCTTTACCTGTGCCACTTTCTCCCAGTAATAAAGTAGTGACATTGGTTGGGGCAATTTTTTCTACCTTACGGGAAAGTACCTGCATCTTTTTACAAGAAGCGATAATTCCCACTAAAGATTCTGATTTTTGTTGTTGTAACGTCAAATGCTCCTTCTCCAATTCACTGAGTTTAAAGGCACGCTCGATAATCAAGTTTAGAATATCGGTATCAACAGGTTTTTGATAAAAATCATAAGCGCCCATTACTAGTGCCTCAATAGCATTTTCTCTATTATCATTTCCGGCAACAACAATAACCTTGGTTGCGGGTGCAAGCTCAAGAATTTCCTGGAGCGTCTTTATGCCTTCGCTGGCATTGCCAGTGTCGGGAGACAAGCCTAAATCCAGCATGACAACTCTGGGCATATAACGCCTCAAAGCGGTAATGGCTTGGTTTTTATTGCCAGCGATTACCGTTTGATAACCTTCAAAAGCCCATTTTAATTGTTTTTGTAGCCCCGGATTATCCTCAATAATCAGTAAAACTTTCCTGTTGTTCAACTCATTACCTTCTTGTCATTGCTATTTATCCTGACTAATAATTTTTCCAAAAAAACAATCTACTTGGGCTTAAGTTTATAAACCTCAAATAGCACAAACCCACCTTAATCATAGTAAATTTTCAGCGTTTTAATATGCACAAGATTTAAAAATCCTTTTTTTGCAACACGCCAAGGTAATGTTAGTCACCAGAAAAAACTTTTCCTAAAATTTATTAGCTGATATTTCCCAATAAAAGTGCGATTTGTTATCTCATGTCAATTGAGCGCTAATTAATGATGCTTGGTTAACAAAAATAACGCTTAAATAAATCACAAAAACACATTACTTTCAGTATGTAGTAAAAGTCTGTTTTTTTGCTCTATAGACTTTCAGGGATTAAATCTCAAATTCACGTCTCGGTAAGCCTGACAGATAATATCCCTTGAAGGGATGGTATCTGTTAGTATCGAAATTATTTATCTGAAAATCCATACACATAACAAAGCGTGGTACCGGACCACCCGATGAATCTAACATTAGACATAAGGAACCTTTAATAATGAACCTTCCCGCCAAATCTGAATGGCTTATACCCACCGGGTTGATAGCGCTCAGCTTCATCCCTATTGTTGCCGGCACTTTCCGCGTGGTTGAGCTCGGCAGCGGTGCAGAGATTACGCCAGATAACGCACGGTTCTTCGAGGCACCCTTGCCGGTGGTACTACATATTATAAGCACCGTAATTTACTGCGTTCTCGGCGCTTTCCAGTTCTACCCCAGCTTCCGTCGCCGCAAACCCAACTGGCACCGTGTGGCCGGGTGGATACTCATCCCTTGCGGGCTTGTCGTCGCACTTACGGGTCTATGGATGACCCAGTTCAATCCACCGGTAAACTATCCGCCAGTCAATTTTGACGGCCCGTTTCTTTACGCCATCCGGCTTCTGGTGGGTTCGGCGATGGCCTTATGTCTATGTCTCGGCTTTTCTGCTATTCTCAAGCGCGACATCCCGCATCACAAGTCCTGGATGATGCGCAGCTATGCCCTCGCCCTGGGTGCCGGTACACAGGTCTTTACTCATATCCCCATGTTCCTGTTTCCGAACATACAAGGGGAACTGGCGAGGACACTTTGCATGACAGCAGGTTGGGCGATCAACTTTACGGTGGCCGAATGGTTAATTTCGCGTGAACGCCGCAGAAAATAATAATGGCCGGCTACTGACGTTCATCTTCAACTAATAGCTAACATACTCCAAGAGGGGTTTGACTCTCAGATGACTTAAATAATCGCTCAAAAGTCTTTTCACAAAAAATAATCCGGTTAACCTATTTATTGCATGGCCATTTCTATCATTCGCGATGCTAACGGTAACAAACCTTTCAGCCAAATTGAAGCTGATACTGGGAAATATCAATAAACACCATTACAGCCATACTCCTCGAATGCGAGCACTCGCTGTTTTATTGAGTGATGCGGAATTTAGTATTAAGCAAGATTACAATGAACTGGGTACAATTGTATCCAGTTATTCTCATTAAGAAACAGGATAAAAAATGACTGAAAACCAACCAATCAACAAAGTAACCTACTGGCAACCTTCGGCAGGCAACACAATCACCGGTATCATTCAAGGCAGTGGCGCTTCTCATGATTTACTCTATGACGAACAGAAAACACTGTTTTTACAGGAGGATAATGGTGCGGTTGTCGGTGTTGACCTTAATCGTTATTTAATTCACAGCTTGAAACAACATAACGCCGTCCTGGGGAATTTAGTCACCATAACTTTTCAAGGCAAAGAGCAGAAAAATAACGGACGTTCTTTTAATCGCTACACCTTGTTGGTGGATAAGATTACCAGTTAAGTATAAAAGCCTCACAGTTAAACCATTCACGCCAAAACGGCTTTGGATTATTCTTCTATTTCCCAAACTCCGGCTTCCCGATACAGTCATCACGAGAAAATGTAGACAAAGATCCTGCAAGACCGAATAACTGCTTCCAGGCATCGGACTCGACTGTGATAAAGATAAACAGGAAGCTAGAGCTTCCTGAGCCGGGTTACAATGCTGGAGAGACTGTGAAAGTATTCGTTTTTTGTACAAAATAAAAAAACTCACCACGAAGGACACGAAGTTTTAATGCATTGGATAAAACCAATTATTTCCCTTCGTGCCTTCGTTCTGAATAATGTTTTTAACCTGTTTTTTGATAATACTTTCACAGTCTCTGGAGCTTAGTAACCAGCGAAACCTCCCCAACCTGGCTTAACCTGATAATTAAAGGCGCTGTAGTTTTGGCTTTGTTATGCATCTTTACCAATACTTTTACAACAGCTCAAATTTGCGAACTGACAAAAGCCGGTTAATTTAGTACAAAACAAAAAAAGCGCGTTATTAATATATTAATAACACCTTTTATTATTCTCAGAAAATCACCTAAGAACTATATATCTTGGCCATCGCTGCTCCAAGGCAAGCATTCGCTATAAGATTGAGAGGTTACCTGAATACGAGAATCCTGAAGTCGATTGGTGTATGACTACGTAGCGTAATGATCTTGTCCACCCTGGCTTTAGTTATTTTTGTATTTTGAGCCGATTTTAACGTAAGTTTATTACCCCAATTTATTGTAGTACCTACTGAAAGTTGGTGGATAAGCTAAACGAGTTATTGCTTTTGCTTTAAAACATCGTCAACTACCCGTATAGCCGAAGTAGATGCACCATTGGAATGGGTATCCTCGGTGAAATCACCGGCAAAATAAATACGGCCTTGGGGCAGCCTTAAAGAATCAGAAAGACTGTCAAAGCGCGACCTGCCAACAGGCCAAGAAGCAATAGCTCTGGGATGATAACGGTAAAAGGTCATTTGCTTGACCGATGAACCAAATCCTGGCCACTGTTTCTCGAAAGCTTCAAGTAACGCTTTCTGATCGTCCTCCAATCCGTTAGCTCTGGCATTAAAACGTTCAGCATGAATGCCGGTAACCAGTAAATTTAAGACAGCATCTTTATTGGCTTCGGATTTTCCCTCATAGATAACACCCAAAGGGCCATCGGAAAGAATAGGTAAAAGGCTCTCACCTTTGGCTGTCCAATAATGTCTGGCCTTATTATCCACCAGCACATGGGCAGTAAAGTAAGCGCCACCCAATTGTGTTCGTATCGCCTCCTTTCTGTCGGAAGAAAGCGGTGGATTAAACTGAATATCATTTAGTCTGAATAAAGGTACCGTGGTAATTGCGTATTTGGCACGGTAAACTTGTTGCTGAAAAGTGCCCATGTCGGTAGTCGTTATTTCTACACCCGTATCGGTAGATTTAATATGGGTGACCAGTTGGTTAAGGCCTATATTATCATTACCGACAAAATCAGCGATAGCTTGTGCGGCACGTTGATTGCCACCCACCACATGATAAGGAGATTGACCTTTGCCTGAGAAAAAATGCCACTCCGCAATACCATCCAGTGCACTGATTTGTTGCCATGAAGTGGCATATTCCGGCTCGGTTTCAATACGCACAAATTCTTGGGTCTTAACGGAGAGACCGCTGGTTTCATGTATCCAGTCAGCAAACGATATCTCTTTCAGGGCCAGAAGATTGCCAGCCAAAGGACGAATTTCCAGCTGTTTATAAAGCTCCGTCATTTTTTTATCCCACTTTTTGTAAGCATCCATTTCATCGTCACTGATAACTGACTGAAGAAATTCTAAATTACTTTTATGTGTAAAGGGATAAAGCTTGCTTTGATAATAAAAGCTTGAAAAACTGGTGTAGGAGGTTTCCAGAGGGACGTTAAGTTCATGCAATATCTCAAGCGCAGGATTACTCTCCCAAAATTCTTCCAATCCTATTTCTGCTTGCGCGTTGTCCGGATAAGAAGCCGTACGTATACGGCCACCAACATGTGGACTCATCTCCAGTATAACGACTGTTTTACCGGCTTTTTTCAAATAATAGGCTGAACTTAAGCCGGATAAGCCGGCACCGACAATTAAAACATCGGCGCTATTATTATCGGCATACACCAAGCCTGATTGCAAGCCAAGCATGAGAGTCAAAAAAGAAAACCCTATAAAACGCTGCCGGATATTAAGAAAACAGATTGTCATTTCAGCCTCAACTTGATTAAGTTTATAACTACTTGCCATTTATTGAAAAATCTATTCTTCTTCCGAAACAATACTGTTAACTGAAATTTGGATTTTTCCCATTTCGGTTAAATAATCCCTATAAAAATCATTGTAATTCATCAAATTTCTTATGCAGGAATAGCTGTCAATAAACTACCTTACCTTTTTTTTCAGTCCATAATTTAAAGGGCTGCAAGGCATTGGGCAGGTTTACATGGTGCATTGCAATAGTACGTTCAGATGGCGAAATTAAAATTTCATCATAAATAAAACTATCGTCAAAATTTGCGGCAGCGGCATCAAAACGACTACAAGCATAATAAACTTTTGCAAGCCTTGCCCAGTAGATTGCGCCTAAACACATAGGGCAAGGTTCGCAACTGGTGTAAAGAATACAGCCGTGAAGCTGAAAATCATTAAGCGCTATACACGCCAGGCGTATTGCCGAAATCTCCGCATGAGCGGTAGGATCAAGAGAGCTGGTGACCTTATTGCCACTGGCCGCTATCAGTCGCTTATCTTTAACAATAATCGCTCCATAAGGACCACCGGCACCTGAGGTGACATTGTCTGCTGCCAGATCGATGGCTTGCTGTAAAAATCCCTCGTGCATCTATAGCCCCAAGGGATTATTGGGGTCAACATCCGCCATAAAAGGCAGACGTCTATCCTGGTGAGTGAGTTGATATATCTTGCCTAACCAGTTATTAAAAACAGCCTTTGCCGTATCACTCCAGGTATTATCAATATGCTCCAGAACCTCGGCTTCAGGAAATACATCCAGTGGTTTACCAAAATGCCTGGATGATCTGACATGTAGCTCATAATCGGAAAAAATTTGCTGCACAATTTCATTAAAATAATGTTCAGGGAAAGGCGGATAGTCTGCCCTTTCCCTTCGATAAAAGCGCATCACTTCGCGTTTATATTCCTTTAACAAACTAATATCATCGTATTCGGGATGACCTTGAAAGAATACAATACGAAAACCATCAGGACTCACTGCAAGATGTACTCCGGCTTCTTTGCTGGCAGCCAAAATTTTAAGCCCACACCGTTCCATATCACTCTGAAATATTTCATTAAACCGGGAATGAGGTACATCAAAGCGGGTGTTAATTTCTGCAACCAGGGGATGGGTTCGGTTGATGAGCTTATGGGTAAAAACTCCCCAACGTTTGGCAGGTAATCGGGTGCGCTCAATACCGTAAAGATATTGAATGACAGCGTGAGTGGCAAGGCATGAGCAGAGCACAGAGGTGACATTTTCATTAGCCCAGGAAAAAACTTCCATCAGCGGTTGCCAGAAATCCTCTTCAGGCAGACTGGGATGAGTGACATTGGCACCACTGATAATTAGGGCATCCAGACCATCCAGCTTGATTTGCTCAAAGGACTCATAATATTTATCAATATGCGCCTGCGCATCAGGACTTCTTGTCAAACCTGCCACCGTAAAAGGATGAACATGGAATTGAACAATTTGATTACAGGCCCCCACTAATCGAAAAAATTGTCTTTCTGTCGCTTCCAGTGCAGCATCCGGCATTAAATTAAGAAAACCGATATGCATTTCCCTAATATCCTGTTGACTCGCACGATCCGGCGCTAATATTTCTTCACCTTCTTCACGCAGACGTTGAAAAGTGGGCAAATCAATATGGGCGACTAAAGGCATAATAACAACCTACTGGTTATCATCACTGTTTAGCCAGCGCATCGGTAATCAACCGGATAAAATCAGCTTCATTCCTGACAGCAGCGGCATCGTTAGCATCAACGGTATAACCGTACTGGTCGGCGATAGCCTGATAACGAGGTAACCTGGATTTGAATAGCTCAGGAAAAACCCAGGAAACAAATTCATCCGGTGGCATAACATCGGTAGAGGCATAGTTTTTCAGGGCCATAAATTCAGCGAGCTTTTCATCAAGAAACGCTTCCCGATAATACAATGGCTTGGGATCAGTTTTGGCTCGCTCAATAATGGTTTGCTCCAAAGCTGGTGGTATTTTGATATAAATAATTAGCGTATTTTGAGCCAGTGTTTTCAAGACATCAGGACTGTCCAACTCACAAACGCTACCTCCGGCATCGTTGATAAAATGATGATAACCGTAGATATCTTCGGCTTTATGAATAAATTCAGGGACATCGTTCATGGCAGCAATTTCGGCCTGATGATGCAATAATTGCCGACGTTTAAATTCCTGTAAAGACAATCCGGCATGAGCCGGATCACCAAGCTTTCCCAAAAAAGAAGATACCGGAGCAAGATTATCAACGGTTATTTTATTGGAAATATAAATAGAATCCGATAATAATAACTCACGCAAAAAAGGCACACTCATTGCTTGGCGTTTAATATTATCAAGAATGGGCTCTCGTAGATATTTCGTGCCTATCCGATAATCACCCGAATAATGAAACCATTTGGCTTTAGGTAATTTATTGGCTAATGTCGTTTTTCCGGCGCCTGACATAGCCAGCAAAGTAATTCTTTTTGATGGCCAGTCTAAGAATTCCTGTGGGCTCATTTTCATGTAAAAGTTTCCTTACTTATCCAGATAATTTTCAATGTCCATATCCTCATCATTGGGCTTGTGGGAATCCGTGTCTGAATAGCCCAGATCATCGGTTTCAATGTCATCAAAAGGAGCGCTCCAATCCTCAGGCGCTTCGATGTAATCAAAGGTTGAGTTATACCAACTGTCATTATCATATTCGCCAATATCACCATTAAGGTATTGAACTTCAATTGAATCGTCATTTTCATCGATAGCAACAACTTTAAATTTCAGTTTGTTTTCTACGTCTTTGTACCAGCTATCGATGATAGGGTCTGTTACTGTTGTCATAATACTCACCTTAAATGTTAGTCAGAATATTCGATAAGATATAAATTAATCACTGACATAAAATAACTTTAGCGATTTAAAAACACCTATGCCGTTTATCCTAAACCTTTGTACAAAGATGAACTAGCCAAAATTATAAAATGCACATTACTTGGCAGAGTTTATTAACCCGCTTTAAGCAAAAAAATATTTTTCCGAAGTTGAAATACTCTTACTATTTTTTATTTTTACCTTAAAACATATCGCCAAAAACTATCCTGTTTAGGGATAGTTTAATCAGTTATAAAGGAAGTCCGGCTTACTTGCAAGTGGGTAATCTTGTACTGACGCTTGTCTGGCGTTAAGGTATTCTATCAAGTAACAAGAACGTTGCCATGAAGGCTCCTGACCTGCATTGGATAACAGAAATTTAGCCGTTTAAGGGAACGACAGATTTGTCGTACAGATTTATTAATTTTATGATTATAAAAGAGCAAGATTTTCCGGGTAAACCGATGAAAATAGATCATTATTCTGTCGAAAGACAAAGATCCACCCGATAAAATGTTCAGTGACAATATTTAGATTAATCGGTGCATTGCAAAATAAATATTATGATGGTAAAAATATAAGCGCCGAACCACCAGTTTTAAATTTTTTGTAATACGTGGTATCGACAATCTAAATATTCTAAATAATACCGAGGAGATAATAATGAAAAAAATAGCATCCGTATTTGCAGGTTTATTGCTGTGTTTAAGCACAAACGTTTTCGCAGAAGAACATGCCGACCAAGCCCTGGAGCATGCCAGCACTGCTGTAGTACACGGTAAAGCCGGTCATGCACCTATTTTGGTCGAACATGCAAAAGCCGCTCTGGATCATACCTTGGCTGCTTCTATCGTGGCCAAAAGCATACCAAAAAATCATTTAAACGCAGCCGCTGATTCGTTGCAAAAAGCTATTGATGAGGGCAATTTGGGGCACGTACAACCTGCTACAAAATCTGCCGAAGAAGCAGTAGAACACATAAAAGCCAGTCAAAAATAATATCAAGATCTGTTTGAACAAAACGGGCAGATTATTTTGCCCGTTTTTTATAGTGTTATAGTTTCTGTTAATAAGCTGAATAATTTTTCCAAGGCTGACTCAACTATTCATAGATGACAAATCCACCGGGCGGAACCGTTAAGCGAACTGCTTTGCCATTTCGTGCTTCAATCCTGACTTCTAAACCTTTCTGTTTGGGATCAGTTGAATAAAGGCATTTTAAAAACGTCGAATTATCCCCATGCAAATTGTTATCAATGGTCACCCAAGCAGTTCGGGATTGATCAACATCGGTGTTAATTGCCAGTACCATTTCGTGATTATTGAAGATGCGCGACCAAGGTACGACAGACAGAATAAGGCCACCAATCATTTGTGGATAACCAAAAGTACCGGCATCACCACTATCAGAAATTTGCCGAAGATACTGCCGCCCTCTACGCAGAGCAATAAACTCTTGTCTGATTTTATTAATGTCCGCAATTATTCGGTAGATTTTATGATCCTCATTAAAAAAATGCAGACCACTACTTTGAATGGAGCCAAATTTTCCACCAAACATACATTCACGCAAATAACGGTCATTATCTCCAGCACCGTTAAAGGCTTGTTCCGTGCCGTAAAACAGACAGGGAATGCCCATCGTGGTGAGATTAAGAGCAACAACAGTTGATAAATGTGCGTAACCATTACTTTCAGCGCAAAAGCGTGCCTTGTTATTACCTTTACGAACTTGATCATGATCATCAAAAAGCGTGACGATATGCTTGCCAAACCACACATGAGAATCTTTTCTGACCAGTATCGAATTTCTAAACAAATTAAAGTAGGATTGCGGATCACGATAACCTTTTGCCAGATATTCCATCTTGTCCGGTATATCATCAATACCCAAAGCCGCATTGAGCCCCGTCGTTTCCATCGTATCAAAGGCAAATTCACGACCTCCGGTGATTTCACCAATCAGGTAGAAGTTTTCCTTACCCAGACTTTGAGCATATTCTTGAATGACTGCGGTGAAGTAACGGGTAGCCCCTGGCTCCATATGTTTGACTGTATCAATACGATAGCCGTCAATGTCGGCGAATGCGATCCAGAATTTATAGATATCACAGAGTGCTGCAAGAGCCGCAGTGGGATGAAAACTATCAATAATCCTGTTGCCATAGACGTCACGATCATGTTCTCCGTGATTAATATCTTTCAGCGTCATAAAATCGCCTTCCCGATATTCAGGATCATAATCCCAGCTTGAAATACGACCTTTGCGGGTGAAAGTCTCTGGATACTGCAACTCTGTCGGCCAGATAGCTTGATCAGGCCACGCTTCAGGATGGGCAACTGTATCAATCCGTGCAAATGGAACATCAGGATTTCCATCAGCATTACGGTAGCCTTTAACCCGATAGGGATTATTATCCCAACGCGGATCCATGAAATGACCTCCATGCCCATCGCCAGTGTAATAGCGGTCAGCATCATAAGCGAATACATCGCCAGAATGATTAAAAATAATATCCAGAATAACGTAGATACCTTGCTTATGAGCGATATCTACCAAGTCCTGCAAATCTTGTCGTGTGCCAAAATGGGGATCGACATCCAAAAAATTCTGTATTGCGTAACCATGATAGGAGTGCTCGTCTTTAGGTTTTTGTTTAAATACCGGACTAATCCAGATCGCAGTGACCCCAAGACGTTTCAAATAACCTATTTTGCTTGCCAGGCCTTTCAAAGTCCCCCCCAGCCAACGGTTACCCTGTTCTGACCATTGCTTCCGATCGGTATTATAGGCATCCCGGTCAAATTGAAAAAGCGGCGTTATTCCGGTAGCTACCGACTTACCGTTATTGTCGACATAACCCTTTTCGTTGCCATCAGAAAATCGATCCAGCAATAAAAAATAAAGAACCTGATCTTCCCATGCCGCCGGTGAAGGATGAAATTCAGGTTTTTTATAAGCCGCCCAATCTATATCGGCAATTGATGATTCAATTTTATTATGGGTTTTATTATCTGTATTTTTCATGATTTTTTAACCTTCATTCTTTAAAAAAGTCATTGCAAAAGGAGCTAAAACGATCTGAAATTACTGCAAGTGATGTTACAATTCCGAAATAGTGAAAAAAGTTTACGAGGTGTAATTCTTGCCTTGTATCAGCATCTATTTCTCATGGTGACTTTCAAAAATTAAACTTCCGGTAAGATCATACAGATAACATCCCTTGAAGGGATGGTATCTGTTAACATCGAAATTATTTATCTGAGAATCTATAGAAAACCTAGAGCCCGAATTTCGTTGTTTGGACATATTTTTCACTGATCAGTGTCCACCAATCCACGGCCAGTCCTTTTAGGACATATTCATACGGTAGCCAACCATAACCCCCATCACCCCAACTGGTTCCCCAGGAATTTCTTATTAATAAAGCCCCTGTGGTTGTCGTACTGCTATTGGCGTTCTTGATGGTCAAGGCATCGTCATAACCGACCGCCATAATGGCATGTCCACCTGCTACCTTATCTTTAGAGGAAGGATAAGGAATTTTGCCTTTGCCTGCACCGTTCGCTTGACTCACAGAATTATAAACCGTAAAGCCAAACATGGAGGGTAAATTAGCCGCCAGATTAGTCTTGATTTGACTTAACAGATTTGCAGGAGTGGTGCCTACAGGATCGAGTCGGTAATAATTAACAGCCTGGAAAGATTGGGCAAAGGCATATAAAAATGCCGAAGGCTCTACATCAAAACTGGCAATTTTATAAGGCCAATACTTTTCCGGTGGAACCCCAAATAATGCCATGGCTCCCATAGTGGTTCGCAAATAGGCACCGGTATCACCAGTCCAGCCCAAAAGATTGCGGGTTGCTTTGTAAAGAAACAATCTGGAGCCGTCCAGCCATTCACCATAGGCTTTTTTTTGATAGAACTCGATCATTCCAACACCGGCATTAGCTGTGCATGACCCCAACTGCCCCTGATCCTCAATAGGAGCACACCACGCACGGAGATCTACTTTAGCGGGCAAAGCTGGCGGCGCAGTCAATACGTTGAGCTGTTTAAGCAGGGGTTTAATGTCCTCATGTTGAGGTGAGTAATCTCTGAAATCGGGCAGATCGCGAACCCAGCCCAAACCATAATTTTCTTGTAATTCGTTCATCGTCTTATCTCCAAAAATTAAGTAATATTCTTGATTATTTTTATCGAAGTTGTCGCACTATTTTATTTAGTAGCTCCTTAAAGAGGATTTGTTGTCTTGAATTAATTTAATCGGATAATCATTTCTTAATAACAAGAGTCACTTCAAAAGTTTTTAAAGGCGGTATATTTTGCTCAAAGGATCGATGGAATATCAGCTTCACTATGCTTGTTCCTGCCGCAAGCGCATGCAGTTTTATAATTTCCATGCCAACAGATCCTGGCACTTTATCGTTGGCAAAAAACTCTGCTTGACCGAGCCTCAGTCTATTCACATCTAACGAACATGGCTCCCAGATATATCCTGTAGTTGGATTTGCTGGTAATATAATTTCCAGTTCTTCGCCAATACTGATCTCGAACGTTCTACCGTAATCTCTTTCACTTAATCTCATGGATTCGCCTGACAAAATATTAACCGGATGTCCCAGCATAAATGCATTAACAAGAATTGCGCATAAATTATCTTGATTAGCGACGAACCTCAGTCAGTACTTTCACAATGGCTTGGATGCAGAAATTCTGTTTATGCTTCAAAACACCTGACACAAACCATTTATGACTATCGGTTCAGACTCCCTTTGGTAATCTCTGGCACCAAAGCCACGGGATTACCTAAATAAGAAAGTTTTAGGTACAGACTGAAGCAGCTGGTTACTGCGCCCGAATAGTACCCATGATTTGAACGTTAACAGGATAACCGTCCAATTTTACAGGTAACGTTAATTTGTCTAATTTAGCCTGACTTTCAACGCCTATAACAATAACTGATTGTCCGTTATCACCCTGACCAATACCGACCGAAACGACGCCCGGCATGGTCATTAATTGGTTTTCATGTTTGTTTTTAACCTGTTGAATAGATTCTGTCACAGTAACTCCCTCCTCCGGACTGCATCCGATTGCAAGTATTAGTAGCAATGATAAAAAGCTCAGTTTCACAACGTTAAATTAAGCGCAGAAAATACATTTTCTATACGATTAATAATCGTAGTCGTATCACTGCCGGCAAAAAGCAATCCAACCAGCTCATCATTATTGTTTAATATTGCCGAACCGCTATCACCTGGTTGGCTTATAGCTCCCGCCATAATTTGGTCGGTAAACAAAGCCGTACGATTTTCTCCATAACTCACATTAGCAGTAACATCCACCTGTGTCACTTGCCCTTCGGTATAATTGGTGGTTCGTCCGGTTTTTTTAAGCGGCATGCCTAACACTGCAGATGCTGTGCCTTTGATAGCTCCAATATTGAGAATTTCCGGGAGTACATCTTCCAGGCTTATAGGGCGGGCAATAGCCGCATCAACCAGATTTTCTGCTGCTCTTATTCTGACTGCTTTCAGACGGGTATCACTACCCACTACACCAGACAGAGCATTTAAAATGGCAACAATATTGCCAGCGATGTCACAATCGCTGGGTAGCTCCTGAAGAGTAATAGCGATAAAATCTTCCAGCGTTGCTATTTGATCATCAGGGTTTTTTCCGCCATCATAAGAGCCGGGTTGCAAAATGGCATCACCAATTTTTGCCGCATTGATGTTGGCCAAGACATGATTATTAGACAATATCATCCATTCTCCATTTCTGCGTACCCAGCAACCTAAAGTTCCAGCGGTAATATCTTTGTGACCGACACTGACGCCACCGGGAGCGGGACGAAAACGCTCCGTAGGCGCTTGAAAAGCACGAATGATACCTGTAGCGACAACGTCTGTTGGTACACCGCCAATTTCAGCGGGTATCAAATTTCGTGACGACAAACCGGAAGTGGGTAATTTATTGACAACAGAGCAAATGATACTGGGTATGTCAGTTAATTTTCCGTCAACCATTTTATAGCCGACACCTGTAGCCACGACATTGGCGTAGCCTAACAATTCTGTGGAACGCTCTTTTAAGATACCGCGAACCGTAGTGACAACTGTATTGTTCATATCAAACCTCTTTGCAATTAGCTGTTATTATTAATTAGGGTATTTATAACCTCGGGGGGTTAAGACATTTACAAAAAATTCGAGCTTACGTAAAAACTTTCTCGGCAAGTGAAGCGCTCGTGCCTTCCAATTGAGGGGTTTGGCCATAACCTCTGACATTCACAGTCACTTGTGCATCAAGGCGACGTCGTGTGATTGATACGCCAGCTCCCCTTAACACCTTGCAGAAGTTATATGTAAAAACACCCCTGTATACACCACCGATAAGTGTTTCGGCAGAAGTCTGGTTATCGCGGCATGCTGCCCACAAAACGTGGTTCAGACCAGGCACAACGAGAGCATCTCTTGTAGCTGCTGTTCCTCCAGGCATGAGTAAACCAATCGTGGGAAGTGAAGGATGAGCATCCAGAAAGAACCCCCAATCTATAGGTGGCTCAATATAACGATAAGCGACATATAGCTCCTCAGGGGCTGCTGCCATAAGCGCCAACTCCCGGGTCCCGGTGCCGGCATGACAGGAATCGAAAATAATATCCAGATTTACCCCGGCCGGCAAGCCGGCAAGCATGGCGCGAAAATCGTCATCCTTAAGCATACCGGCACTGGCATAGTCATGCGGGACAATGGTTTCATCTTTACCATCTAATTCATCCCCGTTAACATTCGCTACTTGCGAGCCATGCCCGGAATAAAAAAAGATCAATACATCGCCTTTCTTCGCTCCCTTAATCAACCATTTGAAACCGTTAATAATGGCCGCCTTTGTTGCTCTACTGTCGGTTAGAATTTGCATTGCGGCCGGGGTTGCCGGGACGATACCAAGGGCACTCAAAGTATTGGCCATGTCGCGGACATCGTTTATACAGCCGCGTAAGTCAGGCCCTCCAGCACCGACGGGTGCATAATCATTAATTCCAACCAACAATGCTTTCTTTGTCATGATAGTTCTCCTTTGCTTCAGTTAAATAGCCGCTAGTTCCGACAAATACTCTGGTGCTGCGGCATTTATGCATCAGAGCCGCTAATTTTTAGGAATTATTTATCTGGCCATAATGGCTAGCTGTTAATCTAAGTCACTTTTCAAACAATGTATTAACGATGTCTGCCGTAACGTCTAACATAAAAATTTACCTGCTAGGTGAACTTCACATTGGGCGCTTCAGTGTCGACACCAATCAAACCGATAGCCCGAAATAACAGGATTTTTGAAGGTTTTAGGCCTTATGTAAGGATGATGTTATTGGTACCGACAACGGCTAAAATTAATAATATGCTTGTAAAAAAAAACAGCTCTTTTAGTATTTGCAGTCTCCATTTTATTATCCTTTTTTTGGAAAAATTACTTCGGGCTGATTGTAAATTAAATGAATAAGGATGACAGACGCCATTGATGTTCTATCTAATTTCTTGGAAAGGAGTAAAAAATATCGTGAGCAATTTATAAAGTTGCCGCTTCAGAATAAAACCGATTCTCTACCAGCTTCTAATTAACAAGGTTTTTGTCGCTTCTTTAGTGTAAATAAAATGTTTGATTTTTTGACGCCATCATAACCAATGTACCCAAAAATTAACGCTTTCAACTAAATATGCCTAACTCATGAACCGCACTTATTCTATCCACAGCCTCACTAAGAAAAATTAATCCAGGTTAATTTTTTAACAAAAAATTTATTTTTATTTAACAGCCGTTGATACACCGCAAAAAAACTGACAGAAAGCTATCCGTATTTATACCTATTAAAAGCCGACCATTAATTATGTTAGACTTGCCCTTTATAGCTGTTTCATATTGCTATCGGGGTATAGGTCACATGTATTTTCGTTCAAATGGATCAAAAGGGCTATGCTGTACATGCCCTAACCGATATTTCCAGTTTTGCAAAAGCCTGTTAAACAGCTCTTCAACAGAATTTGATCCGCATGCTGTTAAAAATCTGGCAGTGACTGCAAAGCAATATTTATATCACCAAGGCGATCTAAATAACGAGTTATTTGTCTTGCGAGAAGGTTGGGTAATGCTGACCAGGCTTTCCGAAGACGGTAAACGTCAGGTGTTTCGATCAGTCTTGCCAGGGGAGCTACTCGGATTTCAACAACACCTAAACGGCCCTGCTATCTATTCAGCTATCGCTTTATTGGACAGTGTCCTCTGCAAGGTTCCAAAAAGTGTAGAGCACTATTCTACCCAGCCAGAACTGGCTTTAAGTCTTGCTGCTACAGAAGCTTGTGACAAGATGCTCACCGAAATGTATCTGGGAAATATTACCCATCGAAACGCACGAGAAAGGATCGCTTTTATGGTGTTGGAGCTTTTTCATCGACTCATGCTGCGTGGCCTGAATAATGAATACTCCATTCAATTTCCACTTAAACAGGAAGATATAGGAGATACGCTTGGACTGACTACCGTACATGTCAACCGAACTTTACACGCCTTTAGGGACGAAGGCGTATTGCAAATACAAAGACATGAATTGACCATTCTGGATTACGACAGTCTTTATTCTTTAGCCGGGTCTACCTTTAAAATTTTAGTCCCTGAGGGACTTGAAAACCCGATTGAAGCGGGCAGAGTTGGCAGCCAAGTCTTTCGGAGTAGTTAAAAATGCAAAAGCCCCGAAGATTATTAAAATCAACGAGGCTTTAAAGCGCTATCGAAAAGTAATGTTTGAACAGCCATCAAGCTTTACGACATATTGGCGATTCGCTTAGTGTGCTTGCAATTTATCAAACCATTCTTTTTCACGGGCTACAGAAGTAAGAAAAGTTCCACGGTGATTACCTGATTTAACCTGCTCGGTAACAATTAACTGACTACCCATGCTTTTTTGATAAATAGAAGCCAGTTTACCTATTGGAATGGCAATAACTTCATCCAACGTGCCGTAATACATTTTTACCGGTGTTTTGAATACGCTACGATAGGTTTGCATATTGGCCATAATTTTGCCATATTCGGAGCCGGCAAAATAGCTTGGATCTGAATATTCATCATTAAGCAACTTTTTGAAATCAGTTGGAACTCTCGGAAGAATTTCTTTAAAAAGCTCTTCTTGATTACTGTAATCCCTCTCATATACTTTTCGCATGTCATCATAATAAGCTGGCTTTATAACCGCTTTCGCAAGACCGGGCTTGGAAAAATAATTTTCATAAGAAAATACGCTAAAAGCAACCAAAGTATTTAACCACTTGGCATCGATTTTTCTTGGATGATAAAGCCATCCGTTCATCGCAGCAAAAGGATCACTGGGGGCTGATGCAGTAGACGCGGCTTTAACAGGAATGCCTCGGCTTTCAAGTTTCTCCAGAAAGGCTGTAGTAACAAAGCCTCCTTGTGACCAACCTGCCAGAAATAAGTCTGTCTGGCTTATTTTTTTTTCTTGTTTGAGAAATTGAATCGCCGCATCATACAAATCATTACAAGCTTGCTGTTCGCTGGCCTTGACTGAATAGGCCTCAGGTTCTATGGAATCACCCATACCGAAGTAATCAGCGGCTATGACTATATAACCTTGGCCGGCAAATTGGGCAACCATTAACCGTGTTTCATAAGCACCAGGATTAGCTTGATCAGAAAATGCATAGGACGGCACTTCATGTTTTCCGAACACCGTACCATGCTGATAAGAAACGATAGGCAGAGCTGAGGCATCGCGAATTTTAGGGATCGCCAATAAGCCAAAGGCCTTGGTTGGCTTATTGCCCTGCTCCGGGATAATTGAATCGTAAGCGACTTTAAAAAGCTCTACATCATATTTGGCAGGCGAATAATGTGGCAAAACATAGTTCTTCGGTGTTCCGACCGAAAAAATATCGCGCTCTTTAGTCAGTATCTTATTAAGTTGCGAGATAGTTTGTAGTTCGAGAGGCGTAAATTTAAAATCCGCTTGCACACTCGTGGTAAAAACAAACAACAGTAAGCCAATATATAATTTCATAGTTATTCCGATTAATTATTTTTTGCGATCTTGATTTTGTAAAAAATTACGAATCGTCGACCTTATCGGCAAGCAGGGTCAACTGCTTGATTAAGGCATATAATTCCTCGGTAGTTTCGGTGCGTACTGTAGCATGAGCGACTTTTCGACCTTGACGGGGTGCTTTATCGTAAAGATGCAAATGCGCATGAGGCACTGCCAATAATTCTTCAGTAACAGGCAATCCACCAATAAAATTAACCATCGCAGCTTTACCAACAGCGGTAGATGCTCCTAAAGGCAAATCCAGAATGGCACGCAAATGATTTTCAAACTGGCTGGTTTCTGCGCCTTCAATCGTCCAATGCCCGGAGTTATGAACACGCGGGGCAAACTCATTGGCAATTAATTTTCCGTTAACTTCAAATAATTCCAGCGCCAACACGCCGACATAATCCAGTGCTTCCATTAA
Organism: Methylobacter psychrophilus; assembly: GCF_025583945.1. Classification (GTDB taxonomy): domain Bacteria; phylum Pseudomonadota; class Gammaproteobacteria; order Methylococcales; family Methylomonadaceae; genus Methylobacter_C; species Methylobacter_C psychrophilus. The sequence goes on from NZ_JAOEGU010000015.1 coordinate 39,402, forward strand.
ACGAGAGACATAAGTTTCTGCTTGTTGCTGCATGGGATCATTATCACAACTTTCTGAAACACGCAAAATGCCGGCGCGATGTAAATTTTGGGAGAGCGGATAAAAAACGGTAGCGCCGGAAACATTACGAGCGGCAATGATGGACACTTCACGGGTAAACGGAACAAAGGCTTCAACAACCCCTTGCACACCTGCCAATTGCTCCCAAGCCGGTTTTAAGTCAGCAACCGATTTGAGCAAGGATTGGCCTTTGCCGTCATAACCCATAGTGCAGCTTTTTAAAATAGCCGGCCAGCCAATAATTGCCATTGCCTGTTCCAGACTCTCAAAACTATCCACTGCGACATAAGGCGAAACAGGAATGTCAATGTCATGAAAAAAAGCTTTTTCGATTAACCGATCCTGCGCGACTGCCAAAGCTTTAGGGGCAGGATGCACTTGAGTGTGTGAAGCCAGAAATTCAGCCACATCAGCCGGTACATTTTCAAACTCATAAGTGACTACATCAGCACGCTCTGCAAGTTGCGCGAGCAAACGCGGATCGTTATAATCGCCGAGTAAATGTTCACCCAGTCTGCTGGCACAGGCATCTACCGAGGGATCAAGAAAAATAAAATCCACACCTAAAGGATAACCCGCTAAAGCAATCATTCTGGCAAGCTGCCCTGCCCCCAGTACACCGACTATCATAAAATTTCCTCACGTGGATCAGAGTGCGCGAGCACGTTTTCAGTCTGCTCACTTCTAAACGCATTCAATGCGGCCCGATAATCCGTATGTTTATTGCTGATAATGGCTGCCGCTAATAATGCTGCGTTAATAGCACCTGCTTTACCAATCGCCAGTGTACCTACCGGAATACCTGCCGGCATTTGCACAATGGACAGTAATGAATCCATACCATTTAGAGTCTTGGATTGCACTGGGACCCCCAAAACAGGAATCGCTGTTTTTGCAGCGGTCATGCCGGGCAAATGTGCCGCACCACCGGCACCCGCAATGATAACTTCCAGGCCTTTGGATTCTGCGGTTTCTGCGTATTTAAATAGTTTGTCGGGGGTTCTATGTGCCGAAACTACTTCAACTTCATGAGGAATGCCCAGACGTTCCAGTGTTTCAGCTGCAAAGCGCATAGTTTCCCAATCAGAGGTCGAGCCCATGATGATGCCAACCAGTGCTGTCATGCATTACTCCTTGATAGTATCAGTACAATCTGGATAATTTAAAAGGCGCGTAGTATCGCATAAATGGCGTCATGATGCTTTCTAAGTTACAGAACATTTTATCAGCCAAACCGGTGATTATTGATCGGATATGAAAAAGCATTAAACAGGTAATAGCTAATGAAATAATCATTGAACCAGTACCAATGAATATCAACAATCTAAAGAGAACTAGAACGAGTGGTTATAAAATGATAAAGTTGTCAATTTATTCTGTGATAGATTCAAGGTCCGATTGTTAATCCTTGAGCCTTTTAACCCTTGTGATGCAATCCATGAAAACACACACCTTTACAAAAAAAATTTTTTTGGCTGCTTTAGCCAGTATTATTATTGCCCTATCAATGACTGGTTGCTCAGATGACAATGATATCAATAAGGAAAAAAAGCCACCGGTTAAAACCGTCTTTAACCCGTTTGATCATTCTCATGATGTCCCTGTGACTGATATTCAAAAGCATAAATTTGAGCATGATTTTGCTGCACAATGTGTGACAAGAGAATTGAAAAATTCCGTGAATGTAGAAGAAGACAAAGAACGCTTCTCTAAATCTTGCGAATGTGTTGCGTCCGAGATGATGCAAGATTTAACGGCTCAAGAAGCTGAAAAATTTCTTACCGAACATGAAAATCCACGGTCATTACAAATCAAATATACTGCCGCTGTTTACCATTGCACACAACAGAGTGCAGTAAAAGGCTTTAAAACTTTTAATACACCCAAACCTGAACCTAAAAAAGAAGAAGGTTTTTTTAACAAGTTTTTTTAAATTTTTAAGACTTTTACAAGGTAGGGGTAATCCCTTGATTGCCCTAATACTTGCCTCGAGCTCAAGCTAAAATAATAATCGTTTTTTCTGCCAGTTCTTTTAAAATCTGCAAACCGCCAGCAACAATCATATCCGGGTCAGGGTGATTGGACTCTTTGGCGACCTGCTGCAAACAATCTTCCACCAACAGCTTTTCATGTTCCTGAATAATTTCCAGTAATCGGTAAGTCATTGGCGTAATTTCAATAAAATTAACATTATCCTCATTGTTACGGTAAACGATCAAAAATGTCAGTTGTTCAGGCGGTTCCAAAGGTAAAAAAACAGGGGCTATTTTATGGACAGGGTATTGATAAGCCAATGACCAGGCTAACGGTGATAAACAAACAGACTGTTTAAAGAAATTATTTAAATCCGGATTGCCGCTAACGACCTCTTCTTTGGCTATGGATAAGGCCATTTCTACCCATTCATAATGAGCCAACTCCAGGATAAAGGGAAAATCCTCAGAGCTATCCCGTTCATTTTGCAAGTAATCCAGAAACTCTTCCGGAATTTGTGAAAAATGCGGCGATTGGCACGGATGTTTTACGAAAAAATCCTGAACCAAAGCCAACCATTGCTGATCATTAAGTATCTTTCTTAAAACCGGAAAATTACCCGACAAAAACCCCTCAATATTATTAAAAAATAACTCCCTGTACATAATCATGCGCGACTCTTTAACATCTGCCGGAGCAGGATTTTTTTGCGGATCTCTGATATAAGCAGCAAATTCATCCTGTTTGCTTTTAAAGTCAACACGACCATCGGCTTTAAGCAGATTGTTTTTCATGCTGTACTCTCCACGCGTTTTGCATCGTTCTGATCGTATCGACTTCTGTTAATAACTCAGGCATAGCGGGAATATTAAAGTCTCGTTCCAACAAAGTTGGAAATATGCCATACAGCTCGTAGGCTTTGCCCAACAATTTCCATACCGGGTCAATAATATCGGCACCGTGCGTATCAACCAGAAAATCCTCAGCTTCTACATAATGTCCGGCAATATGGGCATAAGCAATACGGTGTGCCGGCATAGCCTTTAAAAACGCCTCGGCATCGTAATGGTGATTAACACTGTTGACGTAAATATTGTTAATATCGATCAATACATCACAATCTGCTTCTTCAATAACGGCATTGAAAAAATCTATCTCACGCATTTCCTGTCCTGGAGCTGCGTAATAAGAGACATTTTCGATGGCTATTTTTTGCTCCAGAATATCTTGTACGCGTTTAATGCGTGCAGCGACATGCGAAACCGCTTCCGAGGTAAACGGAATCGGCATCAGATCATACATGTGCCCGCCTTTACTGCAATAACTCAAATGTTCACTATAAAATTTCATTTGATGTTCCGCCATAAACTGTTTGACATCACGGACAAATTTTTCATCCAGCGGATCTGTGCTGCCTATCGACAGCGACAAGCCATGACAAACAAAATCAAAACGTTCAGTCATTGCGCGAAATTGTTTACCAAATTTACCACCGATGGTGATCCAGTTTTCAGGAGCAACTTCATAAAAGTCGATATTTTTTGGCGGCGTTTCAACAAGCTGGCTTAAAAAAGGTCGACGCAGGCCTAAACCGGCACCATGAACGAGATGTTGAGTTGTGTCCATAAGAACACCTGTGAGTGATTTGCTGGAAACTGGAAGGCATGATGTCATGCCTTCCCTATTGCAAGGGTTAGGTGGGGCATAAACAAAGCCCCATTAACGCTTTTTATTTTGTTGGTGTAACAGGAACTGTAGGTTTTGACATTTTATCGCCGCAAGCGCCTTCTTTACCCTTCATTGATTCGCCTTTGTTCATTTCGCCGCAGGCACCTTCTTTACCTTTCATCATGCCACCACAAGAAGCTTCCATACCGGGCTTCATTTTACCGTCTTTCATCATGTCACCACATGAACCTTCGGTAGCTTTTGCTGCTGGTGCAGCCTTGGCATGATTTTTAGCACCGGCACAGGCACCTTCCGGAGTTTTAGGTTTAGCCATTCCGCCCATAGCAGCGCCACAAGACATTTCTGCGGCTTTGTCCGCTTCAGCAACCTGCATATAACCGGTAGACAGCTCGGTCATGCCAAATGGATTAACTTCCGCATTAGCAGCAGTTACAGCAAATGTTGAAATTAAAACAGCACCCATAGCAGCGACTAAAGGTGTTTTATTGATTTTTTTCATTTTGACTCCCGAATATTATTATAAAGGTTCGATAAGTAAAACTTATCGAATAAAACCATCATACCAAAGACCGATAAATAAATATCCTTTTACCCAAACATAGTCGCTTCATCATGACTGTAAAAGTCTTAAAGAGTTAAGCTACGATCACTAAACAGTACTCGGACAGGACTTTGAATGGCTACAGATAAAGGCCTGTCGCTATTTTTAGCTTGAAACTTTAGCTTGTTTTCTCCTTAAAATCACACAGGTCTTGAATAACACAACTATGGCACTTTGGTTTTCTTGCAATGCAAGTATATCGGCCATGCAAGATTAGTAAATGGTGAGCGTCTTTTTTATGTTGTTTAGGCACCCATTTATTAAGTTTGCGCTCCACTTCCAGAACATTTTTACCCGGGGCAATCCCGGTACGGTTGGAAACCCTGAATATATGGGTATCCACGGCAATGGTAGGGTGGCCAAAAGCCGTATTAAGAATGACGTTGGCCGTTTTTCTACCGACACCTGCCAAAGCTTCCAGTTGCTCTCGAGTTTCAGGAATATGGCCACCATGTTGTTCGAGTAGTTGCCGGCAAAGCTTTATTATATTTTCACCTTTGGTATTGTATAAGCCGATAGTTTTGATATAGCTTTTTAAATTTGCCAAACCCAATGTCAAAATACTGTCAGGCGTATTGGCAACGGCAAATAATAGGGTGGTTGCTTTATTAACGCCCTTATCGGTCGCTTGCGCGGATAAGACGACCGCAATGAGCAGTTCGAAGGAACTGCGATAATTTAGTTCTGTGGTGGGTTCCGGTATGGCTACCGACAGCCTGTCAAAAATAGCCTGGCGTTTTTTTTGATTCATAGTGAGTTTTAAAATAATCCCGTGCGTCATGAACAATTATTATGCCAAAGATTCTGTTCTACAGGATCACTATCTTGGCTTTTAGTGGCTCAGAAAACCGTCATAAAGAACAGAAAGCATCAAAAATAAAATTTTTTCAAGCATCATAAAAAGTAACATTGTTCAAATACCCTTCTCTACGGATAGTCGATTGACTCTTAACTCTATCACTATTCAACAGGAAATTTTTTTCTTATACTGCATGGATATGGTATCTTTCTCGTTAGATTAGACGGTTGACTGTTCTCAGTGGATGCCTATTTGGTTTTTTGTTTTGATCGATAGAAACTATACCCTCTAAATTTTTTAACAGGCGTTATATTTACCATATGAATTCAAGTGAATTCATAACTCTTTACTCACTTTGAACTGTTACAAGGTTTTATGAAAATTACTCAAAATCTGACTCTATTCAACAGATATCGCTCCAGTCGTTTTCCAAATACGATCTTGTTGTTCCCTGCTATCATTGGATTATTGATCAGCGGCTGCGAAAAGCCCAAACAACCGGTCGCAGCAAGTTTACCCACAGTCAAAGTCACCCAGGTTATTCAACAGGATGTGCCGGTAGAGCAAGTGTGGGTAGGTACACTGGATGGCATGGTTAACGCTCAAATCAACGCACAAGTTACCGGTTATTTAATCAAGCAAAATTACAAGGAAGGCGAGTTGGTTAAAAAAAACCAACTGCTCTACCAAATTGACCCACGCACTTTTGAAGCGACCCTTGCACAAGCAAAGGCTAATCTGGCACAGCAACAAGCAGTACTGATAACCAATCAACTTGCCATGGACAGAGTCAAACGCCTGTTACCCGAAAAAGCGGTCAGTGTGTTGGACCGTGATAATGCCGTGGGTGCTGTGGCAAGTTCACAAGCACAAGTACTGGCGGCACAAGCCGCCGTTGAAAGTGCCCAATTAAATCTGGGGTTTACTAAAATCACCTCACCCATTAACGGTATAGCCGGCATATCAAAAGCCCAGCTTGGTGATTTAGTGGGGCCCGGCAGTACCAGTAATGCGCTTACCCAAGTATCTCAGGTCGAACCTATTCGCGCCTATATTGGCTTGAACGAAAAACAATATTTTCATTTAGCTGAAAGCGAAAAACAACGAGGTACAGATCAACCCGAACCTGTACCTTTACAGTTAACACTAGCCAATAACTCTGTTTATCCTCATAACGGCACGTTTTACTTTGCCGACCGGCAAGTAGATGTTAATACCGGCACTATTAAAATTGCCGTGTTATTTTCAAACCCCGACAATATTCTGCGCCCCGGTATGTATGCACGTATTCGTGCCACCACATCGGTTAAGCATGATGCTTTAGTCGTGCCACAACAAGCCTTGATTAAATTACAAACAGCCACTCAACTGGCCGTGGTCAATGCCGATAAAAGCATCAGTATTCGTTCGGTAAATCCTGGTGAAACTACTGGCTCCATGGTTATTATTGACGACGGCTTGAAACCCGGTGAACAGGTTATCGTTGAAGGTCTGCAAAAAATTCGCGATGGTATGAAAGTAAATCCGGAGCCTTATAAAGAACCAACGCCAACGACTGGCAACAGCGCGGAGCAATAAGTCAATGGCCAAATTCTTTATTAATCGACCTATCGTTGCGATGGTAATAGCCATTCTTATGGTTATTCTTGGTCTGGTGGCAATGGCGGGTTTGCCGATTGCCCAGTTTCCCAATTTGGCTCCGCCTGAAATTCAAGTGAGCACCACTTATAACGGTGCTGATGCCCTGACCATGGAACAATCGGTGGCAACACCCATTGAACAGCAAATGTCAGGGGTCGATAACATGACCTACATGTATTCCATTAACACCAATAGCGGCAATACCAATCTACGGGTCGATTTTGATGTCAGTACTGACCCAAATACCGACCAAATTCTTGCGCAAATGCGCGAAACACAGGCTGCTTCCCAGCTTCCTTCTGCGGTTAATAATTTTGGCGTAACCGTTCAAAAGTCTACCGTCGCCCCACTGTTAATGTTTGCCCTGTATTCGCCCAAAGGGACTTATGACAATATTTTTCTGGCCAATTATGCTTATATCAATCTTAACGACAAGCTGACCCGCATTAAAGGCATCTCCACGGTTTCAGTTTTTGGTGCCGGTCAGTATGCCATGCGTATTTGGGTAAAACCCGACAAGTTGGCATCGCTGGATATTACTATCCCGGAAATTGTTAATGCCATTCAAGCGCAAAATACCGTTAATCCGGCCGGACAAGTGGGTGGCGAACCGATCCCTAACGGTCAGGAATTTACCTATGCTTTACGTGCACAAGGGCGTTTGCAAACCGAAGAAGACTTTGGCAACGTCATTTTACGTGTTGATAAAACCGGTTCAACGGTACGTATTAAAGATGTTGGTCGCATTGAATTAGGGGCGCAAAATTACTCAGTATCCAGTCGTTTAAACGGACAGCCCACCGCACTGATTGCGCTTTATCAATTACCGGGCTCCAATGCACTAGACGCAGCCAACGGCGCCAAGGCCTTAATGGCTGAACAAAAAAAGAGCTTTCCGGCTGATTTCGATTATGCCGTAGCGCTTGATACTACGCTGGCAGTGACTGAGGGGATTGATGATATTGTCCAAACGCTGTTTGAAGCCTTGGTGCTGGTTATTATTGTCGTCTATCTATTTTTACAAAGTTGGCGAGCTACGCTGATTCCCTTACTGGCTGTACCGGTGGCTTTAATCGGTACCTTTGCATTTTTTCCAATGTTTGGTTTTTCCATTAATACCTTATCTTTATTCGGTCTGGTACTAGCTGTCGGTTTGGTGATTGATGATGCGATAGTTGTGGTGGAAGCGGTAGAACACCATATTGAGGAAGGCCTGTCGCCTAAAGATGCCTCGTTTAAAGCCATGGAGGAAGTTTCAGGTCCGGTTATTGCCATTGCCATTATTCTGGCGGCTGTATTTGTACCAACGGCTTTTATTCCCGGCATTACCGGACGTCTTTATCAGCCGTTTGCATTAACCATAGCCATATCCGTTGCACTGTCTGCCTTTAATGCCTTAACGTTAACTCCGGCCTTATGTGCGTTACTACTTAAGCCAAAACCAAAGCAAAAAAGCACCAGCCTGTTACAACGGTTTTTTGACGGTTTTAATCGTATTTTTGGTCGCATTACCGACGGTTACGTTGGCGTTTGCGGTACCCTCATCCGTCGCAGCTTTTTTGGGTTAATGCTTTTGCTGGCGCTAACGTTGTGCGCCGGTTTTTTAGGCAATAAAATCCCTGCCAGCTTTTTACCGGATGAAGACCAAGGCTATATATATGGAGCCTTACAATTGCCAAATGCCTCATCGCTGCAAAGAACTAGCGAAATGGCCAGCCAAGTTGAAGAAGTATTAAAAAACACTGCCGGCGTTAAGTATTATTCAACCGTGCTGGGTTACAACATGCTTAGTCAGGCCAACACGACCTACAACGCTTTTTTCTTTATTACCCTCAAAGATTGGGCAGAGCGTAAAGCGCCAAATGAGCAATACACGGCCATTAAATTAGCCATTAATAAAGAATTAAGCAAACTGCCTGGAGGTGTCGCTTTGGTATTTCCACCGCCGGCCATTCCAGGTGTAGGTACCTCGGGCGGGGTCAGTTTTGTGCTTGAAGACAGAAGCGGTGATACAGTTCAGTTTTTAGCTGACAATACTGAAAAATTTATTAAAGCCGCGCAACAACGTCCTGAATTAGCGGGAGTTTTTACGACACTGATAGCCGCAACACCACAGTTATATGTCGATGTTGATAAGGATAAGGTTATTAAACAAGGTGTAAATTTAGCCGATGTTTATCAGACCATGCAGTATTACATGGGCAGCGGTTTTATTAATTACTTTAACCGCTTTGGTCGGCAATGGCAGGTTTATCTCGAAGCTGAAGGTGAATATCGAAAGACACCGGAGCCCTTGGGTCAGTTTTATGTACGCAATAAAAACGGTACTACCGTACCTTTATCGGCATTGACCACGGTTCGTGAAACCAGTGGTCCGGAATTTACCATGCGTTATAACCTGTATCGAAGCGCGTTGATTAATGCCTCAGCCAAGCCAGGTTATACCTCGGCACAAGCGATGCAGGCACTGGAGGAAGTCTTTGCCGAAACCATGCCATCAACAATGGGCTACGACTATATGGGCATGAGCTATCAAGAAAAAATTGCCCAGCAAGGGCTATCGCCAATGGTTATTTTTGGTTTTTCATTACTGTGCGTGTTTTTGATTTTAGCGGCGCTTTATGAAAGCTGGAGTTTACCGTTCAGCGTTTTATTGAGCACGCCTGTTGCCATATTTGGTGCATTTGCAGCCTTGATGCTGGGACAGTACGCCAATAATGTTTATGCGCAAATCGGCTTAGTCATGCTGATTGGTTTGGCGGCCAAAAATGCCATTTTGATTGTAGAATTTACCAAGATGGGTGTAGATCAGGGCAAGCCGTTGGTTGAAGCAACCTTGGCAGGAGCGCGTTTACGACTACGACCTATTTTAATGACCAGTTTGGCGTTTATTTTAGGCTGTGTACCTTTGGCTTTAGCCGATGGTGCCGGTGCTTTGGGACGACAAGTTATTGGTTACGTGGTCATTGGCGGCATGGCAGCGGCCTCGTTTATTGCTATCTTTTTGATTCCCTTAAGTTTCTATACGGTTGAAAAGCTATCGAATCGAGGTAAACCGGAGACTGTAGCCGACAGCCAACAGGAGCAAAAACATGACCAAGAATAAATTGCTGTTGTTGTTACTGGGCATCTCACTAACCGGTTGTTTTAAAGTAGGGCCTGATTATAAACGTCCCGATATTGATACCCCCAGCCATTGGCGCAACAATGAAACCGATGCGCTACTTAATGCAACCAATAACCAATGGTGGCAACAATTAGGCGACCCCGAACTCAATCGCCTGATAAAACAAGCGATCCAAGGCAATTACGATTTAAAAATAGCCATTGCCAATGTTGAACAATATATGGGCTTGTACGGCTCAACACGCGCCAATTTATTTCCGCAGATTACCGGCTCGTTTAAAACCCAACATCCGCAACCGGCAACCTCGCCACAATTTAGGCCGGACGGTGATTCTTATAACCTGAACGGAGGAATGAACTGGCAAATTGATATTTGGGGGGAATTAAGACGTGCCAACGAAGCGGCAATGGCAAACCTTCTCAGCCAGGAAGCAACGCGCCAAGGCGTAATGCTGACCCTGGTCAGTCAAGTCGCGAAAACTTACATTAATTTACGTGAACTCGACAGACAACTGGAAATAACCAAAGAAATCGTGGCAATTCTTAAAGAAGGCTTACGTATTAACACCATACGTTTTCAAGAAGGCTACACCTCCGAGCTGGAAGTTGAACAAACGGATTCTGAATATCAACTACAAAGTGCACAAATTCCCCTATACGAACAGCGTATCGCTTTAACTGAAAATGCCTTAAATGTTTTACTAGGCAAAAATCCAGGCCCCATTGCACGCGGCTTGACCTTGGATAAACTTAAACTACCAGCGATACCCGCAGGCTTGCCTTCCGATCTGTTAATAAGGCGACCTGATATTGCCCAGGCAGAGCAACAATTGATTGCTGCAAATGCGCGAATCGGCGTTGCCAGAGCACAATATTTTCCGAATATTTCCCTGACGGGTAGCGTAGGACAAATCAGCTCACAACTGGGTGGCCTTTTTGCACCCGGTGCCAACTTCTGGACAATAGGCTCGGCGATAGTCACCCCCATATTTACTGCGGGTAAAATTGCAGGGCAAGTACAAGCCGCCGAAGCTGTCCAAAAAGCTGCGTTAGCTAATTACAAACTGACCATTATTACTAGCTTTAGCGAATTTGAAAATGCACTGGTCAGTCTGATCAAAACCAAAGAACAAGAAGAAAAGCAAGTTGATCGAGTCGGTGCCAATAGTCGCTATTTCAATCTATCACGTATTCGTTATCAAGAAGGCTATGTTGATTACTTGAATGAACTGGATGCGATAAGACAATTAGTCAGTGCCCAGATTGATCTTACCACTGCGCGCGCATCGACTTTTAACTCTGCCATTGCTTTATACCTTGCCATGGGTGGCGGATGGATAGTTGCCGAGGAGAAGTCGGCCAATATACCCAAACCAAAACCGGCAGCCTATTTTCCCTAGCTTTTGCAGTTCCTCGTAGCGCCAGTTATTATCCCTGGCGCTATGGCGCTTTATTTCTGCTAATTACGATTTATCGTCGCTGCCGGATCTTGTAGATCTCCTGCTAAATGCGCATCGCGGGCTGGCAAGACATCTGCAACCATTTCCAGACGCTTCCAGTCTGGTGCGGGTGTTTGACAATGTTTTTTGGGAACAAAAGATGACTCTTCAACCAATACCATTTTGTGAATATAGCGGGGGCAATTAGGAAACATTTCCCGCAAGGTTACCCGCAAGACTATTTCTGCCTCAGGCCAGTGAGCCAATAACGGGTCGTTTTCCTGTATAAAAGCGCTACCGTTTAAACGCAGGCGTGCCTGTCTTTGAAAATCGATAAATAACAGGCCAACATGCGGATTGACCAAGACATTACCAGCGGATAGATACATGCCGTTGCCATCGTAAATCGGAAAAGCCACCGTGTATTCATCGATAACTTTAACCAACCCGACACTACCGCCTTTATAAGAACAGTTTGGCCGTCCTTCCTGATCAACCGTCGCCAGAAAAAACATATTTTGCTCCTCGATAAAACCCTTATCTTCGGGGCTGATCTGATCAGAAATAATGGTCTCGGCCAGACGATCTGCCATAGGTTGCGTTTCAAACCGGTTTTGTAATTTACGACTACCTTCATGAAAAAATTTACTCATCGCTCCTCCCGGGAGTTAACTATTGTGGAAATCTGTTAATTTAAAAACACTTACCGCAAGCTACCTTCAATAAGTAAGATAGCCGCCTGCTTAGCCTGTATAGCCACACCCGAGTGACGCTGCATTTGTTCCGAGACAATAGCGCCTTCAATCAGCAGGGTTAATTGCAGAGCCATATTTTCGGGAGACTTAAAACCACACTGCCTCGCCAAATCGGTAATATAATTCCGAAATTTATCATAGAACGCTATGGACACTTGATGCACAGGATTACCCTCGAGCGGAAATTCAGCGGCAGCATTGATAAAAGCGCAACCTCGAAACTCAGGAATATCCAACCACTGGCTAATGACATCAAAAATCACCAATAACTTGGCTTGAGGATTATTCGCTTTGCCGTCAACCTGACTCATAAACCACGTTCGAAAATCCTCATCCCGTTTACGCAGGAAAGCGATCACCAGATCATCTTTGGAAGGAAAGTACTTGTAAAGTACTCATTCTTGTGGTGTTTGCCGCTTTGGCAATAGCATCAACGCCTGTGGCTCTAATATCTTGGCTATAAAAGAGTTCTGATGCAGCAGCAAAGATTTTTTCTTGAATAGTTATAGGCATAAGCAGAAATACGGATGACTGATAATGTCGCGACTATACCGATCGGTATACTATAATTAAATAGTCTGACCAGTCAGTCTATTTAATTATAACAAACAATTTAAACAACAGGAGACGTTATTATGCTTTTTGCCTTACTGGCATCAGCATGGCTGATGACTTTTGCACGCTGGTTTCCCATTAAAGGCGTTGATGGCGAATTTTTGACAGATTATAAAACCTTCATTAGAGCGCATATTGATTTTGCCTTAATGGCTTTATTTTGCCTGGCTTTTTATGTCACCAAAATCCCCTTACCGATTACCGCGTGCTGGTTGGTTGTCATTGGTGGAATTGCCAATCCTTGTGTCTTTGTTATTGCTGCATTTGATACCGGTTTTTGGGAGAAAACCATTTGGAAAGTCTATACAGCACTTAGCTTTATTATTACAACCATTGGCTTTGCCTGGGTTGGCATAACACTATTAAATTACGCCTTATCAATTTAGCAATTAACCGCTACACAGCCCTTTTATTAGGACGATTTTGCAGCTTTTTACTACTTGATAACGGATATTGTTGAGATTCTCTTAATCGTTTATCAACAGCACCCTCAAGTTTAATCGACAATAATCGCCTGAATCTGGCATCATAACGCTTCAAGACACCTTGTATCCCACTTGGTTGAGACAACCTATGTTAAGGTAAAAAGTAATGAGTAACCTCCCCAAATGTCCCGCCTGTGATTCAGAATTCACTTACGAAGACGGTAGCCAATATATCTGCCCTGAATGCGCACACGAATGGCCAAAAGACGGAGCAACCGAAGATAATACTGATGCCAAAATTATTAAGGATGCAAATGGTAATGTCCTGCAAGACGGCGATACCATCACCGTCATTAAAGACCTTAAAATAAAAGGCACATCACTGGTTGTCAAAGTCGGCACTAAAGTCAAAAATATCCGCCTCGTAGACGGTGATCATGATATTGACTGCAAAATAGATGGTATTGGTGCCATGAAACTTAAATCAGAATTTGTTAAAAAGATCTGATCTGCCAATACCCCTGATTACAAAAACAAGCAGTGGGAAACTTTCCCACTGCTTGCCATTTTCAATATGACAGTTCAAATCGCTTGGAAATAAAGCTGTTTTCTGTCAGAAAAGCTGTAAGAACAACCTGGAAAATTTAAAGCTAAGGCTCAAAGATCATACAATATAGTGAGCTAGGAAAACGCATTGTCTGTAATTGATGGACCTCCTTGCATCAATAACATCTTGTTATTTTAGTACCTTCGCTATTCGTTCCAACTGATAGGTGTAGAGCTGAATCAGCCGCTCGTTTCCAGGAGATGGTGCAATGTATTGAAAGCCGATACGATGCTTGGTAGAGCCGTCTTTCACGGGCATTGGCTGGATGCGTTGTACTTGCAGGGCAAGGCTAGCCATCCCTATCTCTGGATAATCCATTTTGCAATCACTAAATACGATGCCTATTGATATTGCCGGATCCAATGGATCAGCTGCCATCACGCCAACACCACCCACGCTGATATCAACAAGAGGAAGTTCCAGTATTTTACTCATCTCCGTATTAGTTCCATCTAATACGGGAATTTGGCACAGCACAGGTGTGGCTATCGGGGTGTCAATGCGATAAAACTCGCGGCGCTGCAAACGGACCAGACTCTTGGGTAACCCTATTTTGATTGCGTTACCGCCAACTAGATTGATCATGGATAGTTTTGTGCTGACCCATCTGATTTCGATACCATCTTCTTTGATGAAAGCAACATGTTGACTAGCTATTAACCTGTTGTTAAAAGCTTCGTCGCAACTAATATCAAAATGTACGGCAAGATTTTTCTCATCAATTGAGATGACAGTAGTTAGATAGACGTCGTTGCCATTATTGAACGACACCTTAAGCATGGTGTTGTCTTTCAATAACTCGGCTAATATATGGATGATGGCTTTCACATTGTGAATAACGAACTGCTGTTCATCCGGAAACTTGGTACCGTCTTCCATTAACTTCATATTATATTTTCTCTATTACTGTTAACGGCTAAAGTCTAAAAAATGTTATTGACTTAGCCGGCATATTAAATTGCATCAGTTATTTATCATTAAAACCGTTAAGATATTTAAGGTTCTTGTTTAAATGCCAGCAGCCGTTAACAATTGCCATGCGCATATTATACGCCTCAACAATCAATCCAATAAAAAATTAGCCTGTTGCTGATTATCCAGTTCCGTGTCAGTCGTTTCGTCTTTTAAATTAACACCCGAAAACTTTAACTTTTCGGACTTATTGATTAAAAACAGCAATTTCTTTAACGCCTGCTCATAACTTAATCCGTTGTTATGAATATTGGAAATACAATTTCGGTCCGCATCGGTACTTATGCCCGATTTGGCCTGATAGGTGTAATAAATACCCATGCTGTCAGGCGAGCTTAAACCGGGACGTTCACCAATCAAGATTATGCACAATCTGGCAGTATAATATTCTGCGATGGCATCGCCGATAGCGACCCGCCCATGTTTAACCAGGCACACGGGCGGTATTCTGTAACCGTTTGCTTGCAGTTGTGGAAGCAATAAACTTAAGAAAGGCTCTACGTGACGGGCTATGGCTTTTGACGATAAGCCGTCGGCGACAACGACCACCACATCAGCCTGAATTGGCGCAGTATTCTGTAAACCGTCCACCGCCGATGCACTTAATAAACGCCCTAGATCAGGGCGTTGTAGGTATATGGACTGAGTCTCTGCCTGAGATTGTAAGATCTGCGTTTGATAACCCAGCAAGTTTAGCTGTTGTTCCAGACGCGTAAAATCCAATGGAATATGGACGGCATCACGAGCCAAGGCATGCGCTAACTGAAAGTCCAGACAGGCGCGGGTTGGTAGGCTAATACCTGTGCGTCCCAAAGCAATACGCGCCGAAGTAAATTGGCTTAAGCTATGCCAAGGATCAAGGCTAATCTCGGTTTCATTATTGTTGCTCATCGCCATACTCACTTAAGTTTTTGTATGGCCGGTTTAAATAATGCAGGAACATCCGGTTGTTGAAATAACTGATGATCGGCATTGAAAATTTGATGTTGTTGTAACCATTGCTCAAACTCGGGCGCGGGTCTAAGCCCCAACACTTGGCGCACGTAAAGTGCATCATGAAATGAAGTCGATTGATAATTAAGCATAATGTCATCCGCCCCCGGAATACCCATAATAAACGTGCCACCGGCTACGGCAAAAGAAGTCAGTAACATGTCCATATCATCCTGATCGGCTTCGGCATGATTGGTATAGCAGACATCACAGCCCATCGGCAACCCCATTAACTTACCACAGAAATGATCTTCCAGACCGGCGCGGATAATCTGCTTACCGTTGTAAAGATATTCCGGGCCGATAAAACCGACCACCGTATTGACCAACAGCGGTTTAAATTTACGAGCGATGGCATAAGCCCTGACTTCACAGGTTTGCTGATCCAGTCCTTCATGAGCATTGGCAGACAGCGCACTGCCCTGTCCGGTTTCAAAATACATGCAATTATCGCCCAACGTTCCTCGTCCCAGTTCCAGTGCAGCACTGTGGGCTTCTTGTAATAACTTCAAATTAATGCCAAAGCTGTCATTGGCTTTTTGCGTTCCGGCTATGGACTGAAAAACCAAATCAACCGGCGCACCATGTTCGATGGCTTTTAAAGTGGTAGTCACATGCGCCAGCACACACGATTGTGTAGGGATTTGATAACGTTCGATCACATCATTCAGCATATGCAGTAAACGCAAGGTTGCTTCAACATTATCAGAGGCAGGATTAATCCCAATTACCGCATCGCCGCAACCATACAGCAAGCCATCCAGAAGACTGGCAGCAACACCGGCGGGATTATCGGCAGGATGATTGGGCTGTAAACGTGTAGACAAACGATTTTCAAGGCCGATGGTGCCTCGAAAGCGGGTAATCACCCGACATTTTTTAGCAACCAGAATCAAATCCTGGATTCGCATAAGCTTGGAAACAGCGGCCACCATTTCCGGCGTCAAACCCGGGGCAATGGCGGTTAAAATATTGGTGGTCGCGTGTTCAGATAATAGCCAGTTACGAAAATCGCCGACGGTCAGATGACTGACAAGGGCAAATGCAATACTGTCATGCTCGTCAATGATCAGGCGAGTAACCTCATCTTGTTCATAAGGCACCAGCGCTTCATTAAGAAACTGTTTTAACGGGACCTCAGCAAGTACCAATTGCGCAGCGACCCGCTCAAGATTATTGTCAGCCGCCACCCCAGCCAAATAATCGCCCGAACGAGACGGTGATGCCTTTGCCATTAAATTACGCAATGTTTTAAAATCGTAGGTCAGATTGGCTATGTGTGTTTTATACATGATTAACTTATCCTGAACTATTCGGAATATTCAAGATAGCATGACATTATAAAAATGTTATTACACATGGCTATGGGCGTTAAAGCTATAGCAGAAAGATAGAATGGCCAGGAGGCTGTCCGAGAATAAGAACCGTAGCGAGGGGAAGCTATTTTAGTCATTTAAGGCAAATAGTTGTTCTATTAAACGAAAATGAGCGAAAAACCTGGCCGAAATAGATTTTCCGCAATAAATTTACTATTCTCGGACAGCCTCCTGGCGGGCTGCACATAACCAACCAGGCATTCGGGTTACGCTGGATAACAATTTAATTGACGAAAACAAGTTAAGCAAAATAATCCGTAGTGCCAAACCAATCTACAGTATTTTGGCTAACTAGGGCTGGTTCTTCAAAAACCAACTCGTCAAGGACATATTCCAGTCCATAAGAATTACCATTATCAAAAGCCTGATTCATAAATGCGACAATGTTACTTTGCGCTTCTACGTTTTGATTAATCATCTTGTACCTTCCTGTTTTACTAACTAATGAGCAGATTTAAACGATATACAGATTAAATATCCAGCCATGAGCAGCGATAAATTCTGTAATTAAGGTCTACAATATGCTTTGTTAACTGAACAGAAACTGAAGGTAGTTTTATAGAGTGCCGCTTAAAATGCGCTATCTTTATCTTAAATAACAACGGTATTGATACAATACTGCTAATCCCGATTACACCCAGCGATTATCACGGGTTTCACGCATCAGGTATACGGCAAACAGACTGATTATAGCCGCCAGTGAAACATAGCTGCCAACCCAGGCTAAACCGCCTTCGGTAACCAGGCGTTGCGCGATATAAGGTGCAAATGAAGCACCCAGTATGCCACCCAGATTATAGGCCGTTCCGGCACCGGTATAACGCAAAGCAGGCGGAAATAGTTCCGGCAATAAAGCTCCCATAGGCGCGAAGGTAGCACCCATTAAAAACAACTCCAATGAAAGAAAAGCAGTAATTATTAATGGAGAGCCACTTTCCAACATGGGTTGTAAAGCAAAACCGGACAAAAATGCAGCGCTACCAGCAACCAGCAAAACAGGACGGCGTCCGAAACGATCACCAGCCCATGCCGATAAGGGCGTGGCGGCGGCCATAAACAATACCGCCACACTTAACATACCCAGAAATTGCTGGCGTGGAATGTGTAACGTAGTGGTGCCATAACTCAGGGAAAACACCGTTGAGATATAAAACAAGGCATAGCACACCACCATCGCCAGTGCGCCTAACACCAAAGGGATAAGATGATGCTTTATTATTTCTTTAACAGGTAAAGCTACCCGTTGGTGCTGCTGCAATACGTTGGTAAATACCGGCGTTTCCGCCAAGGCCAGTCGAACATACAAACCGATCATCACCAAAACCGAGCTGGCAATAAACGGCAGTCGCCAACCCCAGTCTTTAAACTCTTGTTCACTCAAGAAATTAGCAAGCAACAAAAAACTGCCGGTTGCGAAAAGAAACCCGACTGGCGGCCCTAATTGCGGAAACATACCGTACCAACCGCGCTTGCCAGTCGGTGCATTCTCGGTTGCCAATAGTGCCGCACCGCCCCATTCTCCGCCCAAACCAATACCCTGACCAAAACGTAACAAACACAATAACACGGGGGCCCATGCACCAATCGCATCATAGCCAGGTAAAAAGCCTATTAATGTTGTAGAGATGCCCATTACCAGCAATGATGCAACCAGCGTTGTTTTGCGCCCTATACGGTCGCCAAAATGCCCGAACAACATCGCACCCAAAGGCCGGGTAAGAAAAGCGACCGCAAAGGTAAGAAAGGCACTTAATGCTTGAGTCGTTGGATTACCGCCGGGAAAAAATACCGGCCCAATAACCAATGCCGCCGCCATGCCATAAATATAAAAATCATAGAATTCAATGGCAGTTCCAATAAAACTGGCTAAAGCAATACGTGTAACTGAAGTAGTTTTAAACAATTTAAGGCCGGCTTGATATTCTGGATTAAATAAGAAATTTAAGCGGTACTATTTCGGTTACCACCTTTCAATTATAGCAATGACTGACTGTATAAAGAATACCTTTAAAAAAACAAAAAAGTGACTGTATCACTACATCCTCTTATTTAATTGATTTTGTTTAGTTGTTGTTTTTGCTTGTTTTACCGCTTCGCTTCTCCCTATACAGAAAGTACAGTAGCTTTTTAATCAATAAGTTAAACTATACAAGGGGTAAATACGGGGTAAAAAGTAAAAAAATTTATGTTTAAAAGTGACTTTACAGATATATAACAGGTTTTTTTTGTGGCAATGGTTGCCGTCATTTTTTATAGTCATGCCCGCTATAGTATTAAAGTATATCTTTTAAGAGCTTATTATTATTAGTCGGCGTTAAATCTGTGGATAACTGCCTTTAGCCCATATAAGCCAATGATTAAAGGCTGCTATAAAATTTAATCCGCCATTGTGGACAAACTGTGGATAAAAATAGCCCTAAAAAACTGCCCTCATGTTAGCAACAAGTTATACACAGGCTTACACACCAATATTTCAGGCATAAAAAAAGGCCGGTATCATCCAGCCCTTAAATTAATTTCTTAATCCATCAGTCACCAATTGGTGACAAGCAACCATGCATTGTTTTTGGGTTGCGTAAGGGTTGTAAAGTACCCGTTAAGCCAGTGGTGGTAAGCAATAAGGGGTTGCACTCGCTACCTGTGCGGTTTGCTGTTGGCGTTTCGCGTGTATGGCAAGTTGCATAACGGTTTAGCTGTTGATGATACTGTTGAAAGCATTTATGCCCTTGGGCATATTTAACTTTGCTTGAATATTTGCCGCAGTAGTAAGCCGACTTATATAGCTTTGTGTATATCCCCATTCCTGCTCACCATACCGGCGCAAGGCTTACCGTTACTGTGTTTCCTTGCTCACCATGCGCTCCATCAGGGTGAATGTCTATCATGCGTCCACAATGCCACTCTAAGCACTGATAATGCTAAATTCATGCGTCCACAATGGCGTTTATAACTGCGCCTATTTTCCGTCATCGAATAGGAAATAAAAAGCACGGATATTCAGGTGCTTGAGATTGATAACAGACTTTTAACGCTGCCGATTTCCGCCCGTATTTACTGCGCCAATATCTGCGCATAAAGTGCCCGTTAAATCCTGCGCCATTATCTGCGTCAACCTTTATGTGTAGTGGCTTTGAGTGCGCCAAGCTTTGCGCGTACCTTTCAGTGTCCCAATATCACTATAGACCGCTCGCAGTATGGTTTTATGTGCGTACCTGGCGGTGGTGTATAAATTACGATAATTATCACTTAACCATTACACATCATGCGCTCGCTGTTTTGGCGACCGTGAAACAGGTGAAGGAGGATTATCCTGCACCTATCTGGCTTGACACATCCAAACCCCCATTGAAGTATAGGAAAGAAGGTGGCCGATAACCGCTATCCTACTTGGGACAATCTTTGGGACAAGATACCGCCAAGCCCATGCAATGCCTGTATTCGCTTGGGACACTTTCAAGTGGTTCATTCAGTGGCCCAGATTATCTACTAGCCCATACTGTACGCGTGTTTAAGTGGCTCAACTTTGTAAACTATTTACCTGTTTTTTGTAAATATTCGCCTGTAAACGATTATGGCTTAACTGTTTGATGGGTAACTGATTTAACGGCTTTATTTTGTACACGAAAGTAATTAACTAAACATGATATTTTGTTTAGAAATATTACTGAATAATCCAGTCAAGACCACGGCACGACTAGGTATTGATGTTTAGTTTTAGTGTCACGATTTAACCGCAATCCAGCACCACGCCTATATTGATCTGACACGCGGTTTTTCTCGACTCCCTTTTCAATAGGATGTTACTTATCTATGCGTTTGCGGTGTAACCTTGCGTGTAACTCCTACTTTAATCGGAGTTTTCAGGCTGTTTTGGCTCTGCTTCCGGCTCGGGCACATTGTCGGGTTGCTTCTTCTGGTTCGCTTGCCAGTATGCTTGGTAATTCTGCATTGATGTATTTCTCATTGTTATTTGATTGGCCGGCTTCACCATGCGCAGAAGTCGGAAGGGGTATTCCTGATCTTAACCAGTCGGCGCACTGTTTCATTTGCTGGAACTGGTATTCATAACCACTGACTTTATCGGGATGGGTACGTTGTATAAGACTCTTGACCGATAACTTCAATGGACTGACCTCGCTTGCCGGTAAGCCCATATCCATTAAGCTACCAAAGAAGTTAACGCCGTGCTTGGCTCGATTAACTTTGCTGAACAAATTATTGCAATCGGTTATCAGGCTGTTTTTATAAACATCGTTACACAATTGATATTCGATTTCCCAATATGGCAAGTGCCCACTATAGCCCTCGACTTTTACCCTTGTTCCGACAATAAGCCCACCATGCCATAATTCCTTTAATGTCCGGTGAATTTGTCGCTTGTTGGGTAATGTCACCATGGATGGGTAAAGTCCATAATTCCATTTATAGTTGAAAGCGTTTTCCAAGTTGGACCGAATACTACCTGCTCCGTGTGGCGGTTGTCTGCCGTCTATCTCATCGGCCAAGACCTCAAGCATCAATCGCCGGTTAAATGTCATCTTCATTTTATAACCTATCAGCTTTATAACTGTACACAAGCGGTAATGTACAACTAGATTCAGTGATTAACCTTAAAAATCTATCGGGTCATTAAATGGCTTTGAGCTACTGCCCGACTGCACCGGATTGTCTGATACCGGCTTACGCTTCTTAATGTCATAAGGTGATAGTGAATTATTGGCGGTGATGTTTAGCCCGTGTTTGGTTTCACCGGTATTTTTATCAATCCATTCAGACGGCTTCAAGCTACCAATGACTGCCAGCGAATCTCCTTTTTGTAATCTGGCGATTCGTTCCGCTGTTTCTGCAAATGCAATACCACTAATAATTGTCGGTTGTTCGTCTCCTGTCGATACCGATAAAAGAAATTGGGTGTAATGGTTGCCCGTTTTGCCGGTTCGTAGTTCAGGCGTTTTTATGAGTTTTCCGGCTATGAGTGCGTCTATCATTTGATGATTTCCTGTGGTTTTGGGTGGTATTCTGATTTCAGAAAAACTTTTATTTGAAAAAGGTTATGAATGAAACAGCATAACAGCACTAATCCTCTGTAAGCCCCGCCGTTACTGGGTTTTATCAATGCTGTTTTAGTGCTGTTATCTATAAATTCGCCTTATAAATTCAGGATTGTTTTTTAAGTTGTGCTGTTTCAAACACCATAACAGCATGATTTTAATGCCCGTAAGCCCAGTAAATACGGGTTTTTTTTCAGTTAATGCTGTTATTCTGTTTCATTTACAACCTTTATCTTAAGATAGTTTTTTTCAAGAAACGAACTGGCCGCCTGTTTGGTTTTTTCAAAGCCTAAATGTTCCATTCTGCTCACAAAATTATTTCTGCCTAAGGGGTATTTATGGCCGGCTTCTTGGCAGTAAACTTTATATTCCAGGTAAGCATCAGTAACCGTTTTAAAGTAGATAGAAGCCTTCATAGTCTCCAAAAAATCAGCCTCATACATGGCCACGCTGTCTGATTCTTTGATAAACTTCTGTTTAAAGGCTTCACACTCGGATGAAATAAAGATATCTCTGTTTTTAATAACCCGCTCCGCACCGTCAATAATCCAGTTCAACACGCCTGCTCGATCATTAAGAATCTTTTTGTGTAAGTCCCTGTCTTGCTAATCATCTGGAATGGTTTTGTTGAAGGGGATAACCAGCAAGCGCCTGTAAAATCCGTGGGTATGTTCAATATTGGCTGAGTCCATCTTGTTGACGTTAAAGATCAACTTGGCATAGTCAGTCATCAGGAACGGTTCCCGATAAGGTAAACGCGCCTCGATAGGCTCACCACTTGCCAACGTTTTAAACATACCGGCATCAATCTTGGTTAGGCGTATATCCGTACCATAATTAACAATCACATCCTTAATCATGGCGCGGTGATAACCCTTGTCATCAGTCAAGGACTCAAGGGAATAATTACTGATATTATCAGCCCCCAGCACACCATTAAGTACCTCAAAGAATACTGACTTACCATTGGCACCGGTACCAAACAGAAAGAATACTTTTTCCATCTTCAAGCCCTTGATGAATAAATAACCGGTTATCTCCTGCAAGGTGCGCCGCGTATCTTTATCAGGCAAAACATGTTCAGGAACACCGTATTTATGGCGGCGGGGTTGTATGCAAAGTCTAATTGATGGGTTAGAAAATCCCGATAATCAAACGGCTTCATTTTTATACCGGCATCACTTAACACCAATGAGCCATTTTTAAGATTGATAATGGATTGCTTGGTGTAGTTCTTTTCGACAAAAAAACCGTCTTGGGTAGCCTGTTGAAAGAGCTTATCGACAAATAGCGCGTCACGACACTCTATTTCGATATAACCCATTTTTACGGCTGCATCTTTAAGCAACTGCTTAACTTCTGAATCTAGCAACACTACCCAGAAGGCACCATTGAAGATATAAAAGAAGCCTAAATCATGGATGATATGCCAGTTATTTTTTTTTGCCGTCTTTATCAAAGTATCAACAATCGCAACCTTGATATGTTTTTGCGCTGGAGGATTGCCTTTAGTGTCGCTCGTCCAGCCTAAGGACTCGCAAACCTCGGTTAAATCAACTGGCTCAATATTGGCAAGTAACGCCGCTATTGCTGAATCTTTGGATTGTTGCGGGGTTTTTACTTCGGTGATAACCGCTTTAATCAGCTTGTTAAGCGCTGTTTTTTGCGAGTCATCCTTAACAGGCAACGCTATTATTTTGCTCATCATGCAACCACACTATTTAATGAATCATTCCAGTCATGCCCAATCGTAGGCGGTAAGATATACTTTCCGGCAATGGCCAAGGCTGCCGATCTCGCGGCAAGCTGTCCGACTCCACTTAAGTCATTGTCACCACAAATAATGATTTCTTTGTCTTGGTGGTGCTTTCTGATCTGGATTGCCACGGCGGTTAGGTTGCCGGCGCTAAACGCTACGATGGTAAAGTGGCCAGTTGCTTCATACAGACTGGCACCGGTTGCCCAACCTTCTACGATTAAAATAATACTGTCGCGGGTCAAGTCGATAGCATCACCAATAAAATAGCATGAGCCTTGCCGCCTTTCATCATGCGCTTGGTACCGTCATCACCGATAAATTGAATACTGACCAGTAAACCGATTTCGTTATAGAGAGGAACGACCAAAGCGCCGCGATAGCACCGGACGTTATGCGCCTGGACATTCTTTTTAGTGAGGTATTGATGATTGACAACCGGCGTTGACCGCTCCCAGACATAGGCGGCCTTCTGAATTGCTGTAACATGGCGGGTCTTTTCTTCGGCCTTGCGTTGCTCGTTTTGGCGTTGGCGCTCGATTGCAAAGGCTTGTTTTTCAGCATCGGTTAGCTTTTTGAAAGTACCGGCCATTTTCCAGCGTTCTTTGATTCCCTGTTTCCAGTCACCAAAAGCGGCAGCGGCTTTACCATCAAGGTGCAAGCTATACCAGCCAGTTAGTTTTCCATCAATTTTGAAGCGGTGTAGTTTACCGTCACCTATGATGGTTTCAGGTTCGGCACCTATGCTATCCAGCATGGCATTTTTGAATGGTTCAATACTATTTTGCATGATATTTATCCCTTAGTCGGGATTGCAATCGAACCACCATCATCTATAATAAACTTGATTTTGTGGTGATCTGATTACAAAGAACCGGCTAATTGTGAGTGATTAAGCCGGTTTTTTTATGCCTGATTGTTTTTGGTGCTTTCTACCTCATGGTAAGCCGCAACCATTGCTTGTATGTCCTTAATGGTATTAATGGCCGATTCTATTGACCAAAAAATAACGTCATCAGACGGCATTGGTGCATATTCCTCGCCTAAAAAATTACCTGATACCAAGGTCAATACATTCGTAGCCTGATATGCCAAGGTGCCTATGCAATCGTTAAGATGGTAGCTTCTCGCCTCATCGCCAAATATAGAATGACGATGTGTAAAGTTTACGTTTAGTTTTGGGGTAGCTTGCTCGGTTTGAGCAGGGATGTTTGTATTGCTCTCGGACTGAGAATTTGATTGATTATTCATGATTGCTACTCTGGAAGGTTATAAACCCACCACCAATGAGACCAATCATTTGGTGGCAGACTGAACAAAGTTGGTCTACCGGTGTAGCAACCGGCCACTCTTGCGAGTGCTCTGTCCAGCCCGCCATAATATGAGGAACTTGAGATTTTGCGCACAAAAAAACCGCAAGTTTGCGGCTGTGCCGCTACGTTACAGGAGACCAATCCTGTGCTGAAATGTTTCAGCGGGTTAAGAATAGCCGCCATGATGCATAGTGTCAACTGATTCATTACGCCACCGCCTTGATATTGCCTGATAGTTTTAACACCTGCTCACTAAGTAAGTGCTTACGCTCATCATAGCTAAAACCCAAGTCAATCAAGCTGGCGCTGTACATTTGCAACTTATCCATCAGGTTTAATTCTGCTATCGTTAAACCATCCCTAACATTGTCAATAACGCGTATTTGCTTAAATTGTTTGGCAGTCATGCCTGTGACTAAACAGTTAATTAAGTCGCACTCATTACTAAAATGATAGGGCTTAAGCTCTGGGTGTGCGGCTTGAATGGCGTTAATCAGTGGCAAAAATCCAGTCTTTAACTCAAGGCGGCGTTGTTGGCGTTGGTGTTCATCTTTGACGCGATTTTCAGCCCATTTATGCAGGTTGCGCCTAAATATTGCGCTTAACCATCCGGCAAATTCATAAGCGAGTTCTTGATGTAACCAAGTACCTTTATATTTGCCGCCGTTGGTTACTCTGATTAAATTCTCACTATGGGATATCCCATACCCAGAATCATTAAGGACTTCGTTAATATATTCTTTGGTCGAATTAAGTCGCAAAAAATCAGCCGGTAATTTGCCAAACT
The DNA here is from genome assembly GCF_025583945.1 of Methylobacter psychrophilus. Classification (GTDB taxonomy): domain Bacteria; phylum Pseudomonadota; class Gammaproteobacteria; order Methylococcales; family Methylomonadaceae; genus Methylobacter_C; species Methylobacter_C psychrophilus. Next base: position 65,381 of record NZ_JAOEGU010000015.1, read on the forward strand.
GTTTGGACATCTCCGTTGCATTAAAATAAAGCTCATCGCTCTTTTGTAGCATTGAGACATCGGCCATCACTTCGATATTATTAACGACTACAATTTCATACTTTAATTTTGTAGTCATTACGCGCCCACCCTTGGCCCTACAATATGATTTACTGCTTGGCGCTCAATTTCAGCAATACTTTTTACCCTACCTTGTCTTAACCAAGTCTCCAATTCTGACCGATCAAAATACAGCATTTTTCCGCGCGGTTTGTAATGCGGGATTTCTTGCGTTGATGTGAGTTTATACAGATAGCTTGTGGCAAGGCCGGTAAATGCGGCGGCTTCTTCAAGGTTTAAGGTTTGTTTGTTGGATAAAACAGCGCGGGTAAGAATCTCTAAGCTGTCTATGACAGATTGAAGTGTAACTATTTTTTGGCTCAATTTAATGTCCTTTCGGATGGTTAATATTGAGTCTTATTATCTACATATTTTTAAACGTGAATAGGTGTAATGGTTATAGCTACTACTGCTTTAAATAGGTGTAGGTATTAGCTTAAAGCCTTGCCGTTACTGACATTAAATAGGTGTAGGTATTCATATCAATAATTCCCTTTTGCTGCCCATACCGGTCTTATTATGGTTGCTCCTTGCTTGGCGTTTACCTTTGAAAAGCCTTGATCAATAAGCCAATTAGAAACTATTTCGTTTTTTTGGTGGGTATCTCGTTCGGCGGGGTCTGCATTGCCCCAAAATTTCTCGCTTGCTTGGCAAAGTATTTTTAATTGATCTGATTGATAAGCATTGTTACAAATTGGCTCTATATCGCTTTTGATAGATGGTTCGGCAATAACTAAAATATTTGTAGCGTTGGATGGGTTATTTATTGAAAAATAATATCCTTGTTCTATAGCTCCTAATGCGAAACAATTTTTTTCCCCAAATACTCTCATAAACTGACTGTCGGGGTGTTCGCATGGATATAGTGCAGTAATTCCGGCAAGGCTATTTGTATGTCTGTAAGTTATAGAGTCCTCTAAGGACAAACTAAATACGCCGATTGCGCAGCTTACTTTGGTAATTTCGAGAACACCCCAAATTCCAAGGTCAGGATCATCACAACGGTACCAGTTCCCGAAACCTTTAAAAAATACATTAATCAAAAAACACTCCGTTCAAGGTGTAAGCGTTCAGAAGGGAATAACCGGAAGTTGGGGAACGAGTCCAACTTGTAAGCCGCTAAGCCTATCCGGTCAAATTCAATTATAAACCAATATCAGGGATTTTATGTACCGCGTCTTTTCTTACGCTGTCGATAATATCGGCGTATATCTGGGTTGTTTTAACTTCACTATGCCCTAACAAGCGGCTAACCGTGTAAATGTCCACGCCATTACACAACAAGCTGACTGCAAAGGTATGTCGGGTGGCATGAAAAGTAACGTGTTTGGTGATACCGGCGGCCATTGTCCAGCGTAACAGTTCAGTATTTAAATAAGCCGAATACTTCAAGCATTGAAAAACACGCCCTTGTTGTTCTGCTGACTCTATCAGATTGTAGGCTTGAGGGGGAATATCCAGATATTGAAGGTTGCCGGTTTTCTTCTGATTAAAGGTGATTCTATGACCGCCATTAAGTTGACTGATCTCTGACCAATCCAGTTTATTAATATCTGACCATCGCAAACCTGTAAGGCAAGCAAACAGAAAAGCGCTTTTTAATACACTGTATCGGCAATCGGTTTTTACCAAAGCCCTCATATCATCAAGCGTTAAAAACACACGCTCGGAAGTAACCGGCTTAATACGGGATATTTCCTTTAGTGGGTTACGTTCAATAATGCCTTTATCATAAGCCGCGTTAATAACTGCCCTGATCTTGTTGAAATATACGGAAGCTGTCCCGCTACTGATAAGGTTGCCGCTTTTGGTTTTGGCTTTGGTATTGAGAAAATCTTTTACACCATTAATCCAATCAACGGTGACTTGCTCAAAATTTAGGGCTTCGTCTGGATGGTGGCGTTGGATTTGTACCAGACACGCCAACCAAACGGAATAGTTTCCGCTGCTCTCATTGGTTTTTTTGGTTTCCATGAGCTGCTTATAAAAGCTGTAAAAGTTTACGCTCACCTTATTGGTATCGGTAAAGCCATGCTGACCACTGGCGGCCTCGGCAATCCGTTTTGATTTGATATTATCAACTAATAACAAAGTTTCCTTGTTGTGCTGTTTTTCCAGTTTAGTACTGGGCTTGGGGTAAAGGTACAGGTCAAGCTGTTCACGCTTGCGATCTTGTATAATTTTTCCATCCTCTCCCTTTCGGCTTCCATAAAAATACACTAATCGTATGCTTTGCTTATCGCCTGCCTTATTTAGGCGCTTCTCAATAGCGATTTTCATATTATTTGTTCCCCTTTGTGCCCCGTAAAAAGTAATGGGGGCACTATAGGGGTAAGAAAAGGTAAAGTAAAGGCAAATATACGCAAACAAAAAAGGGGTTGTATCGCTACATCCCCTTATTTAATTGACTTTGTTTGGTTGTTGTTTTCGGTTGTTTTACTGCTTCACTTTCCTATACAGAAACTGGAAAATATTTTTCCCAATAAATCATCTGAGGTAACCGTTCCGGTAATTTCGGCAAGACTCATTTGCGCTTGCCTTAAATCTTCCGCGACCAATTCGCCTGCCTGGCTAACCTGTAACTGATTTAAAGCACTTTCGACAAATTCATAGCCTGTTCTTATGGCTTCTATGTGTCGTCTTCTGGCAATGAAAACGTTGTCTGTCGCTTCATTAAAACCAACACTTTGTTTGAGATGTTGTTTTAACAAATCCATGCCTTCCCCGGTTTTTATGGAAAGGTAACAACTATAGCCATCTTCTGTTTGTTGTATTTCAGGTGTCAGACCTAGCAAGTCTATTTTGTTGTAAACTTTGGTAATGTCGATATTTGGTGGCAGGGTTTTTAATAAATCTTCTGTTTCAGGTTCCCTTGCATCTATAAGCAGTAAAATCTTATCGGCTTTCAGAATTTCTTCGTGTGCCCTCCGTATGCCTTCTTTTTCTATAGAGTTATCACTTTCCCGTAAACCTGCGGTATCAATAATATGCAAAGGCATACCATCAAGCTGGATACGTTCTCTGAGTACGTCTCTGGTTGTTCCGGCAATATCAGTCACTATCGCCGCTTCATGCCCTGCAAGTGCATTAAGCAAGCTGGATTTTCCGGCGTTAGGTTTACCTGCCAAAACAACGGTCATACCATCGCGTAGCAAGCGCCCTTGTTGCGCTGTTTTTTGTATTTGCTGAATGCTTTGTAATAACCTGATTATGCGGTTTTCAACGACACCATCTGTTAAAAAGTCAATTTCTTCATCGACAAAATCAATAGCTGCTTCAACGTAGATGCGAAGTTCCGTTAACTCTGTAACCAGTTCATTGATTTGTGCCGAAAAAACACCTTGCATGGATTTTTGTGCAGAACGGACTGATTGTTCGGTACTGCTTTCAATTAAATCAGCAACCGCTTCGGCCTGCGCCAAGTCGAGTTTATTATTGAGAAATGCGCGTTCGGTAAATTCGCCAGGATTGGCTAATCGGGCACCCAAGGAAATTACTCGCCGTAACAGCATATCCAATACGACAGAACCGCCGTGTCCTTGCAATTCAAGTATGTCTTCCCCTGTATAAGAGGCAGGAGCAGGAAAGTAAAGGCTGATACCGGAATCAATAATGCCGCCGTCATTATCTATAAAAGATGTAAACAGGGCATGTCTGGGAATTAATGATTTATTAAGCAGTTGTTTGGTAATTTCAGTAACCAGGGTTCCTGAAATTCGAATAATACCAACACCACCATTCCCTGGCGGTGTTGCAATAGCTGCAATGGTATCTTGATACAAAAGCAAAGTTATCCTGCTTTTTCTATTTGCTTGGTGATATAGGTCTGTTGAATGATAGACAGGGTGTTATTAACAACCCAGTATAAAACCAAACCTGCCGGAAAAAACAGAAAGAAGACAGTAAAAACAATCGGGAACATCTTCATTACTTTAGCTTGAATGGGATCAATCGGTGCAGGATTCAAACTTTGCTGAATTTTCATGGTAATACCCATGATCAACGGCAAGATATAGAAAGGGTCCTGTATTGATAAATCCTGTATCCATAGCATAAAAGGTGCCTGACGAAACTCAACCGTTTCACTCAATACCCAATACAACGCCATAAATACGGGTATCTGTATCAGGATGGGCAAACAACCACCTAATGGATTAACTTTTTCTTTTTTATACAGCCCCATCATTTCAGTATTAAAACGCGGTCTGTCATCAGCAAAACGTTCTTGTAATTCTTTAAGACGTGGCTGAATCTTGCGCATTTTAGCCATTGACTTGAAACTGGCTTGTGATAATGGAAAGAACAATAGTTTAATACAGAATGTTACTCCCATAATAGCCAAGCCCCAGTTACCAATAACACTATGTATTTTGTTCAGTAACCAGTAAATGGGTTTACCAATAAAGGTTAAAACGCTGTAATCAACGGTAAGTTCAAGACCTGTGGCAATTTTTTCCATCATAGGCTGGATTTTCGGGCCAGCAAATAATTGCGAAACAAATTCAGCATCGGTATTGGCTTCAACAGTAACGGCTGGAGAATATGTGCCAATGACGTAACGTCCATCTTTTAATTCTTTGGTATAAAAATGATTCTCTTGCTCGGCAGGTGGAACCCAGGCAGAAGCAAAATAATGTTGAATCATTGCAGTCCAACCACCTTTACTGGTGATATCAAGCGTCTCATCTGCCATATCATCAAAACTTATTTTTTGATATTTGCTTTTATCGGTATAAATAACACCGCCATCATAAGCTCTCATACCGCCCGTGAGCATATTACCTTTATTTTCAGTATCCGGTGCTCTTAATAACTGAGTATATTGTCTACCGGACCAGGCTTTTCCTGAATTATTTTTAACTTTTTGATCCAGTGTTATCTCGTAGCTTCCACGTTTAACAGTAAATAATTTGGTAATAACCAGGCCATTGTTGTCAGTCCATGTTAATGGAACAGTCAAGCTGTCTTGGCCAGGTTGCAAGGTGTAACTATCTTGCTCATTGGTGAAAACTGTATAATGATTCGGTGCAGCCGCTAAACCACTGCCTGCTATTAAACCGCTTTGCGCAACAAATATTTTTTCTTCATTATTATTGAATAAACGCACCGGCGCAGTGTTTGTTACCGGGACTTCCATACCAACCATTGCACGCAAGTTATTAATGATCGGATTCGCTTTTTCTACCGGATAATTTAATAAATCCAGATTGGTGACTGTGCCACCTTGTACGTCAATTTCAAACGCAATAACATCGGTTTTAATTTTTACCGTTTTGGCGGCTGATGTTGCTGCTGAAACGGGAACAGAAACCGGATTTTGCAGGGCAGATCCTGTTTGTGATGAAGCATCTGCTGTCATTGGCAGATCTTCTTTAGCCTTGGTACCTTCCGGACTTACAATTGCAGCAACTTCGGGTTTTGGGCCATAGTCTTGCTCCCACGCCTGCCACAACATAAATACAAGCATTGCAAAAGTGACGACGAGTATAAATCTTATATTATCCATTCTTATTACCAAATTTTTCTGGAACGGGATCAATGCCACCTTGATGAAAAGGGTGGCATTTTAATAATCTTTTGAGAGTGAGATAGGAGCCAATAATAGCACCGTGGCGCTGAATTGCTTCTAAGGAATAACTTGAACAACTTGGATAAAAACGACAGTTAGAGCCAAGCAAAGGGCTAATAAAGTATTTATAAAACTTTATTATTGCCATCAGCATTAAGCGCATCGGGATACCAGTTTAAGCCAATGCTTTTGCAATGACTTTCTTAATAATTCCGGTGGAGCATCTACTGCTTCCCTGCGAGCCAGAACAACAATGTCTATATTTCCCAAGCTTTGCTGTTGTATTCTAAAGTTTTCCCTCACAGCGCGTTTAATCACGTTTCTGTGTACTGCCTTTCTTATATTTTTTTTAGCAATTGCCAAACCTAGCCGAGGATGATCAAGATCATTCTTTATGGCTAAAAGGGTAAAATAGGTATCGCTTGATTTTACAGGCTTGGCAAAAACTTTTTTATATTCAGCCGGGGTTTTTAACCGTAGCTGTGGGGGGAAACTAAAATTGTGCTCTGTCACCCAGTGTCAACTAAACCGTTAGTTGAGCACGGCCTTTTGCTCTACGAGCATTGATAACCCTACGGCCACCGACAGTTGCCATTCTTGCACGAAAGCCATGAGTTCTGGCACGTTTAATTTTACTGGGTTGGTATGTTCTTTTCATATTACTTAAAGCCTAATCAGATGAGTGTTAACAAAAACAGATAAAAAAGACTACGGATGATAAAATAATATGTATAGCCTGTCAATTCTGTAGTGCAATGTTTTATTACTGTATAGTGATTAAAAACAAATTCCTCCTCACTAACCCATACCAATACCTTACCTAATTCAATGAGCTCAATTTGGGATAACTGCCTTACTAAACTTGAAAATGAAATTGCCGGTTCTGATTTCAGTACATGGATACGGCCTTTGCAGGCCATAGAAAGTGATGGGCAAATAAAATTACTCGCTCCTAACCGGTTTGTTCTCGACTGGGTCAAGCAACATTATTTTGCCAAGATTGAAGAATCCATTCACGAATTTTCAAATGGAAAATTGGACTTGAATCTTGAAATTGGTTCAAAAAAATCGACAACACCCGCCGTAATAACCAGCGTAAAACCTGTTGAAATAAAAAAAACAAGTCCTAATTTCCTTAATAAAGCATTTACTTTTGATAATTTTGTTGAAGGTAAATCTAATCAATTGGCAAGAGCCGCTTCGCTTCAGGTTTCTGAAAATATAGGTAAAGCTTATAATCCTTTACTTATTTATGGTAGTTCCGGTTTAGGTAAAACACATCTGATGCATGCCATAGGTAATGCTGTTTTTCAAAAAAAACCCTCAGCAACTATTGTTTATCTGCATTCTGAAAAATTTGTTCAAGACATGGTCAGGGCATTACAGCAAAATTCCATTAACTCTTTTAAAGAATATTACCGTGGTATCGATGTACTTTTAATTGATGATATTCAATTTTTTGCAGGAAAAGAGCGCTCACAGGAAGAATTTTTTCATACCTTCAACACGCTGTTGGATAAGAAACACCAAATTGTTTTAACGTGTGATAAATATCCCAAAGAAATTATAGGTCTTGAAGATCGATTAAAATCAAGATTTGGTTGTGGGCTTCCTGTTTCAATTGAACCTCCCGACATGGAGACCAGGGCCGCTATTTTAATGAAAAAAGCCGCACAAGTTAATGTTGCACTACCTCAGGAAGTTGCTTTTTTTATTGCCAAAAAAATTCCTTTTAACGTCCGTGACCTTGAAGGTGCTTTAAGACGTGTGATAGCCAATGCACAATTTACCGGACGTGAAATCACTACTGAATTTACCAAGGAAGCCTTACATGATTTGATTTCTTTAAAAGACAAACTTGTCAACATGGACAATATTCAAAAAACAGTTGCTGAATATTTTAAAATTCGCGTTGCCGATTTATCATCAAAAAATAGAAAACAAACCGTTACCCGTCCACGACAAATGGCCATGTGTTTGGCGAGAGAATTAACCTCACACAGCTTTCCAGAGATTGGTGATGCATTTGGTGGCCGCGATCACACAACCGTCATGAATGCCTGTAAAAAAATTAATGAGCTCAAAGAGTCTGACCATAAAATTGCCGAAGATTACTCGAATCTTCTAAGAACGCTGTCACATTAAATGTCTGTTAAGTCAAAATTACTTCAAATATTGCGCAATGTATTGTGGATAACTTTGGGGATAAATACCTTATTACTGAGGATAATATTGTGGATAAAAATAAACGTTATTAATCCTGATTTTTTAAACAGTAGTTATCCACAGCGTGACAACAGTTTAGTTAAATAAATAACCTACTGATTAAATTAATAAATAATGACTTTTCCCCAGTTTTTTATGCACTAATAGTAATAAATAAGATTAAGTAATACTATATTATTAATTGAAAATTATACAGATTTTGAAAGCACCCACATTGTGTACAAAACGGATTTCAACTTTAAAAAAATAGATGTTATTAACACGGATAACTAATAAATTTACTTTCGAGAAATATCAAGAATAGTTATTTAAAATTTCTCTGTAAAAATCGGAGTTGTCATTCCAGCAAGTTAAGAGTGTTGGCACTATTTTTTTGATACAGAATTCAAAACAATAACTTTCGCTATCGATTAGTATTCTGGTTTACATAGGCAGCAGTCCATGTGGATAACTTTGGGGATAAATACCTTATTACTGAGGACAATATTGTGCATAAAAATGACTATTAAAAAACACGTCTTATTTAAACACTAGTTATACACAAGCCGATAACAACCTAATAAAATAAATATGTTATTGATAAGCATAGTAAATAACTAGTTATCCACAGATTTTTACGTTACTAATAGTAATAAATAAGATTAAGTAATATTATATTATTAATTACAAAAATAATATCATTTGAAAATATGAGCCTGCACAGAAAAATAATCATTTTAAGCAGGTTAGTTTTAAGACACTGATTTACCAATTACCGTTAAATATTTGTTATACATGTGGATAATGCTGTGGATAAATCTATCAGTCTTGTGAGTAATCCTGTGTATAAAGTATTTACATGGATAATTTTTTATAGTTAAACACTAGTTATCCACAAAGTTATTAAATAATAACTTATTGAATAATAAATTAAAAATAGTGTTATCCACAGATTTATTAAGCCAATCAAATAGTAAAAATATATGAAATTTATCATTAATCGAGAAGAAATCTTAACGCCTTTGCAACAAATAGTAAGTGTCATAGAAAAAAGACAAACGATGCCTATTCTTTCGAATGTATTGATTGTTATTGAGGATGATCAATTAATTTTAACGGGCACGGATCTGGAAATTCAGATTATCGCTAAAATTGATATTAAATTGGCAACACCTGGTTCTATTACGGTACCAGCCAGAAAATTTTTGGATATCTGCAGACTTTTACCAAATGGTGCAGAAATTAAATTTGAACAGCATGACGATAAAGTAAAGATATTATCTAATAGGAGCCGGTTTTCTTTAAGTTGTTTGCCTGCTGATAATTATCCTGAATTCTCTGAATCCGAACTAGAGAATCACTTTTTTATTAATGCCGGTAAATTAAAAAAAGCACTCGATAAAACTGTATTTTGTATGGCAAATCAGGATGTTCGTTATTACTTGAATGGTTTATTACTGAATATATCCAATAGTAAAATTAAACTGGTAGCATCTGATGGCCATCGTTTATCTATTTATGAAGATTCTTTAGACCAAGGTACTGGTTATGAAGCCCGTATTATTTTTCCCAGAAAAGCTGTTTTAGAACTCAGTCGATTACTTGATGATGCTGATGCGGAATTAAAAATTGAATTTTCCAGCAATAATATTAGAATTTTTATTAAAAATTTAATTTTTTCAGCAAAATTAGTGGATTCAAAATATCCCGATTTTGGCAAAGTTTTTCAGCAGGAATTTTTTAATCCCATTCATATTCAAAAATTAGTACTAAAAGATGCGTTAACCCGTGTTGCTATTTTGTCTAATGAGAAATTTAAAGGGGTTACTCTGGACATCACTCCTGATAGCTTAAGAATCAGTACACACAATCCAGAACATGATGAAGCAGAAGAAGAGTTAATTATCGAATATGCCGGTGAGCCACTATCAATAGCTTTTAATGCTCAATACTTACTGGATGCCGTTGCAAATCTGGATTCTGAACTTGCCGTATTAACGATCGCCAGTAATTCCAGTAGCTGTTTTATTGATGAACCTACTGAATGTGTTTATAAATTTATCGTCATGCCCATGAGACTTTAAGATTTACTGTAATGACATTAATTAAATTGGATATTTATGCCGTCAGAAATATCCAAAAAGAGACTATCAATCCGGCACCGACAATTAATTTTATTGTTGGAGAAAATGCCAGTGGAAAAAGTGCATTTATTGAAGCGATATTTATTTTAGGACGCGCTAAATCTTTTCGCTCTGCCTCTATCAAATCTGTTATTAATTTTGCACAAGATCATTTGATTGTGTCAGCCCAAACATTGCAAGACAATGGCAGTACACTGCATTTAGGTATTCAGCTGGATACTAAAAATTTTTGTTATCGTATTAATCAAGAAACAACACAAAAAAGATCAGATCTCGCTTATGCTTTGCCGTTGCAAATTATCCATCCTAAAAGTTATGAGCTACTTGATGCAGGGCCACAGTTAAGAAGAGAGTTTTTAGATTGGGGAGTTTTCAATGATGATGCCGATTTTTTATCTGCTTGGCGAAATTTTAAAAAAGTGTTGGTTCAACGAAATTCTTTGTTAAAAACCCGGCGACCTGAACATATTAATGTTTGGGATAAAGAACTGGTTTATTACGGTACAATAGTCAATACCTACCGGCAATGCTATGTGCAAAAACTGTTGCCTGTGTTCACTGATATCATCAACAAGTTTCTTGATATTGATGATTTAGAAATAAAGCTTATATCAGGTTGGGATACCTCTACCGAATTTCAGCAAATTTTGGTTGATGACCTGGATAAAGATCTTCGCTATGGATTTACGCATAGTGGTCCACATCGTGGTGATTTTCAATTACTGGTTGGTAGCCGGTTAGCGAAGGATTTTGTTTCACGAGGTCAACTAAAGTTATTAGTAATGAGTTTAAAACTGGCCCAGGTACAATTACTGACTAATGAACACAGTAATATGGGGTGTTTTCTGATTGATGATTTTGCAGCAGAACTTGATGTTACCAACCGTGCGAAATTATTACACTATTTATCAAAAATGGGTTGTCAGGTATTTATAACAGCAACTGAAATAGCTGACTTTGGCGATTTAAGTCAAATACAAAATTACAAAATGTTCCACGTGGAACATGGAAATATAAAGCAAGTGTAATGTTCCACGTGGAACATTCACAACAACAGGAAAAGCAGGAGAGTCATGAGTAACAATAACGATCACTACGATAGTTCTAATATTCAAGTTTTAAAAGGTCTGGATGCCGTAAGAAAACGGCCGGGTATGTATATTGGCGATACTGATGATGGCTCCGGTTTGCACCATATGGTTTTTGAAGTTGTTGATAACTCCATTGATGAGGCACTGGCCGGTTACTGTAAAGAAGTTAAGGTAATTATCCATAGTAATGGATCGGTTTCTGTTTCTGATGATGGTCGAGGCATTCCTGTTGATATTCATAAGGAAGAAGGACGGTCAGCCGCAGAAGTTATTATGACCATTCTGCACGCAGGCGGTAAATTTGATGATAATGCTTATAAGGTATCTGGCGGTTTACACGGTGTAGGTGTTTCTGTAGTTAATGCCTTGTCTGAAGAGTTAAATCTGGAAGTACGAAAAAATGGTCAGCTTTATAAGCAACAGTATCGTATGGGAAATCCGGTAGCGCCATTGGCAGCATTCGGTCCTACTGAAGGCTCTGGCACCTTGATTAATTTTAAACCCAGTACTGAAACATTTACAGACGTTGAATTTCATTACGATATTTTAGCGAAAAGGTTAAGAGAATTATCATTTTTAAATTCAGGTGTACGCATCAGTTTGCACGATGAACGCACTGATAGAAGTGATGTTTTTGAATTTGAAGGTGGTATAGCGGCTTTTGTTGTGCATCTTAATAAAAACAAAACACCATTATTTCCTGAAGTCTTTTATTTTATTGCTGAAAAAGAAGGCGTGACGGTAGAAGTTGCCATGCAATGGAACGATTCTTATCAGGAAAATGTATTCTGCTATACCAATAATATTCCACAACGTGATGGTGGAAGTCATTTGGCCGGATTCAGAGGCGCATTAACACGGACTATCAATCAATATATTGAATCCAGTGGTTTGGCTAAAAAAGAAAAAGTACAAACAACCGGTGATGATGCCAGAGAAGGTTTAACGGCAGTGCTTTCAGTTAAAGTACCCGATCCCAAATTTTCATCACAAACAAAAGATAAACTGGTTTCATCAGAGGTTAAGCCACTGGTTGAATCAACAATGAATGAAAAGCTGCAGGAATTTCTACTGGAAAAACCACAAATAGCTAAAACGATTGTTGGTAAAATTGTCGATGCAGCCCGTGCCAGAGAAGCTGCACGTAAGGCACGTGAAATGACACGTCGTAAAACCACGTTGGATATTGCCGGTTTGCCGGGAAAATTGGCTGATTGTCAGGAGAAAGATCCTGCGTTATCTGAATTATTTTTGGTCGAAGGAGATTCTGCGGGTGGTTCAGCGAAACAGGGTAGAGATCGTCGTACTCAAGCTATCCTGCCTTTAAAAGGCAAGATTTTAAATGTTGAGAAAGCGCGTTTCGATAAAATGATTTCTTCAGAAGAAGTCGGTACCTTAATAACAGCATTGGGATGTGGAATAGGTAAAGACGAATACAATCTGGCCAAGTTACGTTATCACCGCATCATTATCATGACTGATGCGGATGTTGATGGATCACATATCAGGACATTATTGTTGACGTTTTTTTATCGACAATTGCCGGAAATAGTCGAAAAGGGCTATATCTACATTGCTCAGCCACCGTTATATAAAGTTAAAAAAGGTAAACAAGAACATTACGTTAAGGATGATGTTCAATTAAATGAATACCTGATTCAGTTAGCACTCGATAAAGCCCAGCTTTTTACTGATGAAACAACGCCGCCTATTCAGGGTCAGGGTTTGGAAAAGCTTGCCAAAGAATTTACCGGAGTAGAAAGTGTCGTCAATCGGTTATCCAGACGTTACGATGCTGTTTTTCTGGAACAATTTTCTTATATGGAAGTGATTACCGATGATATTAAACAAGATCAGCAAAAACTCATCTCTTGGTTTGCCAGAATGGAACAACAACTGAGGGATTGTGAAAGTAAAGCTGTGTTTACGATAGAACTCAATTACAGAGCGAGCAATGATTTTTCCGCTGTGGTTAACAAGAAACTGCACGGCATCACTAAAACCTTTGTTTTGCCATCAACTTTTTTTAACGGCAAAGATTACCAAAAAATTGCCCAGTACGCGACTGATACGGCGGGCATGTTTAATGAGGCCTCATACATGCAAATGGGGGAAAGACAACAGCCAGTCAGCACCTTTAAACAAGCTTTTGAATGGATGATGAAGGAAATTAAAAAAGGCCAGCATATACAGCGTTATAAAGGCTTGGGTGAAATGAATCCTGAACAATTATGGGAAACTACTCTGGATTCCAATAATCGTAGATTGCTACAAGTCAGAATTGAAGACGTGATTGCCGCTGATGAGATTTTTACTACCCTGATGGGTGATGTTGTAGAACCTCGACGTGATTTTATTGTTAAAAATGCTCTTGATGTCACTAATTTAGACGTTTAAATCAAGGCGAACTATAAAAAATAAGTCTCTCGTTGAAACCGGGACAACTTGGCGGGATTAACCGTAGATTGCTCCTGCTTAAGTTGGTTACACTGCCTTAATTGATTTCTGTAGGAGCGGGCCATGCCCGCGATACAATGATACAGCAGTTTCAATATCAGTTAATTATGCGGTGGAGTGTAAACCTAGGTTTGCACTCCACCGCATAAATTTAATGTCATTAACCTAATTTGAAAGCACTGTAACAATTATAAGTGGTGGCACACATCCTTTGTGGGCATGCTCAGCTATTACAAAGCTTAACTTAATGCTCGTGAACTAATGCGAACGATACCATGGTGTCGGAATAATTAGAATTTTTTACTCTTTTCAGGAATGATATATGCTGAGCTATCCTCAAATTGACCCCGTTGCACTAAGCTTGGGACCTGTAAAAGTTCATTGGTATGGGCTTATGTATGTAATAGGTTTTGCTGCTGTCTGGTTTTTAGGTCAAAAACGTGCAGAATCTCCTTGGTCACCCATTAAACCGGAAGCTATAGAAGATCTGGTCACATATGGTGCTGTAGGTGTAATTTTGGGCGGCAGAATAGGCTATATTCTGTTTTATAATTTTAGTGAATTTTTAAATAACCCCATCATTCTGTTCAAAATATGGCAAGGTGGCATGTCCTTTCATGGAGGGATGTTAGGGGTTTTTATTGCGATGTGGTTTTTTGCAAAAAAACAGCACTGTACCCTGTTTCAGTTAACCGACATTATCGCACCGTTGGCACCGATAGGCTTAGGCGCAGGGCGTATTGGTAACTTTATCAATTCCGAGTTGTGGGGTAGAACGACTGATGTGCCTTGGGCCATGGTATTTCCTAATGGCGGACCGCTCGCCCGTCATCCCTCGCAACTTTATGAAGCCTTTTTAGAAGGGTTTGTGTTGTTTGTTGTACTCTGGTTGTATTCAAGTAAACCCAGACCGGTTATGGCAACTACCGGTATGGCAGTGCTTTTTTATGGCTGCTTCCGGTTTTTTGTTGAATTTTTCAGAATGCCGGATGCACATTTGGGGTTTCTCGTTTTAAACTGGGTGACCATGGGCCAAATATTATCAGCCCCCATGATTATTATTGGTGCTGCGTTGGTTTATTTTGCTTATAAAAAAAAATAAATTAATAAGTACGGTTCTGAGTTATCAAAACCATTTCATATTTAAAGCCGGCTAACTGATTACTTTAGTATTTTATTGATTATGAATAACTTTGGAATCCCTTTTAAAATCCGATGAACGAAAATACACATGCAGCAATATTTGGAATTACTCGATAAAATACGTACCGAAGGAGTTTTGAAAGGCGATAGAACCGGTAGTGGTACCTTGTCTATTTTTGGACATCAGATGCGTTTTGACTTGGCTAAAGGTTTTCCTTTGGTTACGACAAAGAAAATCCATTTAAAATCAATAGCTTATGAGTTACTGTGGTTTTTAAAAGGTGAAACTAACCTTGGTTTTTTGCATGAGCATCAGGTCAATATCTGGAATGAATGGGCTAATGAAAAAGGCGATTTAGGTCCGGTGTACGGACATCAATGGCGTTCATGGCCTACCCCTGATGGTCGGCATATTGATCAGATTCAGCAAATCGTCGAACAACTGAAAAAAAATCCAAATAGTCGGCGAATGATTGTTTCAGCGTGGAATGTGGCCGATTTACCGGATGAAAATATCAGTCCACAACAGAATGTAGCACTGGGTAAAATGGCCTTGGCACCCTGTCATGCGTTTTTTCAGTTCTATGTGGCTGACGGCAAGCTGTCTTGTCAGCTCTACCAGCGCAGCTGCGACACATTTTTGGGTTTACCGTTCAATATAGCCAGTTATGCATTGTTGACGCATATGGTGGCCCAGCAAAGCGAATTGGCACTGGGGGATTTTGTCTGGACCGGTGGGGATGTACATTTGTATCTAAATCATTTGGAACAGACCAAACTGCAATTAACCCGCAAAGCTTATCCACTGCCAACATTAACCATAAATCGCAGACCGGAATCACTATTTAATTACCGGTATGAAGATTTTGAAATCGAAAATTATCAGGCGCATGAACATATCAAGGCACCTATTTCTGTTTAATTAAATTAAAAGAGTCACCAAAAAATGAATGCACAACACAAAGCACATCCCTGGCACGGAATTAATCCTGGAGAGCATGCACCAATTGTCGTTACCGCCTTTATCGAAATTGTTCCATCCGATACAGTCAAGTATGAAATCGATAAAGAAAGTGGCTATCTTAAAATAGACAGGCCGCAAAAATTTTCCAATATGATTCCCACGCTTTATGGGTTTATTCCGCAAACTTATTGTGCTGAAAAAATTGCCGAATATGCTTCGTTGAAATCAGGAAAAGAAGTCGCTAAGGGCGATGGTGACCCTTTGGATATTTGTGTTTTGAGTGAGCGTAGCGTAACGCATGGTGATATTTTATTACAGGCTATTCCGATCGGGGGCTTTCGTTTACTGGATGGCGGTGAAGCCGATGATAAAATTATCGCTGTGATGAAAGGTGATGAATTTTATCGGCAATGGAATGATGTGTCGGATTGCCCGGAATCTTATATAAATCGTCTTAAGCATTATTTTTTGACTTATAAACATCTTCCCAGCGAAAAGAACATTTGCGAAATAACCAATGTTTATGGACGTGAAGAAGCCCATGAAGTTATTAGATGCGCCATGGCCGATTATCAAAAGCACTTTGGCGGCTAGAAAAATTTTATTAATAGCAATAACGTAACTTCTCGTTGCCTATAGACTATTAATAATTTGATATTCACCGCGAAGACACGAAGAATAGAAAGTTTTCTTTCTTAATGTTTTCGTAGTGTTAGCTGCTCAAAGCATCACGGCTAAAATTTCCAAGTACACGATAAGCTTAGGCTTAAGATTCATTGTTTGAAGTATCTGAAGTAGTTCTGAAAGCTTGTTTTTTTACTTTACTGATAGTTTTTTATTTGACTTATTGTTTTTTTAAATATTCTATAGCCATAAACAGTGCTGCAATTGAGCGTGCTTCAGTACATTTTCCGGTAGCTAACAAGGCATTGATATTGTTTATTTTCCAGGGAATAACTTCCAGTTCTTCGGGTTCATCGCCCAGTAATTTTTCGGCATATAAGTCTTGGGCAATCACAATCTCTGTCGTATGCTCCAGATAGGAAGGCGCCAGGGAAAAGGAACTTAAGTGATGGAGTTTTCTGGCACCAAAGCCTACTTCCTCTTTAAGTTCCCTGTTGGCAGCTTCCAGAAAGGATTCCCCTTCATCGGTTTTACCTTTGGGCAAGCCCACTTCATAACGGTGTACACCGGCAGAATATTCTCTAATCAATAACACGGTTTCACTGTCCAGCATTGGCACTATGAGTACTGCACCACCCGGCCTGCCGCGAGCCAAGCGCTCGTAGTTGCGCAGTTCACCATTGCTAAACTTTATATCCAGTGATTCAATGCGGAATAAACGGCTTTTGGCGATAGTGGTTTTGTTAAGGATGGTTGGTTTTTCAGACATTGTGCTAAATTAAAATAATTACTTTTGATAAATATAACGCACTATGATGATTGATTGGAAAAAAATTGATACTGTTTTATTGGATATGGATGGTACTCTGCTGGATTTGAATTTTGATAATCATTTCTGGAAAGAATTTGTACCGTTAAAATTTGCCCGGCAAAAAGGCATAAGCATAGACTTGGCAAAACAGGCATTAGAACCCCGGTTTAAAAGTATGGAAGGTAGTCTGGAGTGGTATTGTCTGGATTACTGGAGCAATGCTTTAGAGCTGGATATTGCCGGACTAAAGGCTGAAATTTCAGGCTTAATTGCGGTATTACCACATGTCACCGAATTTCTCGAAAAACTTCAGCAATCTTCGCAAAGAGTTATACTGGTTACTAATGCACATCGTGACAGTTTAGGCTTGAAAATGGAAAAAACCTGTTTGCAGCCATTTTTCGATGAGATTATTAGCTCTCATGATTTAGGATTTCCTAAAGAACATGCCAATTTTTGGGAGCTTTTGCAGCAACAGCAAGTCTTCGATAAAAAGACCACGATACTGATTGATGACAGTCTGGCGGTATTAAATTCAGCCAGACTGTTTGGTATAGAGCATTTAATTTCGGTCAGTAAGCCGGATAGCAAGCAGCCTAAAAGAGATATTATTGACTATGCGGCTATTGAGGATTTTCGCGAGCTTATGAGCGGGTTGTAGGTTTGTGGCCTCGGTCCGGGTTGGGACGTTTGCCTTGATAGTCGGCTTTAGGTTTTGATGGTCTTTTTTCTGGTGTTATAACATCGGCTAAAAGATCAGCTGTGATTGCTTTAACAGGGATTTTTTGACCAATATAATCTTCAATGTCCGGCATTGAATAGGCATAATGTTCACAGATAAAGCTGATGGCATCGCCACTGGCACCAAAACGCGCCGTTCTACCGATTCTATGGACATAATCTTCTACATCCTGTGGTAAATCATAATTAATAACATGTGACACGTCAGGAATATGAAGGCCTCTGGCGGCTACGTCGGTGGCGATTAATAAAGTTATTTTGTTTTCCTGAAAATCATTTAACAGTCGCTGGCGTTTATCTTGGGGCACATCACCACTCAGGGCAGCGGTTTTATAGCCATTGGCATTAAGCGTATCATCCAGTTGCTCAGCGCAGCGTTTGGTATTAACAAAAATAATACTGCGTTGTGGTTGATAGTGATTTAACAGGCCGATTAATAGCGGTATTTTTTGTTCGTTAGCCGGACAATAGGCGCTTTGCCGTATGGCTTTAGAGGTGACCTCTTCGGTTTCAATACGAATTAACACCGGATTATTCATGTGCTCATAAGCCAATTCAGTAACTTTATAGGATAACGTCGCTGAAAACAGCATATTTAAACGCAGCTCAGGTACGGGCATACGTCGCAGTAAAAAACGTATATCTTTTATAAAGCCCAGATCAAACATACGATCCGCTTCATCCATCACGGTAACTTGCACGTTGTCCAGTGTAAAAGCATTTTGCCGGTAAAAATCAATAATACGACCCGGTGTACCGATGATAATATCAATATTGGTTTTTAATGAATCCAGTTGTTTTTGATAGTCAGTGCCGCCGTAAATTAACGCCAATTTTAAATCAAGATGTTTGCTCAGCAATAAGGCATCTTTATGAATTTGAATGGCGAGTTCGCGTGTTGGTGCCAGAATAATGGCTCTGGGATTTTTAACAAGCTTATTTTCGGCAATTGCCCTTGGCTTTGCTCCCTGCTTATTATTATCCGGTTTTACCTCGGGCATTACTTGAGTTGTCGGTAATAGCTCAATATTTTCATTGTCCCAATCCGTGGTAATTTCTTCGATATCTTTACCGGCATTATCGTTAATTAGGTGCTGAAAAGTAGCCAGTAAAAAAGTGGCAGTTTTTCCGGTTCCCGTTTGCGCTTGTCCGGCAATATCTTTGCCCCGCAATAATAACGGTAATGCTTTGTCCTGAATGGGCGTGCAATGATTAAAGCCGGCATCGTTTAATCCATGCAGGATAGAGTCAGACAATTCAAGATTGCTGAAGCGGGTTTCTGTTAAATGGGTATTTTTCATAGAGCCATAGCATAACGTAAAAAAGCATATTGGTTGAAATTGATTGACTACAAGCGCTATCCCTCCTATAGTTTTAATTTTAATATTTGGAGAAATAGTGTGAGCGATTCAGTCCTTCATGTAAGCGATAGTGAATTTAACGAAACTGTTATTAAAGCTAACGGTCCTGTACTGGTTGATTACTGGGCTGAATGGTGCGGACCTTGCAAAATGATTGCACCGGTTCTGGATGCTATTGCCGCAGAGTATGAAGGCAAGTTGACCGTTGTTAAAATAAACATCGATGAAAATCCACAGACACCACAACACTACGGTGTTCGCGGCATTCCAACATTAATGTTGTTTAAGGATGGCGAAGTGGAAGCCACTAAAGTGGGTGCTTTAACAAAGTCAGAACTTGCCAAGTTTATTGACAGCAACATTTAATACGTCCCGCCTCTTTTTCAGATCCGTCACAATAACTGGACGGATCTGAATACTTAAGCTATACTTAAACAGTGCGGCCATCCTGCGCACTCAATTATATCGTCCGATAAATTACACCCCTGAATTCTACATCCCATCCCGGTTGTTACGGTGTTGCACCCTAACTACATTTCTTCGAGTTGCATTTTTTATGAATCTTACCGAGTTAAAACTAAAACAAATTAGTGAAGTTATTGAAATCGCCGAGTCCCTTGGACTTGAAAACGTTGCCAGGTCGCGTAAGCAGGATTTGATCTTTGCAATTCTTAAAAAGCAGGCAAAAGCCGGTGATGATATTTCCGGTGATGGTGTTCTGGAAATTTTACAGGATGGTTTTGGTTTTTTACGTACACCGGGTTGCTCTTATTTGGCGGGTCCGGATGACATTTATGTGTCACCCAGTCAAATCAGACGATTTTCTTTAAAAACAGGTGATACGATAAGCGGAAAAATCAGGCCGCCTAAAGATAACGAACGTTATTTTGCCATGCTTAAAGTTGATCAGATCAATTTTGAACCCCCTGAAAATACCAAAAATAAAATCACCTTTTCAAACCTGACGCCCTTATTTGCTAAACAACGATTTGTTCTTGAGCAAGGCAACGGCACGAGCGAAGATTTAACCGGAAGAATAATAGATTTAATTGCCCCCATCGGTAAAGGCCAACGTGGCCTTATTGTTTCACCGCCGAAGGCAGGTAAGACCATGATCCTGCAAAGTCTGGCACAGGCAATCGCTGAACAAAATCCTGAGTGTTATTTGATTGTCTTATTAATCGACGAGCGCCCTGAAGAAGTGACCGAAATGGAACGCTGTGTTCGCGGCGAAGTTATTTCCAGTACGTTTGATGAACCTGCAACCCGTCATGTACAGGTTGCAGAAATGGTTATCGAAAAGGCAAGGCGTTTGGTGGAACATAAACACGACGTAGTTATTTTGTTAGACTCGATTACCCGACTGGCCAGAGCTTACAATACGGTTGTGCCTTCTTCGGGCAAGATATTAACCGGTGGTGTTGATGCCAACGCGCTGGAAAAACCTAAACGTTTCTTTGGTGCTGCGCGAAATATTGAAGAAGGTGGCAGTTTAACCATTATAGCGACCGCATTGGTTGATACCGGATCAAGAATGGATGAGGTTATCTATGAAGAATTTAAAGGTACCGGTAATATGGAGTTGCATCTGGATCGAAAAATTGCTGAAAAAAGAATTTATCCGGCAATAAATATTAATCGTTCCGGTACGCGTAGAGAAGAATATTTGGTTGATCCGGATACGCTGCAAAAAACCTGGATTTTGCGCAAAATTCTGCAACCGATGGATGAGACCGCCGCTTCAGAATTTTTGTTAGGTAAGTTGAAAGACTTTAATACCAACGCTGAATTTTTTGATTCAATGAAACGTTAAAAAACGTGATGGTAGTTTCGAAATACGCTTAATAAATAATATTTACCACAAAGACATGAAGTACTTATTGAAAAGCAGTTAGCTTTTCAAGTAATCAGTTGTCCTGATCTTTGTGGCTGTTCTTGTATGATGAAAAATATCGACTATATTCACTGTCACATAACTGTTTTAAATGCAGGGGTGACGTTACTTTTATCGTTATAGAGCCCTTAATTAGTTAAGCATGTTCTACCGAGAATAATGTCGCTTAATCAATGAAAGCATCTATACAAACATTAGAAAAATCAGTATATGACCGATCCAACATTGTTAATTAACGCAATTATTCTCGGTATCATCGAGGGTTTAACTGAATTTCTTCCTGTCTCATCTACTGGCCATTTGATTTTAGCCGGACAATTACTCGGTTTTAACGACGACAAAGGCAAAGTGTTTGAAATTGCCATTCAGTTTGCTGCGATACTGGCAGTAGTTTGGGAATATCGTGCACGACTTACGCATACAGTAACCAGTATAACTTCTGAGCCAGTATCTCAACGCTTGGCAATCAACTTGATGGTTGCCTTTATGCCGGCTGCGGTATTGGGCTTTCTGTTTTTAAAACAGATTAAATATTATTTATTTAATCCCATCGTGGTCGCTTCAGCCTTTATTATTGGTGGTTTTTTAATCTTGTGGGCGGAACGTCGTGAGCATGTTGTTCATGCTGAATCAATCGATGACATGACCTGGAAGGATGCCTTAAAGGTCGGTTTTGCTCAGGCGTTGGCGATGATTCCCGGAACTTCACGTTCAGGCGCAACCATTATCGGTGGACTATTTTTCGGTCTGTCGCGCCGCGCAGCAACCGAGTTTTCTTTTTTCCTCGCTATTCCTACCATGTTTGCTGCAACTCTCTATGACGTATACAAAAATCGCGATTTGTTCAGTGTAGACGATGCGGCTTTGTTTGCCGTTGGTGGTACAGTATCATTTATAAGCGCATTCTTTGCGGTGCGTGGTTTGATACGCTTTATTAGTCGACATGATTTTACCGTATTCGCGTGGTATCGCATCGCTTTTGGCATCATTGTGCTGGTTTCCGCACAAATGGGCTGGGTAGATTGGGGTAATCACTAAAAGTTGCGGTCACCAACAAGTTGTTATTAGTCCCGGAAAGTAAATATTATCTTTTCCGGGCCTGATTGTTACCAATCATGTCTATTCTGTTTAAACTGCTTAACCAAAACTCTAGTTTGCAAATCGCAAAACTTGTTTTGATTAGCAAGATGCTTTAGCCAGCATCAAAAACGTCATCATTTCCGTAGCGAAGCTTAAATTATAGCTATATGGTTTGTACCAAGTGTTTTAACGACATTCAGCTGACTTGAAGTTGAATCATTGAATACTTTTGTTTATACAAATTAAGTTTTGAAAAAAGAACAAAACAGATTTAAAGTAGCTATTTTATTGATTATTCCACCTAAATCTTTTCTTCAAGTTTTCCCCAGGAATCCTGATGCAAACCAGAAATAGTTTACATTTCTTAACAGTTATTTTCTTAACCGGCTTGCTGGTTTTGTTATTGTCTTCTTGTGGCAAAAAAGAGGCAGCGAAGACTGACGCTATGATCATTCGGCCTATCAAATTAATAACTGTGGGATCAGCTCTTACCGGCCAGATGCAAAAATTACCGGGTACAGTGCGGGCTACTGACCGGGTGGATCTCGCTTTTCAGGTAGCCGGGCCGTTAATTGATCTGCCGGTTAAAGAAGGTCAGAGTGTCAAAAAAGGCGATCTGGTCGCCAGAATCGATCCTCAAGATTATGAAACCAGTCTGCGTAATGCTAAAGGAACGGTCGCTAAAGCGAAAGCGGCTGTCGATTACGCCGCCGCTGAATACCAGCGTTATCTTAATGTTAAGGCAACCGATGCCGGTGCTGTCAGTGATTCAATGGTGAACTTGAAATATACCGCGCAAACTGTCGCCCAGGCAAATTTACAATCCGCAGTAGCGGGTTTGGCAGCGGCGCAGGATCAATTAAGTTATACCTGGTTACGAGCCCCGTTTAGCGGTGTTATTGCTCGCAAGTATGTTGATAATTATCAGGAAGTTACCGTAAAAGAGCCGATTTTAAGGCTGCAAAATATGACTGATGTTGAGGTGCTGGTTGACGTACCTGAATCAATGATGGTGCCGATACGTAAAATGCCGCCTCGCCTGTATGCAGATTTTATCGCTGATCCGTCACGGCGTTTCGAGCTTAAAATCAAGGAAGCTGCGCTACTCGCTGATAATTTGACGCAAACTTATCAGATTGTTTTGGTGATGCCTGCGCCAACTGGTATCCGTATTCTTCCAGGCATGACCGCCACAGTAACTATTGAATTTACCAGTGATTCTGTCGATACCAGCGGCATTATTGTTCCGGCTATTGCTGTGTGGGCTGATGATGCCGGTCACCCGATGGTTTGGATAGTAGATACAAAAACCATGGCGGTACATCGTCGTGCAGTTACTACGGGTGATTTAACCGGAGTTGACAGTATTAAAGTCACGACAGGATTAAGCCCCGAAGAAGTTATTGCCATTAGCGGCGTCAGTAAGTTGCAAGAAGGTCAAGTCGTCCGAAAACTGGAATAATTCCAGAAAAGTATTTTAAAAACTGCTACGCAGTCAGATCGCTGAGGAGGACTTAAACCGGTCGGCATAGAAAACAGTTATCTGAAAAGGTATCAAATAATAGCTTAATAGTCTGCCAACAAAGCTTATGGTTTATTGCCTTTTGCCTGAGTATCCGAATTGGCTAATGTAGATCGGCCGGCATAGTGTTGGTATTTTGGATAAAGGCACAGCAAAAATAATAATCAATAAATTGCTAATCGCTATCAAGACAAGGGTCTATCTATGAATTTAGCGGAATGGAGTATACGCAAGAGTCTTATCACTTGGGTAATGACGATACTTTTTTTGGTGGTTGGCTGGAGTTCATATCAGCAGTTGAGCCGACTTGAAGATCCCGAATTTACGATCAAGGATGCGGTTATTACCACCCCTTATCCCGGCGCTTCTGCAGCGGAAGTGGAAGAGGAGGTCACTAATCTTATTGAGAAAGCCGCGCAACAAATGGGTCAGCTTAAACGCGTGGAGTCGCGGTCATCACGAGGCTTGTCATGGGTAAAAGTGTCCATGCAGGACAAGTATGATAAAAATAGTTTGCCTCAGGTTTGGGACGAGTTACGCCGTAAAGTTAACGATGCACAACGCTTTCTTCCACCCGGGGCAGGGCCGTCGTTGGTTAATGATGACTTCGGCGATGTTTACGGTATTTTTCTGGCAATCACCGGCGAGGGTTATAGCTATAAGGAGATTTACGAGTATGCCAAGGTATTGCAGCGTGAATTGTTAAAAGCCCGCGATGTTAAACGCATAGTCCTGTACGGTGACCAAAAAGAAGCTGTTTATGTCGAGATGCGCCGCGAAAAAATGGCTCAACTGGGCGTTTCGCCACAAGATATTTATAGCGCCTTAAAATCCAAAAATATTGCCACCAATGCCGGTAATTTACTGTTGGGGCAGGAATATATTCCCATTAGTCCGACCGGCGAATTCAAATCGGAGCAGGACTTTGGTGATTTGCTGATCAGAAGTTCCAATGCAAAATCAGATAGCTTGATTTATCTGCGTGACGTAGCAGAAATCAAACGCGGTTATCAGGATCCGCCAGTAACCTTGCTACGTTATGATGGCAAAACCGCTATCGGCTTGGCTATTTCAACCATACAGGGTGGCAATGTCACAGTCATGTCAGATTCCTTGGATCAGCGCTTTAAGGAGCTGGAAACGTTGCGGCCTATAGGCATGGAGTTAAATATCATCTCGCATCAGGCTCAGTCGGTAAAGACTTCGCTAACGGGATTTTTGATAAACCTGGCCGAAGCGGTAGCCATTGTCGTCGGTGTGTTGCTGTTGTTCATGGGCTTGCGTTCCGGGCTGATTTTAGGCGTGGTACTCATGGTGACGATCATGGGTACTTTTATTTTTATGCAGATTAATCACATCACCCTGGAGCGTATTTCTCTGGGTGCCTTGATTATTGCTTTAGGCATGCTGGTGGATTGTGCCATTGTGGTCACTGACGGTATGCGTATGCAGATGGGGCAGGGCAAATCCGGTTTTGATGCCGCCAAAGACATCGTTGGGCAAACGGCACTGCCGATGCTGGGTGGCACCATAGTCGCGATTACTGCCTTCGCGGCTATCGGCACCTCTCAGGATTCGACCGGTGAATATTGCCGTACCCTGTTCAGTGTTATTTTATATTCACTGACGTTGAGTTGGTTGACAGCGGTAACATGTACGCCCTTGCTGTGTGCGACTTTTCTCAAGGTAACCCCCGGCACCGTCGATAATGCCAACGATGATCCTTACGCCAAGGGCTTTTATCGGTTGTACAGTAACTTTCTGGCCGGTTGCATACGTTTTCGCTGGGTGGTCATGGCTGTTGCCATCGCGTTGTTTATCTCGGCACTATTGGGCTTTGGTTATATCAAAAACAGTTTCTTTCCCGACTCCACCCGGCCACAGTTTTATGTGGATATCT
The DNA here is from genome assembly GCF_025583945.1 of Methylobacter psychrophilus. Classification (GTDB taxonomy): domain Bacteria; phylum Pseudomonadota; class Gammaproteobacteria; order Methylococcales; family Methylomonadaceae; genus Methylobacter_C; species Methylobacter_C psychrophilus. The sequence goes on from NZ_JAOEGU010000015.1 coordinate 90,986, forward strand.
GGTTTCCCGAGGGTACTGATATCAGGGAAACCCAGCGCCAATTCAAGATTGCTGAAGCCGCACTAAAAAAGCATGAAGGCGTTACGCATTTGACCAGTACCATCGGTGGCAATCAGGTTCGCTTTTTGTTGACGTATACCCCGGAAAGCAATTATCCCAGTTACGGACAGATTCTGGTGGATGTCGATGATTACACGCGTATCAAGACTCTGGCACCCGAGGTACAAAAAGAACTTGAAGCACTGTTTCCAGGCGCTATCAGTAATATGCGTCTGTTTGTGCTGGGGCCTTCTACCGGAGGCAAGATTCAATTGCGTATTTATGGGCCGGATGCCGAACAATTGAGGATATTAAATAATAAGGCCGAAACTATTTTATTAAACGATCCCAATGCTCGGGCGGTACGCAATGAATGGCGCGAAAAAATCAAGGTAGTTCGACCACAAATGGCAGAAACCCAGGCCCGCAGGGCAGGTATTGACCGGCCCGAACTGGCACAGGCACTGGAATCAGCCTTTCAGGGCACCAAAGTGGGCATTTACCGGGAGCGGGATGAGCTTATTCCTGTTCTGGCAAGGGCGCCGACTACCGAACGAGCCGATCTGGACAGTCTTGACGGCATCCAGATCTGGAGTCCTGCCGCTCAGTCGATGATTCCGATGGGGCAAATCGTCTCCGGTTTTACTACCGAATTTGAAGATGCTTATGTGTGGCGTAATGATCGACGCAAAATGATTCGCCTTCATGCTGATCCCAGGCAAGGCTTGGCCAGTGAATTATTTACTCAGGTCAAGGTGAAGATTGAACAAGCTCTCAACGTTGATGTCGCCGGGGTGCTGGGTCATGAGTTGGGTGATAGCCCTTTCGATGCCAAGACCTTAAAAGTACAGGATAACGATCTATGGCCACTTAAAGACAAACCTGGATACTACATGGCGTGGGGCGGCGAGGCAGAAGATTCGGCACGCGCCAATGCCAGTCTGGCAAGCTCCATCCCTATGTTCTTTGGCATCATGGTCTTAATCGTTCTGGTGCTGTTTAATTCCATCAAGAAAATGCTGGTGATCTGGTTGACCGTACCGTTGGCCTTGATTGGCGTCACCGTCGGCTTGCTGGTTTTTAAGCAACCGTTTGGTTTCATGGCATTGCTCGGCTTGATGAGTCTTTCCGGTATGGCCATTAAAGCCTCAATTGTGCTGGTTGATGAAATTGGCGTACAGATTGGTCAGGGAAAAACGCCCTATCAGGCGGTACTTATTGCCGGAGTCAGTCGTTTGATTCCGGTTACCATGTCGTCAGGGACAACGATGCTGGGGATGATACCGTTGTTTACGGATGCCTTTTTCATTTCCATGGCAGTGACCATCGTGTTTGGGCTGGGCTTTGCCACGTTATTGATTCTTATCGTGGTGCCGGTGCTTTATAGTCTGTTTTTTAACATTCATGAGGATGATAAAAACCTCGATGTAGCGCAATCACAAACCGGCTCGGTGGAGTAGGTCATGGCTATCAATAATAACAACAAATGCTACTCTCTGGTAACCATGATGACGGCAGCCATGCTCGGCAGTAGTTGTAGCCTGGTTGGCCCCGATTATGTTAAACCGGAGAGCGCTGTCGAAACCAAATGGATCAATCAGTTAGCCCCGGAAATTAGTCAGCGTAGCGTTGAATTATCGACGTGGTGGAAAGTATTTAATGATCCGGTGCTGGACAAGTTAATCGCCGAGGCCCGATTACAGAATTTAAATCTTCAGGTTGCCGGTACTCGCATACTTGAGGCACGCGCCCAGCTTGGTATTGTCACCAGTAATGAATATCCGCAGCTTCAGCAAATGAACGGTGATTTAAGCAAACAACAGATCAGTGCTTTTGCCCCCAATACCAGCTCCCTGATAGATCGCTCCTACGCCAGTACCGGTATCGGCTTTGACATGGGCTGGGAGCTGGATCTTTGGGGGAAATTCAGACGCGGCGTGGAGTCGAGTGTGGCTAATCTGGAGGCTTCTGTTGCCGGTTACGATGATGTTCTGGTGTCACTGACTGCCGAAGTCGCGCGTACTTATGTGCTGGTTCGCACCAGTGAAATACGAATACAGGTTGCTCGTGATAACGTCAAAATTCAGGAGCGCACTTTAGAAATAGCCAAGGCACTTTTTTCAGGCGGCCTGATTAATGAACTGGATTATTTGCAGGCAGAAAGTTTATTGAGTAATACGCGTGCCTCCATTCCACCGTTGGAAGCCGAATTACGGCAAGCGAAGAATGCTTTAAGTGTGCTTTTAGGCCGAACCCCCGGAACGATTGACAGTTATTTAACCGAGAGTAAACCCATTCCGGTTGCGCCTGCACAAGTTGCTATTGGTGTTCCTGCCGAATTGTTGCGACGACGGCCGGATATTCGCCTTGCCGAACGCCAGCTTGCTACCCAGAGTGCCTTGATTGGTGTGGCTAAAGCCGATTTGTACCCGCATTTTTCCTTGCTGGGTTCCATCAGTCTAAGAGCCAGCGATGCTGCACTGACTTATGCCTCGATGGGCGGTAGTACCTTGGGGCAACTTTTTAACGCCAAGAGTTTTCAGTATTTTATCGGCCCCAGTATTTCCTGGGATATTTTCAACTATGGCCGTATCACCAATCAGGTGCGGGTTGAAGATGCGCGCTTTCAATCCTTGGTGGGTGTTTATCGCAATACGGTACTTAACGCCGCTAAAGAAGCGGAAGACTCAACCGCCGGTTTTTTAAATGCCCAACAACAGCGCGACCAATTGCAACTTAGCTATGCGGCCGCCAAACGCTCTACCGACCTCTCCTTGTATCAATACAGCGAGGGACTGGTTGATTATCAGCGAGTACTGGACTCGCAACGCACGCTGGCTACTTCGCAATCAGCATTGGCCAGTACTACCGGCAACATCGCCATTAACCTGATTGCTCTCTATAAGGCAGTCGGTGGTGGTTGGGAAACCCGGGAAGAACAAGATTTTGTTCCGGAAGCGATTAAAAAGACAATGGCCGAGCGTAGCAACTGGGGTAGCTTAATGCAGCCCAAAAAACTGGACTTACCTGAACAGGACAAGCGTAAACAATGGCGCTTTCCGGATTGGTAAAGACAATGTTATTAACTACAGGATATCTTTATGACTAAAAGTTCGACTGTGCGTATTGGCCGGCATGAGATTGGTCGATTTCGCTTCTTGCTGGGGTCATTGATGATGATGATTGGTCTACGGCCGTTACTGGACGAATGGCTTGGTGAACGCATCTGGGCAGATGTGAGTACTGATATTTTCTTTGCCTTTGCTTTGATATCCGGCCTCCATGCTATCAGCGGTCAGCCCAGGCAGCTCCGGTTTTGTCTGTTACTGATTAGTACCATCATTATTCTGCGCTCGTTTCATTACACATTGCACACTCAAATGCCTGTTTTTAATAAAGCTCAAATGGTTGTGGCGGCAATTTTTCTGGTGCAAATGTTAATCATGATTTGGGTACATATCGTCAAGGAAAATGAAGTCACACTAGACTTGATTATGGCGGCTGCCTGCGCTTATATCTTGCTGGGAATGATTTGGGCTTATGCTTATTACTTTTTGGAAAGCTTTCGTCCTGACTCTTTCAATGTTATTGAAAATCCGGGAGAAGGTTTATTGGATTTTTATTACTTTAGTTTTGTAACCCTAACGACCGTAGGCTATGGAGATATTCTTGCCGTAACCCAAGCTGCTCGGGCACTGTCGATTCTTGAAGCCATCACCGGCCAACTTTATTTGGCGATTATGATCAGCCGTTTGGTGGGCTTACACGCTTCGCAAACCGGAAATAATAACGGAAAATAACCAGTATCTACGAATTACGTAATCGATGCTATTTATCACTGCTCACGAAAAGCACCAAATATATGTTGAGTCCTTATTGTTAAGGAGCGATTACGAATCTGCCTAAGTGAATTAAAAAAAGAGCGGAGGGTGAGAGCTTATTTAGTATAACCGCTTGACGGTTTTGATTGTGGCTGTATAATACGCAGTTCTTTCGGGGCAGCGACTTCGGAAGGGAAGGAGGCTTTAAGTTAAAGTTAACACGGAGGTTGACAAGTTGTTCATGTAGGCTATAATGGCCGGCTTCTTCGGGGTAAAGCAGTTTAGCCCTGAAGCAGGACAGCAACACGCAATGTCGACAAGAGGTTGACAAACCGAATCCGCTCTGTATAATAGGCGGACTCAACGGTGCTGCGGCACCAACGCTCTTTAACAACTTGATCAAAATAATTTGTGTGGGTACTTCTGGTGATTGTTAGGCTGTTAAAAAATAATCGATACAGGAACAACACATTAAGAAGTAA
>NZ_JAOEGU010000016.1 GCF_025583945.1 Methylobacter psychrophilus
CAAGAAATCGGAACGGTACGCGAGGAATTACGGAGACACTTTGAATCATGAGGGTTGTTGTCACGGACGAGGCCAAGGCCGACTTGATGGAGATCGGCGAGTTTATCCGTCCGCATAATCCCGAACGGGCGGCAACTTTCGTTGATGAACTTCTTGGACGTTGTGCCGATCTTGCTGACATGCCCCGCGCTTTCCCATTGATTCCGCGTTATGAGCACCATGGGATTCGGCGTTGTGTACATCGGGATTACCTAATTTTTTATCGTGTTCTTGAAGACCTCATTGAGATCATCCACATTTTGCACGGTGCGCGGAATTATGAGGTGCTTTTGTTTCCAGATGATCCAATGGCGGATTGAGGAGAATACTGCGACAAATTTTTTCTGCACCATACCAGATAGGCCGAACGTAAGCATTCCAGTTTTATGTCTTATTTAAATTAAAAGTTTATAAGAACCAATAATAAGACATAATTTAAGGCGCTTTAACCTCGCATTCTACCGTTGGTATTAAAATCGTCTTAAATTGTATACCTTTACTGACGGGGCACTGAGACATTTTTCGTGTAGCAATAAGATTAATTTTAAATTATTAAGGCATTCTGAGATTAACAGTCTTTGCCTGTATTTTTAGCAGGGTTTATGAAGCGAACTGAAAAGTTGCCGAGGGATTTAAATCTACTCTAAACCCATCAGGTTTATAGCCATGGGCAAGGAATGGCTTTAAAGCAAAGTCTTTATTGCCTCACACTCATCGGTGGTCAGTTCAAAATCTAAAATTGCCAAATCTTCTCTCATATGGGTTTGCGATGTGGTACCTGTTAAGGGAATAATGTTGATTTGATTCAAATAGCGGAAAAATAGTTGGGCAACACTACGCTGATATTTCGCCGCCAAAGCTTGAAACGTGTCGTGGGCCAAAACCTTGGAATTGGCTGTCAGCGTCCAGAAGCTTTGATATATTATCTGTTGTTGCTGACAAAAATCGCGGATAGTACGATCGTATTTGGTGTCGGCATAAAAACGGTTTTGGATAACCGCCGGTTTGACCTTGGCATTTCGATACAAAAACTCCAACTGTTGAGGATCATAGCAATTACTGATGCCTAGTTGCTTGGCAGCGCCGTTGTCAAAAATCTGTTCCATTGCCCTCCACACTTCCATTGTCTGCGCCTGGCTTGCCAACGTTGAGTGCAGTACCAGGCAATCCAGATAAGTGGTTTGCAAATTTTTCAGCGAAGTCTGGAATGATTGCGCTACTTGCTCACTAAGACCGGCTTTGGCATCATAAGGAACTTGAGCCGGATCTTGGCCGGTCAACGGCGTGAATTTGCTTTGCAGATAAAGCTCGGAACGGTCTATCCCGAATTTCTGGCCGGCGGCCACGCCTTCACCGACCCCGGCTTCGTTGTAATGTTTGGGTTGACAGGCCGTATCAATACCACGAAAACCCAGACTGATCGCCTGTTCTACCAGTGCCGCCGTGCTATCTCTCTTCCAGGCCGTACCGTAAATAATCCAAGGTATCCGTACACCATAAGCGGAAGTAAAAAAATTATTAGCGTTCATGTGCATTCCAGAATAAAAGTTGAGCTTCGTTTATCCCCGCACATTAGCAGGCTTCAGGCTACCGGTCAGCAGTAATTAAGAACGGGGCATGGAGTCAATGATCAAAATCCATCGACTGGTAATGAATTTCCTTGCCTTGCCTTGCTTAACTTACCAACAACTTATAGCCCGGACATCAAATTTTTATAACTTTGCGTTGATACTGTTGCTCAAACTTTTCGGATTGTTCTTGCTCCTGCTCTGGCTTCTGTTGCGCCACCAGCTGTTTTCTGTGGCCTTCAATAATGTTGTTCAGCCGAGTGGTTACTTGACGTTCCAAACCTTCACGACCTAATACGCTGTTGGTTACCAGGTCGTTAAAGTCAGTGTAGTGCTTCATTTTGGCAATCGCTTCTTGTTGCTCATCGGTCAAACTGCCGGATCGCGCTTTTGACGGCGTTACCGGCTCCAGATTCTCCGGATAGCTTTGTTCATCAGGGGCGAAGATCGGAAAGATCGCTATTCCATCAACGGCTTTAGCTGCTGCCAAGGCTTTTTCTTTGCCGGGGTTTTTACCTTCGGTCAACGCCAGATGGACATCATTGTCGCCCGCAATAACCAATGGCTTGTCGGGGAATTTTTCGCGTAGCTGCCTGGCCACGTTCGGCAGATTGCCACTGTCAAATGCGGCGACAGTGGCATAGCCTAATACTTGCGATAGGGTGTCCGCCGTCGCGTAACCTTCGCCGATAACAATAGCCTGCGCTTTTTCAAGTGCGTCCAAGCCTTGCCCACCGACAACATGGAATGTGTCTTGTTTGGCACCTCCGGCAGCAAAGCGTTTCCTGCCATTTTTCTGAATGACTTGCACGGACCGGATGTCGCCGTGCACATCTTGAGCGGTCAGTAGTAAATCACCCGCCGTAAAAACCAACTTATCCGGATTTGTTGCACGTAATGCGGTGGACTCCTGCAACGTCTTGCCAATGATCACAGCTGAATCGGCAGGTAAGGCACTGCCATGCATCGGTACAATCCGCAAATCACCGGGACGGACCTGTTTCGTTTGTAAGTATTGATGGTCTGCCGGCGCTGGAGGCGCGATAGCCAATAGCTCTCGAAGCGCTTCTGCCACCGCATTTTGTTGGCTTTTCTGGGCGGCTTCACGCTGTTGCAGCTTGGCGGCACTATCGGCCTGCCATGTTGCCTTTTCCTCTGCGCTTAACGAGTAACCCTTGGCTTTCCATTTCAAAACCTCGCCCGTCCGGTTGTTCTGAATATAGCCCGCCGGATGGCTATCCAGGTGCCCGACATAAAACCCCGCGCGTTCACCTGCTTTATCACCCACGGTTTTTATTCGATGCTTGTTACCGTCCATGACCGGGTGTTGGCTGGTAACGACACAACCCGCTGTCTGCAACGCTTCGGCAAATTCCTCACGCGGTGTCATGGCGGGCGCTTGTTGATTTATCACGTTCTCCGGTAACCAGCGTTGTAATTTATCCCTATCCGCCGTCGGCAAGGCGTACCAAGACTTTGCCTGCTTATCCCACAGTGCGCCCTCAGCCTTGGCAGCCATCCGTTCGCGGTAAGGAACCGCAAGATATTGCCTGGCCGCCCTTACTTCATCAGTTGCCGTGTTGATAGTCGTCTGAGCCTGAGCGTTTAACGTGGCATCCACTGAAGGTTGCCAGGTAGAGAACAATGCTTGCTCGACACCGGCCGGAATATACCAAGACTGCTGACCTCTATCCCATTTAGCCCCGAGGCTTTTGGCGGCATTCTTTTCGCGAAAAGGCACATTAATGTAGACTTTGTCGTCTTGACTATTTCCTTGCTGGCTGGTGCTAGTGGTAGCCTGGACAGCATTTGTCTTTGACTTTTGCTGTTGCTGCTCGATCTCGATTACTTTTTTCCGGAAATCGCTATCGTGGACGGTGGCAGCTAAATCAGCAGTTTTGCGTTGTTCCCTGACTGCCGAAATAGCCTCAGCCGTGCTCTTTGGATCACTTTTAACACGCTGTTCCTCAAGTCGCGCTAACACTGCGGCTTTTTGATAATCCTCGGCAGTCGCACTGGCTAGCTGGGACAAATCAATTGGAATAGCCGCAAACGCACGTTGCATTGCTGGTGTAATCGCAGATCCTACGCCGTTTTCCTGCTGCCAAGCTCGCCAGCCTTGTTCAAGCGTGTTGGCAATTTCAGCAAAATGCCCTTGATCCGAATGAGTCGCTTCTATGGCCCCGACTGTCTGTAAATGAGCAAGCGCCTCGTCGTACTTGCCTTGTTGTACTAAATCAATGACAACGGCGGCTGCGCCCTCCCCTATTCCTTGAGCAATTGAATGGTTCCACTCTACCAGCCCAGACTTTGCGCGTTCAATGCCTTCAACAACTGATTTGGCCAACTGCTCTGGATTAATTGTTGTTGCTGCTGCTGTCATGACGGTTACCTCGCTGGCCGGCAAATTGTCGATTTGGTTTGGTTGTTGGCGAGGCGCCTCTACCGCCTCCGGGTCTTGCTGCGTAGTGTGTTCCTGAACTTGGTTTTGCGCTATCGCCAAGACATAATTCTGAATTTTTTCTGCATCCGCCGCTGCCCGGAAAATTTCCAGGGGATCGTCTTTCAGTGCCTTGATCCATGAACCGACATAAGCGGCATGTTGGCTTGGATCGTGGCCAATGCCAAGAGTGTCCCCCAAAATCATGCTGGCAATTTCAGCGCGCAGTTCTTCCTTGGCGTAGCCTTCGCTGCCAAAGGGGTGAGACAGATCGCGGTTGAGCCGATCAGAGTGACCCGTGCTGTGTCCAAGCTCATGCAAGGCGGTTGCATAAAAGTTTTCAGCGCTGGGAAACTGCCCCTTATCCGGTAAATGAATACTATCGGTCAATGGCCGGTAAAACGCACGGCCTTTACCGTTGTAATGAATGGGCACGCCACTCGCAGCTAATATCGCTTCGGCCCGTTCAATAGGATTCCAGGTTTGCTCTTTGCGCTGGATAGGCGGCAAGCCATCGATTTGTTCGGCATTAAACACTGTCGCAAAAAATACCTGCGGTCTTTCCAGTTTGACGACGTCTTTAACCGGCTTGCCATCCCTGTCGACTAACGGTTTACCTGCAGCGTCTTTCTTGATGTGTTCGTCGACAAATTTCCAGTATTGAATGCCGGTACCCTTCTCGCCTTTGCGGACTTGAGCCCCCGCTTCGGTAGCCTGCTTATAGGTCATCCAACGTTGATCGTCTCGCGCCTGTGCTAATAAATACAGTGAGTTAATCCCTTTGTAGCGATTATCCGTTACCGGGTTGTAAGGCAGGAAGGCACCGGACTCGCCGGAATCCCAAGGTCTTTGCCAGGGCGCAGTACCTTCCTCAAGTTGCTTGATTAACTTTTCGGCAACGATTTCATGAAACGGTTTGTTGTTTTTAGCCATTGAAATAACCTCCTGCGGGTTAGCGACGATGGGGTAAGTTACGGAGTCAGGCTGATCGTTCAGCCCAATCGATACTGCTTTCCAAGGCATCGGTTGCACTGAGCGCGTCCTCGTCAAAGGCGCCTGCTTGCTCGGCCTCCTCTGGATCAAACGCTACGGCAAAGCCTGGGCTCGTTTCTGCGTCAGTCAATTTTTCATTAAGAGCATTTGCGGCGCTAATCTCTTTATCATTCATGGTCATGCGCTTTCTCCTTATTGGTTAATATGGCAATTTAAAACGGCTTGCTTACCAGGTAAAAATAGGGCGAATAACGCCCAGTATTTGTGATCGCTGAATCGGGCCAAAATAACGTCCATCAAACGATTTTTGACTAACATCAGTCATCAGTAACACATCACTTTCCCCTAACTCATACTCGGCTCTAAGCACTGGCAAAGGCCGCCCATAGCTATCAGCGTTAAGTGGCACGCTGAACGGTAACCATTGACCATTGACACGAACACCCTCTTTGGTCAGGCTAACTTTGTCATTTTTAACGGCTAAAACTTTTTTCATCAGATATTGATAAGCACCCGGACAAAAACCAGCCTTGAAGTAACCACGGCGCTTGGCTTCATCGAACGCGTCACTGGGCGGCGGACAAAAAATCACATAAGCGCCCTTCTCAACAGGTCTTTCTGTCAGCCAATATAGGCCAACCGGTATACTGTTTGAGGTATTAACCCATGCCCCGATGGCATAAGCACCATACTCAAGCAACAGAACAGATATCCCAGCGTATAAAGTCAGCAAAGTCAGTCGCTTCATAGCTTAATGCCCTCCCCTGACTGAGCATACGCGCGCCTTAACCTGTCACTGTGTTTCGGTGCCTGAATGGCGGCACGAACCTTAAAAACAGGATCTTGGAAGTATAAGGGCTGAACACCATAAATTGCCGGGAACCCGGCAACATAAACAACCATGTCACCGGGTTTATTGATAAGTCCTTCGCTGTCTTTCCCTGGCCCCGGCATACGCAAACATTCGTCGGTGGTTAACAACGGGCGTTGAACTTCTTGTATGGTTCGAGATACCTGCCCCAACAAGGCACTGGTTCTTCGACCACTGGTGGTAATTTGTTCTTTTGCAACGGTAGTTTGCCCGGTAAGCTTGGATAAGTGCTCGGCGGTTTCTATACGGTTAGGCGGGTAAGCATTCTGGACATGACAATTCGAGGTAATGCTTTCATCTTGACCATAGCCGGTTTCACGACTTTTGAGCTGGTTAATATCCTGACAGATCAGGTAACATTTGATGCCATAACCGGCCACAAACGCCAACGATTCTTGCAGAATTTCAAGGCGACCTAAACTGGGAAATTCATCAAGCATTAGCAACAGGCGATGCCGGTAATGTGCTTTCGGACGGCCCCCTTCAAAATCCATTCGGTCAGCCAACAGACGTGCAATCATGTTGACCAATACGCGCACCAGCGGCCGTAGCCTGGCTTTGTCATTAGGTTGTGTAACGATATACAAACTAACAGGGCTATCATAATTCATTAAATCTTTTACCGTAAACTCTGACTGGCTAACATTACGGCCAACAATGGGATCGCGATATAAGGAAAGATAAGACTTGGCTGTTGATAATACGGAACCCGCCTCTTCATCCGGCCTATCCAGCATGTCACGTGCCGCTGAACCCACCACCGGATGATTGCGACCATCGACATGACTGTAGGTGACCATTTCCTGCCACAGTTCGGCGATATTCCTGTTAGGAGCCGCCAGCATGGCATCCACAGCCGGCAAGGTTGCTGGTGTGCCTTCTGTTTTTGCTTTGTACAAGGCATGTAGTATTACGCCGACCAGTAGTGCTTGCGCCGTTTTTTGCCAGTGACTTTCTAAACCTTTGCCATCGGGGTCAACCAGCAATGTCGCCAGATTTTGAACATCCCCGACTTCGTACTCGGTGCGGATACGGATTTCATCCAGCGGATTCCAGCAAATGCAGCCCGTTAAGGCGGCTGGTTCAAATCGCAATACTTTGTTTTTGCCATGCTGTTGCCGCCAGCCAGCAGTTAATGCCCACAACTCACCTTTTAAATCGGTAATCACGCTACTGTGCGGCCAGGAAAGTAGCGTCGGCACCACCAAACCAACGCCTTTACCGGAACGAGTCGGCGCATAACACAAAATATGCTCCGGACCGTTGTGGCGTAAATAATGTTGTTTACCGTATTTATCCAACCAGGCACCGACATAAACACCATTATTCGGAGCCGTATTTTTACCGGTTATGACCTGCCAAAGCGTACGAGAGCTCGGCAAAAGACCGGCCTTTTGAATATCTTGCTTACTAGCCCAGCGGGCGGAACCGTGTAAATAAGGGTTAACTTTGGAGGAATTGGCCTGTACCATTTTAGTGACGACAAGACCCAGTAATCCAACCGCTGTAACCGTAACGCCAACACTCGCCGCGCGCATAAAAGCGTGTTGATAAAGTGCGAACCATTTTTCAGCCCAGTACACGATGGCCCAAGGTGCATAGATATGCTTGAAATTAGCGCCAAGCACCAATTGGTAGCCAAATTCGCAGGCAAAATATTGTGTCGCTGACTGAAGACCTGCAACCATCATGACAACAGCTAAAGACGGAATAACCCGGGATGTTTTAAGTTTCGAGGCCTGTACCTGTGGCCCCACCGTATTATTAAACTTATCTTTCATCGACTCCTTCCTTTCGTGGTCTTAATCGCCCCCTGCTGAGTCAGAGTGACGGGATCATCGAGGGATAGTTTTTTCAGCTTACGGACAGTTGCTTCATCTATGGGTAACACAAGTATTTCATCGCCCCGTTTTAATAGCGCTAAAGCCTGGCCCTCGACGTTACGAAGTCCCGCAAAGACCGCACTGCCGACATCCATGTGAGTATAGCGCCTGTGTTTCAATATATTGACTAATAATACCCTTTTTTTATTACGTTCTTCAATATATTTATTAGCGGCCACTAATCCGTCTGTCGCTACGCTTGCCCCAGAAAGTGACCATCGCAGTGAGTTATTTGACTGGGTTCCTTGCTGCTCCAAGTGATCAGATACATGGCGCGGCAATAACATTTCAGCTCCTCTGGCGAAGCGAACCACAGCGACATCGGACAGATCTCGCAAGCGGTTGCGACTTTCGGGCGGCGGGTGGCACCCAATGTGACTAATGTCCGGCTTCCCGGGGAAGCTGGCAGGGTTGCTTTCGTTATGGATGCCTCCTGCTGTTGTGCTTGTAGTGGTTGCGCCTGATCCAGCGACGCTAACGCCACTTCCAGTTCTTGCTCTTCGCTCATCGGCTGATTCATTGTTGCTCTCCGTTAGGTTGTTTACTGATGATAAAGCCTGCCGATGACGTTCCAAGACCGCATCGGCAAAGGTAATTTGCAATTTGGCGGTCACCGCCGCCTGGATAATCTTCGCTTTGAAATCCACGCTGCCAGTGACCGTGATTTTATTACCATAGCGTTCCATAACCAGGCGTAAGGCGGCGTCCAAGCCTTCTTTCGTGACCTCCTTCGACACCTTAAGCTTATCGCCATCATCACGTATGGCCGATCCGCCTAATCGATAGATAATGGTGCCCTTCTTGGTTATGCTGTCCTGGTTGGCATTGACTCCCGACTGCATTCGCTGACCGTCACCAGCGCTAATCGTATTACCGTTAAGCCCTTGTGACCGCTCCCGCGCACGAAGTGCTGCCAAAGCATCCTGGTCGCCTGCAGTCGCCTGACGACGCAACCAATCCGCCCATTGTTGCGGCTGGTATTTTTTAAAAATGTTGACTCGCTCTTGCCGGTACTGTGCTTTTATAAGCTCGACCTCCTTGTGCATTGCCTTGCTGGTCATTGCATACAGCAGTTTTTTTTCATCCCTTGTCTGCCCCATTAGTTTGGTCGCCGCGCGCTTCAACTTTGCCGAACGTCTAGCGTCTTCAATCCGTCTGTTTTTATGCTCACGGGCAAGCGTCCATTCCCGGGTACGCTTAGCCCCCATGCCTTGCTGCTCTGTTTGGTATCTGGCAAATAACAAGGTAGTGTCAATATGTGAACGAACCGGACGGGCTTTATAGTTCTTTTTTTGACTTCCAGCATGGTCAGACTGGTCAGCTGACGGCACAAAAGCACCGAACTTGTTTTCAAGCGTCGCTTTTGACAGTTCGCGGGCGACTGAACTGGCCTTCACCATTAATCCGTCTTGATCAGTTATCACCAAGCCATTGCCACGTTCTTTTAATGCCAATCCGTTTTCCTGCAGAACTCGATGCATATCTGTCCACGATGTCGCCGTTTGCAATTGCTCCAGGCATTCCCGCTTGATCCAGCCCAATAAACTCTCAACTCCGGCGTGATGCTCCAGATCATTAGCACGGTTTTCACTACCTACTTTTAAAGATTGATGATTGACCTGAGTCAAGCCATACTCCTGCTCAAGCTTTTCACATAACTTCCCCAGCACTTTGTAACTGTAATAAGGATCATGGAGCGTGTAACGAGTCGGGTGTATCTTGTTAATCGCGATATGTATATGAAGATTGTCAGTATCGTGGTGAACAACACTGACACGCTGATGTTCACCATAACCCAGCCCAGCACAAATTTTCGTCTCTATTGCTGTCAAAATGATCTCGTCAGGCTGTTCGCCGGCAGGAAAGCTCACCACTAAATGAAAGGTTTTATCCGATTCAGCTCGGGTGTTTTTTTCCTGCGTATTGATGATTTCAAGAACAGCCGCATCAGGTCGATCAGACTCACAATTGGTGACCGACACAAAACCAACACGCTCGCTCTTTTCCTGTTCATCGGTCATGTAGTTAACCAATTCGGCAAAATCACTTTTCTTAACCGACTTCATGGCTACCTGTTTGGCAATCATGTAACCTCGCTAAAAATTTTATCCGCTAAAATAATTACTTTTCTGCACGCGGCCTAACGACCGTCTTCATCACCGCAATCATTTTGTCTTGCGTATCCTCGATACGCGCTAGCGCGGCTCGAAGAGTAGACTCACCAAACTGGGCAGTACGAACATCATTCGTTAACCAAAGCTTAAGAAGACCGCCAAGTCGGCCAAGATCACCATTGATTTTCGCCAATTCCATAACCCGGTCATTATCAACAAGGCTTTTCGGCAGATAACCCAGTCCAAGCATCCGTAAATAGGCAGACATGCTGCGTCCGGTTTGTCTGGAAAATTCTGCTATTGCCGCTTTTTCGTCTGGAGTAACCCGGACAACAATAGGTGTGCTTCCCTTTCGGGTTGGTTTCTTTTCCTGCAGTTTATCTTGTTTCATTTTCCCCTCTAATACACATTTACTGGCGGCAGCCGGTTGGCCTCGCAGAGCAAGATGTCCCGTTGAGTGCATAGCGCGAATAAGGGAGAAGTGAAATGCTGGTGCCTGCTACGCAGGTGCTAGCACTTCACACATCTTGCCCGGACTTTTACCGGTTTTACGCCAGAAAGAATAGGCTGATAATCTTTATTCTCAATATAATAAAACTTGATTTATTATATATTGAATGAAAAAATTAGCAAAACCAAAAAAAACAAGACTGTTGCATGCTTTAAGACCGGAAAAAAATAGATAAACAACTTTCAAGAAAGATTTAAACAAGTTCTAAACAATTACCCAACAAGATATGACAAAGAAACTATCTGAACGTATCGCTGAGCGGGCAAAAATAAAACAACAGAGCCGGAACGCCAGAAATCGTGCCCAGTTTCTCAGTGTCCGCGATGAACTACAAGAAGCACTGGATGACAACTGGACCATAAAAGACCTATGGGAAACCCTGCATGCCGAAGGTGCGATCACTTTCAGCTATCAGGCATTTCGTACTCACCTGCTGGCCTGGCAAACACCGTCACCACAAACAGCATCAGTAAGCCCAAAACGGACAATAAAGCCAACAAACCCAAGTGACTGTAAAAAAGACGAAACGACAGACAGCCAAAAAACCCAAGCTACGGAGAAGATAAGCAAGGGCTTTATCTTCGATTCATCACCCAAAAAAGAGGACTATATCTAATGGCTAAAATACACATGGTTTTACAAGGAAAAGGCGGCGTCGGAAAATCCTTTGTCGCTGCCATGCTTGCTCAATTTAAAATAAGCAAAGGACAAACACCGACCTGTGTTGACACAGACCCCGTCAACGCAACATTGAATGGTTACCAAAATCTAAACGTTACCAAGCTCGACATAATGGACGGTGATGAAATCAACTCACGCCGTTTTGATAAACTGATAGAAATGATTGCCACAACCGACACTGACATTATTATTGATAACGGCGCCAGTTCGTTCGTGCCGTTATCTCACTATCTCATAACCAATAATGTCCCGGCATTACTCAAAGAAATGGGCCATGAACTTATTATTCATACCGTTATTACCGGTGGCCAGGCCTTAATCGATACGGTTGCCGGATTTGGACAACTGGTACAACAATACCCTAACGAAACTGTTTTCGTAGTCTGGCTTAATCCGTTCTGGGGACCTATTGAAGACGGCGGCAAAAGTTTTGAACAAATGAAGGCTTACACAACCCATAAAACACGGGTGGCGGCTATCGTAAAAATACCTACCTTAAAAGAAGAAACCTTTGGCCGTGACCTTAGCGAGATGCTGCAAGACAAGCACACTTTTGCCGAAGCCATCGCCACTGAAACCAATACCATCATGATGCGGCAACGGTTAAAAATTATCCAAAAACAACTGTTCGAGCAAATGGAAACTGCAGCGGTGTTATAGACTATGAGCGAAGAAAATGATGCGCTTCTTAAAGAAATAGCGGTCAAACACGGTATAGCCGTCGGTCGCGACGATCCGATATTGATCTTGCAAACCATCAATAACAAACTTATGCAAGATAGCCAGAAAGCCCAGCAAGACCTATTGGATCAATTTAAAGCCGAGTTGGAAGGCCTATCGTTAAGGTGGAGCACTGACGCCAAAGAAAAAGCAGAGCGCATACTCAATGTGTCGCTCTGCGCCAGTAAAGAATCAATGGAACAATTGATGCAGGCGACTGCAAAAGAACTGGTAGCAACGATCAAAAAGGAAGTAACGGCCTCCTTAAGCGTTATTAATCGACCTGTCCGCGATGCCTACCGTATAAGTGCCATGAATATACTGGCCGCTTGCCTGACAATTTTTGCCGCAGCCATTTTATTATGGACTGCCACACATTTCTAACTCATAGGGGGATTAAGTTAACAAGGATTGGATATTCAAAAAACGAAACCTGTCCGCCGCAATTAGATCTAGAAGCTGGACTTGACCTGACAACCTCTAAATGATTCTAAGCGGCATAAGGCATTGACTATCTCAGTTCGACACTTTTTTGGGACAGGTAAAGAACCTTTAACAAGCATCTCCGAAAAGGTGTTGGCTATAAAATCATCAACAGATAACGAGCATCCGGTAAGGGTCTTACCTGCTCATTGAACAAAGAGCCAACTCCATTCAATTTTTTATCAAACTTGACGGTCTCAGTTCGGCCAAAACCGGCCGATGAGGATGCCAGCGAAATTTTCCATCCCTAAGTTCAGCGAATGGCAGCTTTTCGGCAAGCAACCTTGCGTCCTCTTTGGCTCGACCCGGCCAAAACCAGCCTGACGGTCTGGGTTGTATTCCTTTGCGTCGACTGGTCGGGGTCGGCAGTATGACAGTAAGCTGCCGTCAATAACCCATCACGCTGAACTCATGTCAAGATTATGTTAATATCATTAGAATTTTAACTTAGATGCATTCGAGTCTGGGTAACCAGACCTCGGGGATATTACAGTAGCAGTGTTTCTTCAAACCGGAAGCCGCTTCAGCAGGATTCGTATTCCCGTGATATTAGATAAATCAGAAATTCTAGGAAAAATACTTATGCGCAGATCCGATGCCATGAAGCGGCTTGACAAGAAGTCTAGAAACAAGCTTCGAGCGATTCTCAGTAATGGTGAGACTAATGCGATCATCAGTCTTGCACAGCTACGTGCAAAGCTGGGTAAGGACCAATTAGACGCATTAGAAGTAATTCTCGATAGCTCCACGCTACTTAAAGCAACGCGGACGTCAACACCATTTCCGAAAAAACCTCCATTTATAGACACTCTCCAATCCCATCGCGTGGTCGGTCTTGAAGAACTTCTAAGCATCATCGAGAGCCGTGTAATTGAATTCAGGGAGAGACTCATCCGTGTCGCGAAGTCGCTCCATGAAATTGACGTAGCATACGCTGCAAGCGATATCGAATCCTGCCTACAGCTAATTTGCGCCTCTATTGCACTTGATGGCTGGAGCCACGCGATCCTTCGGCGAATTATCCTCATTAGGGCGAACCGCTCTGAAGGGAAAGAGGACGAGAAAATCGAGGAACTGGTCCGGCAGGCAGGTATCAAAGCGGTCGTGGTCTCCTCGCTCATCCACTTGTACTCTCTAGATCAAAACTACTTGACGATCAAGAGGTCGATACTGAATCTTGCGAATCGTGGGACGATTAACCGGTATAGCAGGACAATATCCCGACTGGCTGCTCAGCCCTTCGCGAGAGACAAAGAAGATCTCACTGCATTCCTTTCGGAAGTCGAAAAATGTTCACTCATCGATGCCATCATCTTGGCAAAGTTCAATTCTCACCTGTTCCGAATCAAGGACTACCCGGCTATTGGCGAGATTGCCTACCAACTGGGGCAAGCCAACCTATTTGAGCGCCTCGTTACCACCTACGATGCTAATGACTTGCACAGCGAATATACATTCTTCACGCAAAGCAGCGCGTGGCTGGAGTATGAACCTATTCGGCAATATCACATTCTCCTAGACAATTATTATGACACATCAACTGAAGATGTCGGCAACCTACCCGAAGGATTATCTAGTACGCTGTATGATTGGGTTGGCGAGGCGACACCAAGCAATCTTGTAGGGAAGACCCCATTCACCAAACACCGATATGCGTCCCTAGCCAAGCTTGAGTTGTCGGGCACGGCTACTCGATCGGCAATATTCAACTATTGGTTGTACCATTCCGACGGGCAGGTCGGTTTCGATAGGGACGATCTGTTCACTCTAATGGGTCTGACTCAGGATCTTTCCCGGACTGTTCCGATCAAGGCAGTGCGGACGGCCGCAAAATTGGCGAAGGATAGTTTGGTGAAATTGATCTTGCTTCTTCTGCTCGCCAAACGAAGCAAGAACGAACTTGACAGTTTTCAACTTAGAAAGCTTTTGGAAGACGTTACGATTAAGGAACACGAGGGGGTACTCGTTAAACTCGTCGAAGCCTATGAGTTCACGCACCCTTACGTCTCCGAGTATATCTACGAAATTGCTACGGAGGACTTCCTCGCAAAATTGAATAAGCTTGCGCCTCATCGGGCGGACATTCCGGAAGTGCGGGCCTCCCTCCATGAATGGATGGCTCGCTTCAAACAGGATGACCACTTCCTTGAGCGCGCCCGAGCAGTTCGAATCGATCATCAACTTAATCGAGTTCGAAATGAGATCGATGACCATCGTATTTATGTGGACCCATCGAGATTCTCATCGTGGATTGAGGACGAGATGATAATTGAATTGAACAGTGCACTAACATCCACAGGTACAGCAAAAAAAGGGGTTTCTATCAATTGCGACGAAACGATTCTTTCAATGGTAATGCAAAGTTGTTACAACGCTTTTTGCTCGAACCCAGTATTTGGGATCGCCTCCTATATTGGTCGGAGAATTCGACATGGCACCTTTCACGGCCATCTATACTCCAATGTTATCCACCAGATTGAAAAGGGTGACAAATTTCGACACCTATCCCGTTCACCACAGTTTTCGGTGAAATGGTGCGTTTGGAAGGATTCATACAATCGCTCGATTGAAGCGATTATACAAGACCGTTTGCATGTCAATTCTAAGGTGAAGCCACTTGGACTTCTTCAACCCGAGGTGTATGGATCTCAAAAGCTTGAGATACTGAGTGCGGCAGTAAACACTATAAGCACAACATTCGACGAGACTAAGTCTGTGGAGGGCATAGAGCTTGACATAATCGACTATTGTTGGAGACTTGCAGAATATGACCTGATTGCCGTAACTAGATACCTGAAAGCCCAGCAAGTGCCACTGAAAAACCTCCCGTTCTTAAACAGTGATTTGCTACCTTCTGTGGCACCTTCTGATGCTAGGATAGTGGAAGGTTTTCGACGGGAGCTGGAACATGCCATCGATCACAAGCTCGCTGCGATGTTTGGGTGGTTCAAGCGTCCGTCAATTGTAGCACCAACAGCATCCCTATCTTTGTTATTTGACGCTATAGTCGCTGAGATAAAGGACACTATCCCTGATTTCAACCCGCAGGAAGACGAGAACAGCAACGGCGAGGTCGAATTGGTTGGTGGTGCTTACCACATTGTCTACGACTCGCTGGCTGTCGTTGTTGCGAATGCGGCCAACCATGGCGACCGCAGTCGCACCGTTCGGAGAAACTTCGAAATCACATCAGGAAAGAGGAAGCAATTAATCGTGAATATATCCTCTTCTATTCGAGCAACAGATGACCCGGCTAAAGTATCCGCGATCATCGAGGAGCGAAAGATGGCAAAATTTGAGGATGCCGATTTTTATCAAGGAAAGAGCGGGATTTCGAAACTCATCCTGCTTGCTCATAACCGCCAAGACTTCTCCCTTGATCAGTACGAAGTCTTAAATAATGAAGTGCACGTGAGACTTACCTATGACCTTGAACATTAAGCATACCCAGTGCCTGATTGTCGAAGATGATCCATTCAAGATGGATAGCATTCGTGCTCATCTGAAATCTTTTTTTTCTGAGAAAATCGAAATTGAGGAATGCCACGCATTGGCAACGGCTTCGTTTGCGCTGACAATTTCAACCTTTGATTTGGCCATTATCGACATGTCAATCCACAGTCATGAGCCAGAGGCTGGGGCGGGTTCCCCATTTCCTCTATCTTCAGGAGGGCTAGATGTGTTGTTTGAAATTGAGTCTTCCGGCAGTAACACATCATGCATCATCCTTACGCAATACCCAGACATTCCGATAGAAGAGGTGCCAATTCCAGTGGAATTGGCACAGCAAGAAATACTCGAAAAGTTTGGCATTAAGATAGCCGGCTGCGTGAGATATGTGGAAGATGACAATCGATGGAAGGCCGAGGTCACGTCTATTCTGGAGAAACTATGAAGATATTGATACTTGAAGATGAGGACAACAAGAATAATGAGATCCAATCTGAAATCAATCAAATCATCCCCGACGCTGAGATTCAGCGTGAAAGGAATTGGTACGACTACATTCTTGCAATCTCAAACACGAAATTCGATTTAATCCTTCTTGATCTCGTTGTGCCCAGATCGGGAAAGGACGCCACAGTCGAGGATCATAGTGATCAGTTGGTTTCTGCAACTAGAGATTACGGAAGCAAATCGTTCCGCACCCCAGCAGTCGTGCTTACGCGCTACACCAAGGACTTAGGGGACTCTGTGTACGATTTAAACGCGGTCGACATTAATGTGATCTCCTTCAATGGCCATGGTGAGTGGAAGGAAGCATTGAAGCTGAAGCTATTGGCAGCGCAGCCCAAGCAGAAGTATGAGTTCGTCATTGTTTGCGCACTGGACAAGGAGATTAATGCTTTCGAGGGTTTGACCGATACTTGGGGACCAGTCAAGACCATTTCAGGACTCAGTTGCCGAGAGGTCCAAATATGCGCTTACAAGGGCGTAATTGTTCGGGCGCACCGCATGGGTCTCGTCGCGGCCGCGGTTGTTGCGACCATGGCGCTGGATCGCTTTGAGCCCCGTTTGATCTGCATGAGCGGGATTTGTGGTGGGATACCTGGCGAGTCTGAAATATATGACCTGCTGGTAACCCAGACTTGCCACCAGCACGATGCAGGAAAGTGGAGTAACGATGGCTTTAGGTCTGAACACTATGACGTTCAGGTTAGTATGGACGTCCACAATAAGCTGTTTGAGCTTTGTTCAGATGCTAGGTTGAAAGAGTTTATGTTAGAAGGTCTAAATGCTGGCAAGTCAGAGCTACCGGATGAGATGGAGCAGCTGACTTGTAACGTCAAGGCTGATGCACCGACTAGCAGTGGAAGCGCCGTCATGGCAGAAGATGGCCAGGCGTCTTCCCTAAGGTATGGACAAAGAAAACTAGCTGGCTTTGATATGGAGATTTACTCTGTTTATGAAGCTGCGAGGCTCGCGGCCAACAAGCCTGCTTTTTTTGCGGCTAAGACCGTCGTTGATGATGGAGGTAAGAACAAAGGTGACAAATTTCATCGAATTGGATGCTTGCTCTCTGCCAAATTTATCGTTAAGGCCATCCGGGCTGGAATTGCGGATGTTGGAATACAACTTCCGCAATAGAAAAAGCAAGGGGTCAGAAAAAGCAAGGGGTCAAGTCTTGCAATCACACATTTGGCCTAATATTACGCTCAACCGGGACGCAGTTATACCCCAGCTTTATTTTTCAGATTTCCGTGGCATCCGGTTAACTCTACCCTAAAAAATCGAACCATTTCACCGTCCGGTTTGGGTCGATTGAACTCAGTGACGAACGGCCGCTTTCAAGAATGGGATTTGATTGACCGCTTTCCGGTGATGAATCCGATGAGACGACGGTCGCGTCGCGACCCGAAGCGGGCATTAGCTTTAAAATTCCAATGATCGCTTTGGGTCGTATTGCGGCCATTTGATGTTGCTCAAAGGTTAACTTTTGCGACATAGATTATGTGTCGTTTCTGCATTTCAGTCACTACGCCCCCTTCCTTGAAAACACACGAATAATCTACCTTCGAAGATCATAACAAACTGCCGCAGAGCAACATAACAAAGCTTACAAATTGGCCTTGTCAACTGGAGCAAAACCACCAATCCGCGTGGCTCTCGTTGGTTCATATAGGCAACATTCACGATTATCGAAAGCCATTCTAACTACCAGCTTTTGTGAAACGGGCATATTAAATGCGGCCCGAATAGCGAGTGCGTTCTGCATGACAACATTCTGATATTGTTCAAGTTCTAAAAAAATCTTGTCACAGTTTAGCCGATCTTCCTGTGAATCACCGGACGCCATTGTTCCTCCAGCGAGTGGAAGATATACGGTTCCATCGGTAACTGTAACCGTGAAGTTAGCGTTGTAGTTGCGAAGGGAGCGACGTTTGACGGCCGAAATAGTTTCCGGGCGCAGACCATCATGTTTTGCACAGAGGATCAACTCCGGCCAATTGTCGTGCAAAATCTGAATAAGTTGCGTATTCACCCACAGATGCTCCGTATTATGGGGCAATGCCTGGATGATGAACACATCTGATTCTGCTATTACGCAGAACAATAGTTGATCGGTTCCTGCGGCGCGGAAGTGCAGATGCTGTATCCCCCAGGCGTTGAGCAAGGGGTCGTTTTTATCCGGGCGCTTCCTTTTGAGGATGTCACGGCTGAGATATGGCCTCAGATCACATCCAGCCTTGATGAGCGTAACAAGCTCCTTATAGTCCAGTCTATATTCAGATGACACCGAAAGATCCCGCGACTCATGAACCATCCTGGGCTTTATTGCTGGAATGCGTCGGTTATGCGCATTAAGAAAACGCATAGTGTTCTCTTCTGGCGTGCGGCTGCCCTCGTATTTGAGACCACAGGCAGGAAGACCAGTAGTTTGCAGGTATCCAACCCAATCATTCTTGAAATCCGCATCGATCTGGTCGGGGGAAGCGTTTGCATTGAACTCTTCGGCGGCAAGACCATCAACCATTGGGACGAAATTGTCTGAAAGACGAAAATATGGCCCCGCTTCTTGACTGCGAGCAGCCATCATTCCCATTATAGCCGCAGCTGCATAATGGTTCGCGTTGGAGTGAATCACGAGGGTGCGTTTGAAACCCTTCATTTCAGCTAGAAACTCTTCGCCCATTTTTGCTCTCTCCTCAAAGATACGTAGCTATGTGGTTACTACCCCAAACTGGCGTGACTGCGCCGCCAAACAAGGAATTATAAAGCACGTAGGATGCGGTAAACAGTGTGCACCGCATCGTTCGCGACTGGTGCGGTTCGGAAACTCTCCACACCCTACGGCTGCTTTGGGCAGGACATTTGTCATTGGTATTTTTGTATCGTCCGGCGGTTTATGGCCGATTGGGTGAGGTCGCCAACGACTGCTTTGTAGCACTCCAGTTCTCAGAATCTGGATTTGACTGACTGACCGCTTTGAGAAATGCGACAGGCAGGTTTGGGTCGCTGTCATTGGCAGTGATCAGCAAACGACTGATACCTGCCTTATCATTTACAATTTTATTGTCATATTAATTTTTACAATTAACGTTCAGCTAATGTTTGAACAATCGCACAACGGGCTTGGTTAGCAATAGGCACATCTTTAAGCCAACCGCCTTGTGATTCTACTTTAGACTGTAAAAAGGCTTCAATGTCTGCGTGACCTACCTTAATCATGGCTTCAATATAAAAACCCTCCAAGCTAATTTCGTAATCTTCACCACCTATGTGCAATTCAATGTCTACAACTTCATAATTTTTCATTTTTAGCTAACCTCTTTGTTTAAAAGTTGATCATTTTATATCAAGTGTTGTGGGCATAAACGACAGTCCCCAACAACTGATGTAAATGAAGTATATTAAGCAACATGTGTTCTTCCAAGCCATTGACTTATAACTATTGTCGCCGAACAGCGGACTATGATCCTCAGCTAACGGTCAACTATTGGGAATTAATCAGCAATATAAATACGATCACCCATCATCTTCCGCAAGAAAAATGTCATTTTGTTGAACTGCTTGTCAGGTAAATGAAAGGTCACCTCGAAGTCCAACTTCTGATCAACATGAATCGTCATGCGGGTTCTTCTCAAAGTTAAGGTGATAATTTCTGCGCCTCCGTCGTAATCATACCCGTCATACCATTCGATTGTCGCAGAACAGGAAAACTCGAAATTGCGACTGATTAGAATATACGGAGTACTGCGCTGGTCCTCGTCTTGATCCTCTGGCGCCGTGTCAAAAGTGACTTGAAGGATCTCACCTCCCAAAGCGTCAAAGCAATCAATTCTCGTAGCATCAAACGCGAGAGTCATCTGGTTCTCACTTTTATAGACTTTGATAAATTAGTTTATAGAGCTAATTGTGCACTTAATACGATCTCCAACGCTACGAAGTAAAACATTGATCTTTCCTTCTGCTCTCAATTTAAATAACGATTAACACCGCCTTGGCGTTCAAAATAAATCTTATACCCCCGTTCACCGTAGTAATAATCGTCAGGTTTTGGCTGATTGTGACTATTCGACAAACGGCAGTCAATATTAGATTCAATCCAAACTAATATTTGAAGCTGTCAGTTCAAGTTCAGAGGTTTACATATTAGCTTTTCATGAGTTCTATTTTAATTGGTTAAAATTAACTTGCTGAGCCCTTACTGAGCTTGACCGTTGTCGCTTCTACCATAGCGGCTTTGCCCTGCAGGTTATAGCTGATACCTTTCACCTGGCCGACTTCAGGAACCTTATTGAAGTCCAGACTCTCATGTTTAACAATGTTCTTACCAACTTGCTGATAGATAGTGCGCTTATCTGTATGCAAAATAACCCCGGCATACTCAGTTGTTTTGACGGCCTGACTCGACTTATACAGGTTATAAATTCCCGGCTTAATCCCATGAGCCTTATCCACCTTGGCAATTTGCCATTTCTCTTCGGCTTGCTCGCTCTCAACAATCCGCTGTCCGTTCATGACTATCATACGTTGCTTCATAGGCTACCCTCCAGAATCTCAGTCAGTTGAACGGATGATAACGCGGCCTTGAATTCCTCACCACCTTGTTCATACTTCAACCATGCCCAACCGCTGGCGGGTGGTCGACGCTCAAGCATTAGCCGAGCAAGGCGACCCTCATATTGAACGTGTACGATAGCTTTGGTCATTATGTTTGGACCAACAACGACTGCCTTCTCTGGCTGTTCAAGCTTTTTGTGATTTACCTTGTTATAGCCTTCGTTGTTCGAAAAGGTATGCGCGCCCTCCCCCGATCCAGTTGTTACAGTGACGCTTAACTCATCATCGTTTCGAATAGGCGTATGCATTTGTTCAACTTCAGACAAACCCACAATTGCAATAAAAACCTCTTCGTCATCCTCTACGCTGCTGTGCTTATCATCCAAAAATTCACGAAATAATTTTACCGCTCCCCGCGTGATCTCCTGTGTTTCATCGGCTAACCAGTCTGTAACTTCATGCGGGTTCTTCTTGTAGGCAGTGACCAATTCATTAACAACCGTTACATCCTTGGTGCGGCCCAAGTTAAAAGCTGTTGCAATTGGATCGGGAAGATCAAGTAACGTGACATGCTGCGTCACAAAGGCAGGCGACTTACTGATAGCCCTGGCAATAGCCCCTTTCTTCATCCCTTTAGCCAGTTTTCGACCAATATAATCGGCAATCTCGCGAGCGGTAAGACCATCGCGGTGCAGGTTTTCAATCACTTGATCATCATCGATGTAATTATTATCAATGAAACCAGGTATGGTTAATTTTTGGGCCATGAGCGAACCACGAAATCGTCTTGCACCGTGATTAATAATGTAGCGCCCGGATACTCCAGGATTTTCTCGAACCGATATCGGTGTTTTTACACCACGCAGATGAATAGATGCGGCTAACTCGGCGAGACTGTCATGTGCAAAGCCAGGATTGTCATTTGTTCTAGGTTGATAGGGATCTTCATCGATCAAACTCATATCCAATTCAAGCGGTGCGCCTTTGTTAACGACTACCGTTTGTGCTTCTAAATCAGGCCCTGCTGAAATAGGCTGCTGTCTTTTCATATCGTTTTAAGCTTCATTGTTTGTTTTTTATTTTCCAGACAGGTACTTTCATTTCTTATTTTCCGTTCTGCCTTCGTATTTTGCGGCCCATTATTTCACAATGTACGCTTGGTATTTCGGCAACACGACTGATACTCGCTATCCTCCTTTTACATTGATGTCATACGCCGACCATACCCGCTTCACGGCTTGAGAAATAGCACCTTTTGTAAAGCCAGTTGAGACTGGCTAATTCTATTTGTTGCCTACCTTCTACCAACACGCTCTTGGCTATTTCCACTGTATGAGAATTCAAGAGTAGTCCGCCAACTGTTTGCTCGAACGGAACCAACGTTAATTGTTTCACCATTAAAATGCCTTCTTATGAGCTCCGCAGCTTAATTGCCCATAGCACTGACGGCTACCAAATAGTGGTTAAAGTTTAGATAGACAAGTTGTAAGTGTCAATTATTAGCCGCTAAAATCAGTTACCATGGGGGTTTTAGAGATAACACGTGACCCACTCGATCTAATTGGTAAAAATTGAATGCTGTTTTACCGGTTTATTATTGATTCTCGGCTTTGGCGATGATCTGCCGGGGTTTATAGATGGTGTTTAATACTACATGTGTTGTCAATTTTGTCTTTTCTGGAATCTTGGTTTTCGCCACTTTTGGTACTGGTGTTGCGAGCATTATTATTGTGGCATTCATTTTTTCAACATCACCGGACAGTAAAGTATTCAACTGCTTCGCCCATTTATAGGCTTTGCTAATCAAATCAGCTCTGTACACTGCATTATAATAAGGCGTTCTTGAGTGATAGTTAGCGGCTCGTGTCCAAATGTCTCCGGTATCTTTCTGGAGGTGTCCATGTAATCGCCAGGCAGCCAGATCATAAGCATAGCAACCCGCCGCTGCTACATCATTCTCTGTGATGCCATATTGTGCAGTCAACCCTTTGAGGTATCGCGTGTTAAACTGCATAGCGCCAACATCATGAGTTCCGTTCGTATTACGTACCCATTGTCCAGGCTTACCAGCCTCTTTCTCTGCAACTGCCAGTACGATGTTAACCGGCACATCATAATGAATAGCGGCGGCTATTGAGCAAACAATTCTTTCTTGCATATAAGGCGATAAATAAGCAAACTTATCACTAACACCAGAAGTTGCCGAGGCGATTGCTTGAGATGAGCTCAATATGGCCAGGAGACCCATTAATATTTTTGCACTACTCATGGTGTCGCTCCTTTAGTTTTATCTATGCCTGGTTAGAACGGTTAGCAAATGCGTCAACTTCGGCGGCAAGATCAGTTTCTTCACCTGTCAGGCTATCACTTCCGAATGACGGAATATCATTTTCAATAGCGGTGGCGACTTGCCCACCTAAGGTTTGGTCAATTCGATTTTGAGCAGTATCTTTGACTGAGGTGTACTTATCTTTAGTCACTTGACCTAAGCCTTTGACTAGATTTACGCCTGTATCAACGGCAACTTTTGTCGCTGTGACAACTGCGCCTCGGCTTGCTGATCCTGATTGGCTATTTGATATTCCAGAGCTATTTCTACCCGAGGATAAATCCAACCCCATTGCTTTAGCAAGAGGACTGGGCTGTGAACTTGTTTGTGATGAGTGACTGCTATTGTAATCAGCTGGACCATTAAACATGCTTGCTCCACTGCCAGAGCTTGTAGATATATTATCCGCTGTTGCTTTTTGGTAAGCTGCCATAAGTGCTTGTGTACCTCCAGCCGCATTGGCAGCTGTAGCCATCAGAGAGGCACTCCCTGCGGCCATTACAGCACCCGCTACGCCAGCCGCAGCCATTGCAGAACCGGCACCGAATCCATGACCTAATGAATGTGTTCCTCCGCCCATCGCAAGATGCCCAATCATGGGAGGCACTTTATTAGTTAGCGCTAACAGGACAATGGCAACAACAAGCATTACACCCATTTCTTTCAAGTTCATAGAGGCACTCATACTGGTATAGAAGGCAGTAACGAATGTTTTACCAATACCTACCAGCAAGATCATCGTTAAAAGCTGTACTCCAATACTTAGCACAGTTTTGAAATACGTTATTGCCATATCTGATGTCCAACGTGATCCGCCAAAACCAAGAAAGAACACACCAGCGTAGGCCAGAATCCACCCGCTCACCAATAGCATTAGCATATTTACGCCAATCAATGCGACGATGACAAGGATGATAGTACTAATGAGAATTCCGACAGCACTATCAAATGGTGACCATATCGTTGTTTTATCGAGCATAGTAAAAAAGATACTAAATCCTATATCTACAATCCCGGATGGGGATAATACCGAATTATTACCTGATGCAGTTGCACCCATAGTTTTCATGGAATCAATAATACTCGTAGCCATTGTTGGCCCATTTATCAGTAACCAATTAAAAAATCCGGTAAAAACAATAAATCGTATAAATTCTCCGTAAAACTCACCTATATCTGCTTTACGCAGGAGAAGCATGCCGAATGTCCAAACCATTGAGATCGTGGCAAGTGTCCAGAATAAAAACGTAGCTCGCGCTGTGATTGTCGCTGCCCATGAACTTGCAGCTGCTTTATAAGTTGTTAGAACACTATCAAGTAAACCACTACTGTTAATAGCCGCATTTACTTCAACCGAATGGGCAGCGAACAATAAGATCAGCAGGATTGAGATACTTTTTGTAAAAGTTATTTTCATAACATGTTCCTCACCATGATTTTTTTGGACTAGCCACGAAGCTCCCTCGACGTATACACAAACCCGCAAATTCTTCCCTTACTTTTTTATCCGTGATCTTTACGATATTCTTGTCCATACAATTCTCATCATTAACCTCCGGAATCGCTATCGATGTTGCTGTGTTTGGTTCCTCCGTTGAGCAAGCGCTAATTAAAGTGATCAACATTGTGACCAATGCCAGAAATAAAATTCGTTTAGCCATTATCATTTTATACCTCCGCTTACCATGAAACGGTTGGACTGGCGACAAAGCTACCCGTGCGAATTTGTGCAGCGATAGCGGCTTGTTGCGCTTCTTGATCTGCAAGCACTTGCTGCCTTGTCACTAAGGCATTTTGCTCTGCGATCAATAGCCCCCTTATTTGTAGTAACTGACTTGATTGGGCACTGGCCAGTTGATTAGCATAACCGATAGCCTGCATTTGGCCGGTCGCGCTTTGGGCGTTGGCTTGTAATTGCATCAAGGTGTTGGCGTCGTTTTGCAGGTCAGTTTGTTGCTGATCCAGTCCTTGTATTGAGGCATTATTTGCATTTTGTTGTGCGGTTGATCCTAGAATCCGGCTGTTTGCAAGCGCCGCCCATTGACTGGGAGTGCAGTTCGCAGAACTAAAGCACGGCGAGTTAGCGTAGGAAGTTATATTTTGATACTGGCCAAGATAATTAGTCAAATTACCAAACAGGTTTTTGTAATTACTCAAGGTATTGGTAGTACGAAGTAGATTCCCCATCGTTGAACTGGCTTGATTCCATAGATAGGATGAAGGTACGGCGGTGTTTTGCAGCATATTTTGATATTGTTGCAATTGCATGGCGTACTGGTTCAATTGCGTTGAATACTGCTGGATTTGTTGGAGTGTTTGAGCAACATCTTCCACCGCTGAAACGATATTTTGGGAAAGATTGCTGCTGTCGATCACCGGAATGCCTGCATAGGTTGGCGAGATAACCCCACTAACCCCAAGCGCGAAAAATAATGCGAATTTAGCGGCTAATTTTTGTAATGATTTCATAGTTTTTCTCCTTGGCATTAATAATCAAAAGACTGATAGGGTTTGGTAAAGGTTAAATCTTTGGTCACGATGATATTAAAACGAAAGCCGGGCCTGATGTCCAAGGTTGGCGCAATGTTCATGTTTTTTTGGATCATTTGTGCGGTGACATGGCCTAATTGCTGCCCCAGAGCTTGACTTAACGCGCTACTGGCATTAGGTGAGTAGCTGCCCGGTCCGGTTGCCGTTGTTTGGTTTGACTGCTGGCTGTACATGATGCCAGCCGTTACGGCTGACATCATTAGCGCTGACCCAAAGACGCGCAGATAATGCTTATCAACCTGATCATGAAATCCCGCATAGCCGGCGCTGTCGACACCGGGCATGGCACCTATATCCAACGCCTTGCCATCGGGAAAAATGATACGCTGCCAGGCGACGAGTACACGAGCCTGACCGTAGGCAACTTGACTCGAATAAGCACCAACTAGCCTTGCCCCTTGCGGAATAAGCAGATATTTACCGGTAGCCGTGTCATAGACATTCTGTGCCACTTGAGCCACAATTTGCCCGGGTAATTCTGAGTTGATCCCCGATATTAGTGTTCCCGGTACCACAAAACCCGCTCTCAGCTCATACGGCGATAGTGGGACTTCCATTGTAGAGTCAAGCTGCCAGCGCTCGCCATGACTGTTATGCCCGAACTGTTCGATAGCATTGCCTTCAGACGATGCCCCGGTTTTTATTAGTCGCCGAGCGCTATCATCATCACTGTCGCCCTGCTCTGCTAACCCTGGAATGACACCGGAATTTTGCAACTGCGCGAGTTTGGCTTTATAGACCATCGTTGGATCCGCATCTATGCTGGCTGAAGCTTGGTGAACAGCTGATCTTTGTAAAAACGCGGCATCCTTTGGATTTATAGCTCCTCCTGGCGGCGATGCTGCGCTTCGGGGCGCTTGTATTTGCACACCGGTATGCGCTTTAATTGCCTCCTGTAGTTGTTGCATTTTCATTTGCCGTATACGCAGCGCTTCCTCGTCGGTAGGCGGTTGTTTTAAAGCTATTTGATTCGGTGGCATCGGGGGGGTATTTAAATTTTCTACCCGAGCAAGGGTTACTGTGGGCTGTGCCAACGATAACTCGGGCACCGTTAATGGCTTAGTGGGTTCTGTTGCGGCAATGATGCCACTCTTGTGATTGCCAGCGATTTTATCGGCGAACTGATTAGTATCTCCGATATTCTCATTGGCATTTTTATCAGGCCTGTTCTGTTTATTCGCTCGATCCGCAGCAACGAGCATCATAACAACAAGAAAAATTAATACCACTCCCCCGATCAGGTACATGGGCAGATTATTAACGCTGCGGACACCGGATGATAGCGTATTAGGCGACTCCTCTGGAGCCATCGATTGATCATGTATTGCAGTCATTATTAATCCTCCTTGCGTGCCCATGAACCGGCTGGCATAACGGTATCGTTGTTCGCCACATAGGCGCGGGTTAAGGTATTACCACCGATACGTATCTTGATCCGATACAGCGCTTGTTCTGTCGTTGTCGGTACATCAATTAGGTACTGTAAAGTTAGGTCCTTATCAGATAGTGGTTTTTGACGATATTCTTGAACGGCATAGCCGTGTTTTCGTAATGTCGTTATAAGACCGGTACCGAACAGGTCAGTCTTCACCATAGCTTGTCCGATATTGATTTGAGCCCTGGC
This sequence comes from Methylobacter psychrophilus, assembly GCF_025583945.1. Taxonomy (GTDB): domain Bacteria; phylum Pseudomonadota; class Gammaproteobacteria; order Methylococcales; family Methylomonadaceae; genus Methylobacter_C; species Methylobacter_C psychrophilus. The sequence continues at coordinate 27,312 of NZ_JAOEGU010000016.1, forward strand.
AGGTGGATACAGGGTTTCAATTTGTTTCACCGTATCAATCACTAGCGTAGTATTTAATGCCGGTGGCGTATACTTTACAAAATTACCATATTCCGGGCTTACGCAACCCTCCAACCCGACAATGGCTAACAATATAAGCGTTATATAGTTCATAGCTTATTTACCTCTTTCGATAGTAACGACGTCTTGAGACGATCCCACGCCGGCAATTAAAATCGCCCGGTCAAAAATCGTATCAACAACATAGCGGTCACCCTGAACGCGATAATTGACCATAACGGTTTCATCGTCAGTAAAAACATCACCTTTTTTGCGAATCACCAGCAGGGTTGGAGCTTCGGTTTGTGCCATTGCAGCCGGCATTTGGATGATGGTTTTTTGACCATCGTTGTAAACTCTAACGGGTTTCCACGCTATATCACCCTCACTGGTAACAATATAGTCAAAATTTAAATCGCCCAGATATTCACCGGTTTTCGGAAGAATTTTTTCTTGACGTTGCTTTATTTCGCGGTGCTTAAGAACGTCCCATTTTGCCATGGCCTCCTCTGGATAGGAAAAGGCTACTTTGGGCATATACTGGGTGCGGTGTGAGCGTAATTGAAAGTGATAGGTGCGACGATTTGTAGTCACCACTAACGAGGTTTCAAGCCCTACATCCATCGGCTTGATGATGAGGTGCTGAACCTCCGTTGGGCCGCTACCGGTAATCGCAGGTTCTATAGTCCAGCGCGCAGTATCGCCCAAATTAATTGAGTTGACCTGTTCGCCTTCTTGTAAGGCGACGTCGCAAACTTGAAGCACTGCACAAACGATACTGGGTTGTTGCGCACCATAGAGATAAGTGATGGTGCCATTGATGCCGGATACCGGGGTCATCCCGCTTGCGCTTGATGCTTTCCAACGTTCTGCAATAGCCAGTGCGGATTGCTCTTGTTTCGTCAACTTTGGGTTATTGGTTGATAAATACAGTTCCGCTAAATCCTTATCGCCGGCGACTGCCGAGGCTGTCTGAGCGACAACAAGAAAAACAGGCAGACTCATCAAGATGATTAATTTTTTCATGATTTTGCCCCTTTTAAAACTGTTGTTGTTTCGACCAAGAGAAATCGCGCACGTAAAGACCGATGGGATTTTTGTGCAACTTATCTTCTGTTGTAGTGGCTGTGGGTTCAACGATGTAGACGGTAACCAGCGCCCGCATGTGGGTCGGCTGACCTTTCACAAGCCCTTGACGGTCTCGGATGGTCTCAAGCCAATCGACTTGCCATGTTTCCGGGGTTTGCGGCAACACCGTACCTATATCAATGGCAACCATTTCAGTTTCCGCGCGTTTAAACGGACTGGAGTCTGCGGTGCCATTCAGCCAATCGTTCATTTTTTGCGTTGCCGGATCATTCGGATTTAACAAAGCATAAACCGAGAACACGGCCTTACGTTGCAGCGCCATATCGGGCGTCACTGTTCTCGCATCGGCTATGAAGGCAGCCAGTACTGCCCGAATGATGCGCGGATCCACTTTACTGGCTTTATCTACGGGAGCTACAGCCATCGTTTGCCCAAGTTTATCAACTTCAATGACGTAAGGAATAAACTTGGACTGACTGCCGATATAAATCATGCCACCAATACCGCCGAGAGCTATCAACAGCGATAGAATCCCGAAGATTTGCCATACTTGTCTTGAGGCGACAATACCGCGCGTATGATCGTTCCAAGTGCGACGGGCTGATAGATAAGGGTTATCGCTCTCACCAATGCGGCGACCGCCTTCGAGTAATTTAGTGGATTTTCTGGGATCTTCGGTAAGTGATTTTTTTTTAAAAAGCATGTTGTTGCTCCTGGTAATCATCGAACTGTAAGCCTTTTAGTGATAACCAATGATCAGGCCATTGATCGCCATATTGACTCATTAAGTACTTGATGTGAGTAATTGACTTTTTATCGGATGCACCGACAAATGCCAGAGCCAGAGGTCCTAGCGCCAAATCATAGAGACGGCGACCGGATGCCGATACGTAGTAATACTCACGTTTAGGCACGGCGGTCGCCAAAATATCGATTTGCCGTATATTCAGGCCCATACGCCGGTAAAGCGCAGCAGTATCCTCATCGCGAGCATAGATGTTGGGCAAAAATATCTTGGTCGCCGTCGCTTCGAGGATGACATCCAAGATCCCCGAGTTACTGGCATCCGATAGGCTTTGCGTTGCCATGAGTACCAGACAATTAGCTTTACGCAATACTTTCAACCATTCCCTGATTTTTGCGCGAAATGCGGGGTGAGCGAGCATCAACCAGGCTTCGTCAAGAATAATAGCGGCAGGTTGGCCGTATAACGATCGCTCAATACGCCGGAATAGATACAGCAGTACCGGCAAGGCAAATTTCTCACCCAGATTCATCAGTTCTTCGATTTCGAAAACGGTAAAATCCGACAGTAACAGACCGTCTTTCTCTGCATCCAATAAATGTCCCATAGCACCATCTACGGTGTACGGACGGATGACCTCACGAATCGAGGTGTCTTGAATCTCCAGATAAAATGCGGACAGAGTATGGGCTTTTGCGTGGTATAAGCCCATGATGGCGTTACCGATTTCATTACGTTGCTCTGCTGAGGTATTCAAACCGTTTAATGCCAATAAGGTATCTAGCCACTCCATTGCCCAAGCACGGTCACCCTTGGTTTCAAGAAATTGTAAAGGACAAAAAGCCAATTGGTCATCGTCAGCTGCAATGGTGAAATGCTTACCACTGTTGCCTTGGGTCTTGGCATTAATGGCCGCAGCCAGTGGAAACATCGACATGCCCTTATCAAAGGCGAAGATCGACATACCTTCATAGCGGCGAAGCTGAGCCGCGATAATGCCAAGATGCGTTGATTTACCCGCACCAGTCGGCCCAAAGATAAAGCTATGACCGACATCGCCCTGATGTAAATTAAGCCTGAACGGCGTTGAGCCTTGGGTGACGCAATGCATTAACGCCTGGGAATGCATTGGATACAATGGGCACGGCGCCTGTGCATCGCCCGTCCAAATCGTGCTGGTCGGCAGCAAATCGGCCAAATTCAGGGTATTAATCAGCGGGCGCCGGACATTTTCGACACCGTGCGCAGGTAAACTGCCAAAGTAGGCATCCATGGTATTAATAGTTTCGATACGGGCAGCAAAACCAAGGCGGTTTATCGCTTTTTCGACTTGTCGAGCCGACGCTTCCAGTTTTTTTCGATCTTCGTCCATTAACACCACGACACTGGTGTAATAACCTTGAGCGACCATCCCGCTATTGACTTCAGCAATCGCAGCTTGGGCATCGGCAACCATGGACACCGCATCTTCATCAACAGGCCCGGTATTAGTATTGAACATCTGATCAAAAATACCGCGTATTTTTTGGCGCCATTTTTTACGAAAGGCATCTAACTGTTTGATGGCCTCCGGTGCATCAAGAAAAATAAACCGACTTGACCAACGGTAGGTGATGGGCAATTCAGCCAGAGCCGATAAAATGCCGGGGGTTGATTCCAGCGGAAAGCCTTCAATCGCCACGACCTGGATAAACTGCTTGCCAATTTTTGGCACCACCCCACCCCATAGTTCCTGCCCGCCCAGATAACCGTCCAAATAAATCGGATTGGTCGGTAACTGTACGGGATGGCTTAAACCGGTGAGACAAAATTGTATCCAACTTAACAGGTCATCATGGGTGACTATCGTACCGTCTTCATTCGTTATTTTTTGGCCTTGCATCCGTTTGAGACTAATAGCCGAGGACAACCGTGATTCAATGTTGCTACATTCGCGCTTAAATAACTCCAGCAGATTTTTGGTTTTGATTTTACTGTCCCGGACTTTTTGATCGTCATCGAACATCAGTTCAACAAATTGCTGCTGTGCGAGTAACGGTGGAAAATAGGTGACAGTCAAAACAAAGTAACCTTCGTACATCGTGCTCATGCGCTCGAATAATTGGCGTCTTTCTTCATCAATTGCTGAAGTAATGGCATCGGGGAATTTGGACAGGCCTTTTTCCGGATAGGCCGGGGCCGGTCGCCGCACTGCATCGACATGAATCATCCAACCATTTCCAAGCCCGGATAATGCTTGGTTAATTCGAAAAGAGACGGCTTCTCTCTGTTTATCGGTACTGCTGGCGTTATCATCACCCTGGTAAACCCAGCCCGCCATAAACGAACCGTTTTTACCGACAATGATGCCATCATCGACGACAGCGGCATAATTGAGTAAATCGGCAACGCTGGCATCTTTTGATCGGTGTTTGCTCAATTTATAGGCATTGCCAGCGGCCATAATCAGACGGATGAATAACCCCAGTAGCACGATCCCAAGAGCCGCTATGGCCAGTGTAATAGTTGTAATCATTGATATTGATTCCCTTGGCTTTTGGTGTTGATACGAAAGGGCGTGCTACGTGCAGGGTAATACTTCCGGTACAGACGATGGCGTAGATACACAAAGCGCATTTTTGGATCAGCTTTACCCATGAGGCGGAAGACATAAAGCGCCCCTGACCAGAGTAAGAGCCCGATCAGCGTTGCCCTCAGTTCTTGTGCGCTGAAGGTCAGCGCGAACGCAAGCAGACCGGAAAACATCACTAGCTCACGATCTCCTCCCATAAATAGATTATCTCGGTTGCCCGCTCTTCTGATAGGCATTGTTCGAAGCGCCATTTACGCGACACCTTCTTGATTGATGGAATCTGGAAATACCGTGGGTGGCATTGCATCATAAAATGCGACTTCAGCGCCTGCCCCGAAGAACGAGGACATTACGTTATTGGCACCAACTAACAGCGCCATAACCAGAACTAAAAATATCAGCGTGCGAAAGAAACCATTAAGATCCCCTCCGAAAATCAATACACCACCGGCTATAACGATACCGATGATAGACAAACCGAAAGCGACAGGACCGGTGACTGAATTTTGCAAACTGGTCAACCATGCTTCATACGGCAAGCCGCCAGTGGTACCGGTTGCATACACGGATTCAGGTGCAAGACAGGCAAATGCCAACACTAGGAATAGTGCAAAGTTTTGGGTTTTATTTAATTGCATGGGATGACTCCTAAGGTACTAAAGGGTTTTGATTAAGTATTGACCATCCTGGTAGCCTGAAACCTCAATAATCTCTTGTACTCGACGGCCTTCATTAGTTCTGGCGATATGTACAACAATATGAACCGCCTCGCCAATCAACGGTTCTATGGGTTTGGGTGAGTCGGGATGCATACTGATCAATAGGGATAGACGATCGAGTCCGGACTTGGCATTATTGGCATGTAGCGTTGCCGCACCACCTTCGTGACCGGTGTTCCAAGCCATAAGCAAGTCAAGTGCTTCAGGTCCGCGAACCTCCCCTACCAAGATACGGTCTGGACGCATACGTAAGGTAGTTTTTAGCAACATTGTCATGCTAACTTCCAGACTCGTGTGGTACTGGACACAGTTTATCGCCGCACACTGGATTTCTCCGGTGTCTTCAATAATGAATATTCGTTCGCTGGGATCAAATTCAACCATTTCATTAATGATTGCGTTTACCAGTGTGGTCTTACCGGAACCTGTGCCACCAATAACCAGTATATTTCTGTGTGATTTTATTGCCGATAGCATTATCTCATGCTGGGTGGCCGTCATAATGTCGGCTTCTACATAGTGATTTAAGGTAAAGATGGCAATTGCTTTCTTACGCAGCGAGAAAGTTGGGGCAATAACGACGGGGGGCAGTTGTCCTGCAAAGCGTGATCCATCTAACGGCAATTCTCCTTCCAATAAGGGTTTGAGCCGGGTAACTTCTTTGCCATGATAGCCCGCTATGGTCTTTATAATGGCTTCGCCACGATTTGCAGAGAGCGTTCCAAGACAGCGCATTTTTTCGCCAAGCCTTTCTTGCCACAAATTACCATCAGCATTCAGCATAATTTCGACGGTTTTTGGATCGTTCAAGGCATCAATGATCAGCGGACCTAAGTCACGGACCAGTTTGGCTTTCGCTCTTTCCTTAATTGAATAGTTAGCTTCATCGAGAGACATGATTAATTAATCCGGTCCATTCAAGTAACTTTTAGTTTATCTCATAACTGTAATATATTAAATATTTTTTTAAAAAACAAGCAAAAATATCTCTTAACAAATAACCTGATTTATCAGAGAACGTTACAACTTCGCTTTATTAAGCTGCTTTCGAGCTTCTTCGGCCCATTTATTGACGATATAGGCTTGATGTTCCAGTAATACGGCGGAAACTCGCTTATACCCTTCCGGTAAGCCCGTACCTTTATTGCCGATTAATAATGCCAAAGATTTAGTATCAAGATCTGTTGTTTCCAGCAACACAGGCAATGGCGTATCCAGTGCGTCGGCCAATTGCTCCATGATACGTAGTGATGGATTGTAGCGTCCATTGGTAATGCCCGATATGAATCCCGACGAAACACCAGAGGCTGCCGCTAATTGTTCCTTTGTCCAGTGTTTTTCTTCGAGTAAGCGCAAGATGTTGGTAAAGAAAATTTGACTATATACTTGATTAGACATGAAAATTATAATTATAATTTGTTTAGCAGCTAAATTAATTGACACATTGATTTAAGCTTTAACTAAATCAAATAAGTCACAACTAGCCGTCTTATTTTTAATATCTTTATGATACAGGTTACCCACTTAAAACGGAGCAAAAATAAGATTTTTTTACCCTGCGTTACCGTGTAAATAAAATTTTTATAAGCACTACAGAAAATAATCAGTAAAGCTTCCATAAATGGGTGATTTAAGGAAAATTTAAGAAAAATAATTAATTATTACACTCAGATCTCAAATCTTTTGTCTTGTTATTAACAGAGCATCAATAATGAATTCAATTACCGAGATGTTTCGAATACCTCGTTGTTTTATTTTACTCGTTGTCTTGTCTCAAAATGCCCGCGCAGAAGAATCTGAGAAGGACGATCTTGATTTAATTTACGGCTCAGAGGAAATGCAATCCATTGCAGCAGGTCACCCCGTACCACAAAACCTCAGTCCCAGCGTCACCTCCATCATAACCAGCAAGGACATTGACCGCATTGGAGCCCGACGTTTGTTAGATGTTCTGGAATATCTACCCGGCGTGCATGTTGGCACTGCCAGGAGCGGCAATAGCGTAATTGGCTTTCGCGGCATTTATTCTGAAACAAACGCTCAAATTCTTCTCTTAATAAACGGCATTCCCCAAAGAAATACAGCAATTGGCGGTAAGCCCTCAGACTGGACAATGCCTGTAAAAAACATTTCTCATATAGAAGTAATAAGGGGGCCAGGTTCTATGCTGTACGGTGGCGATGCAACCACTGGAGTAATTAATGTTGTCCTTAAAACCGGAAAAGAACTACAAGGAGGTGATGTCGGCGGCTTCGTTGGCAATCAAGATACTTACGAAGGCTGGGCAGAATACGGCAATAAAAAAGGTGATTGGGAATACGCATTTTCCTTTCAAGACGGAACAACCCAAGGTAATCAAGGAAGAATTAACAGTGACGCCCAAACTTTTTTGGACAGCTTGTTTAAAACCCATGTGTCAAAAGCTCCCGGATTCACCAACAATGGCCGAGAAGATATCGATGCTCGAATTGATGTAGCCTTTAAAGATCAGACAAGATTTAGAGCCGGTTACCAACGCTTTAATAATGTTCAAACTGGCGAAGGCGCAGCACTCGCGTTAGATACCACCGGAGCGAATAATGTAGACATATACAGTATGGACGTCTCGGCAAACAACAAACTCACTAATGACTTAGCTCTTGAATCCAAAATTTATTTTTTAGGTCAACATACAAACTGGGATGTTATGTTATTACCCCCGGGTACATTAGGCGGCTTTCTACCCCAGGGTGCAACAAGCCAGGCAACAAATTTCCAGGGAACATCAGGGCTAACCACACAATTTAATTACCTGGGATTCAAAAAACATAACAATATCTTTGGAACCGGAATTATCTACAACTGGGTAACTGACGTAAGCAATAAGATTAACTATCTCATCACACCGGGTTTTATTCAGCAAATTGATTTAACTGAGGTATCCGCTTTAGGAAGAGATCCCATAACACTATCAAAGAATAGAACAAATTTTTATGCCTTGTTTCAGGACGAATGGAATTTTGCGACTGACTTTTATCTGACAACAGGGTTGAGATACGATTATTACTCGGATGCCTCCGGCGGCATAAGTCCACGCACATCCTTAGTATGGAATATTGATCCTTATTTAACTGCGAAACTGCTTTATAGCCGCGCCTTCCGACCGCCATCGTTTTTAGAAAAAAACCTACCCGCTACGCTAGGCGCAACTATCAAATCAGAAATTATGGACACCGTAGAGTTTCAGGTTGAAAACAAATGGTCTCCAGCATTAATGACCTCGGCAAACGTTTATTGGTTTGAGCTTAATAATTTAATTACCTCAACCAGCGATTCAAATTTAACATCATTTACAGCCGTATCACCAAATCCTGTTGGCTTTGTCAATGCCGGCAAAATTAACGGGATTGGCTTGGAAACTGAAAGCCTCTATAAATTTGATGAACGTGTAAACCTGTCTATCAACTACAGTTATCATGGCTTAAGTAACAGCAACAATACCGGGTTACTGCCTGAGCACATGATAAAAGCGCTAATAAACTGGGAATTTTCCAAAAACTGGGTTCTTGGCAGTCAATTAAATTGGATAGGCGAAAGAAAGCGCCCTGCCAATGACCCACGACCAAATCTTGGCGGCTATTTTATTACGGGGCTAACACTCTCATCCCAGATTGCCAAGCCCCTCGAACTTATTCTTAGAGTTAATAATTTATTTGGCACAAATGCCAAAGAACCAAGCTTAAATCCAATTTTATTGCCGGGAGATGTCCCGGTTACAGAGCGTTCAATACTGGGGCAAATTAAATGGTCATTTTAAAATCGCAACATCAACCACACAAAGAGCGATCAATCATTATTCCTGTACTGCAATCAATCAGAAGACCACTTGCTGCTTTAACAACTATTCACCGAAATTATGGCGATTTGGTTTTAGCCCGTTTTTTCAAGAAAAGACTTCTGTTTGTCAGTAAACCCGAACACATTGAGGAGGTTTATAGCCAGGAAGCTAAGGGCTTGTTGAGTAGGGATTTTCTTTATGATGCAAAAAAATCGCTGTTTGGTGATGGCCTCGTCAACAGTAAAAACGAGATCTGGACAAATCAGCGTCGCATCATGCAACCCTTGTTTACTAAAGAGTCAGTCATTGAATGGGAAAAGATCATTATCAATGAAGCAGACAGTACCAGAAATAAGTTAAAAAATACCACTGATCAAAACATCAATCTATCCTGTGAGCTCAAGAAATTGATTCAAAGGATCTTTATCCGCCTGTTAATGGGTAAATCAGTGGATACCCTAAGCAATAACGATCTGCTGATTAAATCAATAGATACCATCAGTAATGGCTTATTACCGCAACTAGTAACCCAAATTATCAGTAATGGAAAATTGATGTGGCTCATGCCAAACAAAAAAAGAACATACCAACATGCCGTTAATCAACTCACCACTTTTATTAACCAAGAAATCGACAGCAAATATGAGCAACCAGGCCACGACCTTATTTCTTTATTTATCCAGGCCAAAGATAAAAAAACGAACTATTCTATGACAAGGGAGCTATTGAAAGACGAAGCGGTTAACTTGTTTTTTGCAGGACAAGACACCACCATCAACGTACTGTCATGGTTCTTTTACTTGATTGGCAAGCATGATGCTGCGCATAAAAAAATAACCGATGAAATTAGAGCCTACAAAGACGATCCATTAACCCTGGAGAACCTGGTAAAGCTGGTTTATACAAAAGCGGCACTTTATGAAACCTTAAGATTGTATCCACCTACTACCGCTCTTGCTACCCAGGCCCTTCAGGATGTTATGATTGGCGGACAGAATATTACAAAAGGTACAACGATTATTCTCAGTATGTATGCCACCCATCGCAATGAAACGCTCTGGGAACGCCCCAACGAATTTTATCCGGAGCATTTTTCAAACAAGACAGAAACCGAACGGCATAAATACGCTTTTTTTCCTTTTGGTGGAGGCTTGCATAATTGTATTGGCCGACATTTTGCTGAACTGGAAATGCTGATTATCATTGTCACCCTGTTAAGGGAATTCACGGTTAAAACCGATGCCGACATCAAGGAAGCAGCCAGTATTACCCTCAAACCCAACCGTGATATCATCCTCTCTATGATGTTGCTTGGTGATTGATTCAGGATTATTAATATGCTCAATAAACCTAAGAAACTCAAGCCTTTATTTTTTTCAAACAAGTCAGCATTCATGGTTAAACCTTAATTTTTCAGGACTATAAAGCCTATGAAATTACTCGTCGCTTCAAGTTATTCTGAAACAGCAGATGCTCTGCAAGACCAGTTAACCCTCTCGAACATCAAAGGAGACCTGACCTTTGTGGAAACCGTAGATGACCTGATTAACGAATTGAAAAAAGATATCCATGATTTTATTATTACCGAGTATTCGATAGACGGGGCCGATATTTGGCGCTTGGCAAACCTGATTAACTCAACCCAATTAGCCGCGCACACACTCCCGCTTTTCCTGATTAAAGACACCTGTGAAACCGAAATACCCTTGCTACTGGCCAAGGAGCATGCTTTTAAAGTGGTTTCTTTGGCGGAATTGGGACAAGTCTTACCGCCGACTTATGAACACAACCTAAGCACCGGCTATGTTCGTGGACGTAAACCACCGGAAAAACGTACTTTACTCATTATTGAAGATGACGAAGATGCCGCCTTTTTTGCCTATAACGCTCTCAATGACTGCTACGTTATTGATATTGCCAGTGATGGGGAATCGGGACTTGAACTGTGGAAAAAAAAGCGCCATGAACTGGTACTGCTGGATTATATGTTACCCGGTATTAAAGGCGATGGCGTACTGGTTAACATGATGGCCATTGATAAAAACCAGCCGGTGATTATCATGACGGCTTATGACCGTCCAGAGCGCAACCAAAATATGATGCTGAACGGCGCCAGTGAATATTTGTGCAAACCCTTTAACCTGACCGATCTAAGAAGTCAGTGCCAAGCCATTCTTAACCGTGCGAAGTTGATTTACCAAGCTCACTATACGGATACCAAAAATCAAACTTTGAGAAACCAGTTATGGCTACTCAACCATGCCCTGACCAATAATGAATTCGACAAGGCCAAACGGGTAGTGAAGACTATCAAGCTGATTTTCCCCGACACGCCTACAGAGGATGAGCAAGCCGATCTGCTGAGTTTGGAATTTTAACCGTAAATAGAGTGCCTTTACCGACATTTGTTTCGACGGTAATATCGCCACCGAGTTGCTGGACAAATTGCCGAACAATGGCGAGTCCCAAACCGTAACCACCGTATTTCCTCGATAAACTCATGTCTACCTGCCAAAATGCATCAAAAATCCTGGCGCGAAATTCATCGGGTATACCACAACCGGTGTCGCCCACCTGAATAACCAACAAAGCTGGCTCAAGCCACCAGCTCAAAGTAATATCACCATCCAGGGTAAATTTACAGGCATTACTCAATAAATTATTAACGATATGCCTTAACACCTCGGCATCAGCAACCACAGAAACATCCTGGCCGGATAATGTTAAACGGTTCCGATTACGCACCTGCAAGGGCGCCACTTTATCGGCACACCCTTGCAGCAAGGATTTTACCGCCACGACAGCATGAGCGACTTCAAACTGGTTTGCTTCTAATTTTCCATGCAGCAACATATTATCGATATAGCCGTTCAACTCGTTGGCGCGATTCAAGGCCTTGGTATGATATTCCTTATAGAGTTCATGCTTTGGGCCTTGCGGCACTTGTTCATATAACAATTGCAAGCCGGCGACCACCGCATGTAAGGGAGTTTTCATTTCATGTGACACCATAGCCATGATTTGACTCTTGTAGACATTCGCGGCCTGACTGCTGTCGAGCGCTATTTTTAGTGCATTGGTTCTATCTGCCACTCGCTCTTCTAAAGCTTGCTCATTCAGCTCAATCTTGCTGAGCATGTCGTTGAAAACATCTCGCATCATATCAATATCGGCAGCCCCGGAAAATGTAACCCGGCTTCCACGCACACCCTGACTGACATTTTTTAACACCACTGCCATTTCAACCAAGGTCGTCGTAAACAACCCGGAAAAATGGCGGACCACAAAAAAAATAAACGCCGTAAAGATCAGAATAATTAACCCGGAAACCCATAAAAGCTGCCCGAAGACAGACTTTAAATCAGCTTTGGAGATAATGAGTTCAACATGACCTAAATAGTTGGTCGCTTGCGTAATCGGCGCATAAAAACACCAGTAGTCATAGCTCTCAATAACCAACGGCCTGTTAAGACCAATGCGGGTTGCCTTGCAATTCTGGTTACCGCCCGAGGTTGCCAACAACTCGTCTTGGCTATTATAAACAGAGGCTTTCAAAACATTCTTATCAGCAGCAAAATTGTGCGTTAATACTTCGGAAACTGAGGTTGAGCGCATAATTACCGAGTATTTAACAGCGTCCGAGAAGGTCTTGGTATAATCTTGCCAGTAGTGACTGGTGTAGTCGTCCGCATAATTATCAATCACTTTGTACAGCAAACCAATCATCAGACAGTATGCCAGGGCAATGGCGATAAAAACCGTTAAGTTATAACGTTGTCGTAAATTAAGAGGGGCAGGTAAATTCATTTGATCTTTACCGGAATCAGGTCAAGTGTTATGGGGTCAAAGTAAATACCAAGATGCTGGGCAACTTTCTTGTTTAAAGCCAAACGAATCCCTTTAATGCCTTCGTAACCGGGTTTTATCTGCAAAGCCAATTGCCCCAATTGCACGCCTAAGGCAAGCTCATCAGGGTAAAAACCCATGAGCGTTCCGGTATCTAATTGCGCCAGATTCGTTGACAGAAGTATGATTTTTTTATCCCATGCTACTTTAGCAACCTCATAGAGCATGTCGATCGGCAGATTTGCCGGGATAAATACCGCATCCGAAGCCGTCGCCTCCTCCCCCACCAGATGCCCAAGTAAACGAATCGTTGCTAATTGGTCACTGCCTTCCCGCAGTTCAAGTATCGGGCTTGTTTCATTAACTACGGGGACAATTGCCTGATGGCCGGCTTGTTGAACGACAATAACTCGCTTGACGGCAGGTAAGAAACGGGATAACTGGGTACATAAACTGCGGCTATCAAGCGCCAGACTCACTCCGCTATACTCTGAGGGGGTAAAATGCGCCAAACCCACCAGTACGGGTTTAGGATAAGCGGTCTTGTTGATAGCTACAGCCACTCTTTTCCCGAGGACAATGACTTTATCAGGGTTGAAACGATTCAGTTGCGTTTGAACCGTATCAGACCCCTCCGGGACTTCAAGCGACTCCGTAGGGCCAAGCACTTTTTCTATCCCGTCGATGACGTGACTATAGGTTAGCGCTTGCGTAGTATCGGATACCGGATAGGCGACAACTATTCGTGGTTCTTTTCCATCACTGGGACTACTGATAAACAAAAGGCAAAACAGCAGCTCTTTATAAATCCCTTTGCGCATTAATCTGTTTTAGCTGTCTGAGTTCACGGACATAGGACCTGTGGTCAATCCCTGTTAAATCTCTTTTTCGCCAATATTTAGCTGATTGGGCACCTTCTTCCCAAAGGCTAATGGCTTGTATTGTCTTTTTGCACAGATCAATAGACATGTAGGCCTGCATGGTTCGCTGATCCATTCGATGACTGTGAATGGCTTTGAGCAAACTTTCAATCGGATCGTCAAGACCCTCTTTTATTTCGCCCTGACGCGCATTGAGTCGTACCAAAAATGCATCAATCGGTTTATTAAGACCCATCATGATTAATGCTCCCGCCAAAACACCGGTAGCAAAAATATCAGCCTTAGGATTTAAGCTATCGATATGCTTTAATTCCGTGGCGAACAACTGGATGGCCTTTTTCATATCTATGTCTTCCTTTTCCTGGGCTTGTCTTCTGTCCTGCAAGCCTCGCTGCCTGCCTCGTAAGGCGATATTAATCGCCTCATTAATAAACCCCTGTTGAATTCTGGCAGAATTGAAAACCAGACCTAATTCGACATAAATAGCTTTGATTATCTCATTTGAAGGTAACTCTTCCAGTTGCTTTTTTTTCGCTTCGGCATTTAAAGCCAAAAACTGTTTTTCAGTCAGATCAAAAACCTGGGCCATCAAAAAGTCGGGGGGCTCGGCTTTGCCGGACGACCATAATTTCTGGCGCTGCTTGCCGGTTAATTTATAGAGTTTTTCGCCCATCCTGACTAAAGCCACTTGCGAGGTATAGGCTGACAACCCTTTTCCGTGATCCAAAAATAACCAGTGTTTGTCTTCTTGAGCCTCCGCAAAATTAAAAAACAGCGGCTCCTGAATAACCAGCCATTCGGGGTAGGAAAGCTTCAAGGCAGAACACCCCAGCTCGGTAACGCTATAAACTGATTCCATAGTTTGCTTTCAAATCCTGTTTAAATGTATTAGTATTTGCATCGCTAACTTGTTGATGATAGTATAAATAAAGTCTTATTATATTAATTATAAAAACGTATCGGACAGTCTTGTTATGTGGCCATCCATGAATCTGGGGATATTTTACCCCGTAGACGTTCAAAGGTGACACAAATCACATGAGCCTGCCGATTTGGGTTCGATACCGTTGATTAACATAACCTAAGGGTTTGCATTCATGAACTCACCTAATAATAAAGTTCCAGTAGCTGACGCATATTTTTGCCAGCAATCCGTGTGGTCCGGCATTGACGCTCAAACCACCCATCATCAAGTGCTGACTATTGATCGGATCAAACCCTATGATCGCAATCCCCGACGCACTATCAATCCTCTTTATAACGAAATCAAGGCATCTATCCGGGCAAAATGCGGTTTAAATAGCCTGCTCACCGTGACCCAACGCCCTGAAGATACCGATTATATGGTCGCAGCAGGCGGTAATACCCGTCTGTTGATCCTCAAGGAGTTGTGGGCAGAACTGACACTTGATTGTTTTTATCATATTCATTGCCTGGTGGTACCTTGGCTATCAGATAGCCAAGCTCTGAGCGCGCATCTCATTGAAAATGAACTACGTGGCGAGATGACCCTGATTGACAAAGCCTTGGCGCTACGCGACCTCAAGATCCAGTTAGAACATGAACGTGGCCAGTCCTTGTCTGGCCGGGAATTTTCCCGGCGACTCAAACAGTTGGGCTACCCGATCTCGCCCCGGCAATTAACCCGGTTTAATTACGCCGCAGAGCGTTTGGAGCCTTTAATTCCGATCGCTCTGGCAGCCGGTCTAGGTAGCTTCTCCATCGAGAAGCTACGCAAAATTGAGGCCGCGTACAGTAAATGCCTCGAAAATTTCGACAGCACCCAATCTTTTGAGCCTCTGTTTGCCCAGACACTGTTGAAATATGATAGTGAATGCCTGGATTTCGAAGCGCTTGAGTGCACACTGAACAATCATATCGCGGTCAACACAGGGCAACCGTTCAGCAATGTCCGACTGCGAGTAGAAGCCCTGATGCTTGACGTTTCGGAAAGCGAGCCGTGTGAATTCTCAGCCCTTGGAGATCTGGCCATTGAACCTGCGATTAGCGCTAAACTGGTTCAGCCTGTCCAGACAGTCACGACTCCGGCACTGCCCACAAATCCTGGACATGAAAACCCTCAAAAAGAACCAACGGGTAATTTTGATCGTTTATCCAACCAATCACCCGAAAAAAGTGCCGAGGGCTCCGATAACGGATTGGATCAACCGTTACCTTTTATAACAGCCCCGACAATAAACACGCCATTGCATTTGACCGATCTTATGTCTTTACGCAATCGCTGCTACGACCTGGCCCAACAGATTTCAAGCAACCTCCCTTTACCCTTAGCCGTAAAACCTTGGCAACAAGGTTACGGCTTTTATCTGGATCTTCCTGAGCAGCCAATACAGGATGAAATGCTGTATTTTGTATTCTGGCTCTTGATAGGCTTGTCTGAACAACACTTCTCCATGGAGCGAGTAAAACTGGCACAGGATATGAAATTTGCCCAGCTGATCCTGACAGACCAAGAGCGAAATGCTTATGCTGTGGTCGGGTCACCTGCCCCACTTGCAAACCTTGGTCACAGCGTCTTCTTAACAACCAAGTTCCCGGAAAACGCTTTGGTGACGTTATTTCAATTGATTCAACTGAGCCGCCAAATCCGTTTTTCCTTCAGGGAATCGGATATTTTTGAATGTATTACGCTTGAACAAATTCGGCTACGCGACCAGATCGCCAAGGTGGCCGATTATCAAATCACTGAAGGAGATAATGATGAATAGTGTACCCAATTCCCCTATCGACGCTGATGATACCCATAACCCCAAAAAAAAGGAACGGCAGGTAATCATTGACATGGTCAAGGCCAACGTATCATTTCCGGTCATGGCACAATTAACCGGCATGAGTAAACCTAAGTTCACTCAGTTACAACAGCAGTTAAATATTACGGAAAATACTATTGACCAGCCTGAATTGCCGATCCAAGCCAACCAACAACTAATCTGGTCAACCTGGAACCATAACAATAGTCTAAACGACAATTATCGCCTGCTGGTTGGTTACCCATCAACGACCTTCAAGATCAAGGCAATTTTAGCCGTTATTGACCTAATGGAGACAAGCATAGACCTGACACCGGAATTACGCCAACCCTACGAACTTAATGAGCACTTGGCAGCAGGCCTGTCAGAGAATTGATCAACCCTTATTCGTAGCTCTTAAAACTTAACCATTGGTGAGGTATTTCTCAATGCCTGAATCAACATCAAATGCCTCCCTTGGGCAACGCCTGCGCGACCGTATCAAGGCCGACACCGAGGCCCAACAGGCAGCACAACAATTTGATACAACTGGCGATAACTTGTTGTTCATGGGGAACTGGCATGATGCCGTCCCTCGAGCACTTATCCTCGATCCTATTCTGCAATCCACCGATAAATGCGTCTATCTGTTACTAAGGACGTATATATCCGCCCAGGGTACAAGCCGCATGCCTAGCTATGATGATATTGGGCGGTTGCTAAGTTTGAGCCGTGGCACCATTGCCCGATGCTTGCACATTCTCCGTGCCGCTCGCTGGATCACCCTATGTAATGCTCTACGTGAGGAAGCCACAGGGCGCTTCAAGGGCAATGTCTATACCATTCATGATGAAGTATTAAGTATAGAGGAAGCCGTAGTTCTTGATGGCCACTATATAGAGGCGCTGGAAGATATGGAAAAAAACCATGGTCATCACCGGGTGCGCAGGGTTGCCTACGCAGTCCTGGAGGCTATCCGTGGAAAACTGAACCAGAATGATGCTGCTGATCCGCTCAATGGGCTGATACCTTATCAACAGAGCGTAACAATATCCCGGTTTCTGGACTGGAGTCCAAATACCCAACTTATCAACCAAGCCGACTCCATAGATAAACAAAATAATGACCGGGTTCAAAAGTTAAACTCGGAAAATTCCGCAGTTCAAGTTTTAGACAAGGATAATAAAAACTATAAAATACAATCACTTAATAATTCAGCTCAAAAAGTAGACTCGGTAAAAACTGATTGTAGTAGTAGTAATATAAATAATATTAAAACTACTACTACAAATTCTGAGTCGTTTGATAAAAAACCGTATGGATTCGAAAAAACCAGTAAACAGCCGATAGATCCTGCCTTGATTTGGCCAACAGAACTGTCAGGCGATGCACGATGGATCGCCTGGCAATCATTGCGCAAGTGCCCACAGGAACTTCATCAAGATTTGCTGGATGAAATCGCCGCGAGAATGGCACCTTCCAGCCCACGAAAAATCAATAACGCGGCTGGATGGTTGGCATGGGCGAACAAGGAATTACGCGATGACGGTATTTATCCAATAACAAATTTAGGTATTAAACATCGCCAATTACGGGAACGTGAACAGCAAAGGCAACAAGCTGACGCAACCAATAAACAGGCTTTATCGCAACAAGGCCTTACCCTCATGGAAAAAAGCCAACAGAAAATAAAATCGAAACTGCAGGAAAACGAATACAAAAAAAATATTGCAGCACTTAGGTCGCAGTTACATGGCCAACATGAGGGAACACGTTAATGTTTTGGCTGGGTATGGTCAATAAGGATTTGAAAGTGCGGCAGGCTGCCGCACTTTGCTGGACAAAAAATCCTGCTGTACTGCCTGTATTAGGATTTAAAGTGCGGCAGTCTGCCCCACTTTGTCTCTTAGTTCAAGCACCATTACCCAAGCCAAGTGCTATCTGTCGACCCTGGCTTGTCCCCCGAACTAAATTTCTTCACTGGAACGGTGGGATTGCAATACCTGAACTCAACCTTGGAGGTATACATTGAGTCGTTGGACTATAACAATCCGCAGATCGTGTACATGTCGTGACTAATGATGGTTTCTTTGTGAACCTTGAAAACGTTAAGGAGACATCCGGAGATGGGCATCTCTAATAGGTGCGTTGTTAATATGTCGACAGCGCTGAGTTAAATAATGATCTACTGAATAATTTGTGTTCTGTTTATAAGGTCTGATTAATTAGATAGGCTACAAAATGACAACTCAAAAAGATAAAGAATTTCTAAAAATAAGCGATATGCTTATAAAGATGGGTGTTACTCGCACACAGTTTTGGAAAATGCGCAAGGCAGGCGATGTACCACCACCTGTTATAAAAAACCCCCAGATGTGGTTAGCTAGTAAAGTAACCGAATTTTATGAGGATCGGGCATCGCGAGAGCTTTCATGAGCAGAAATCTGACTAAACAAGCCCAACTTATCAGCACGACATAGTAAATCAGTCAATATACCGCTAAAAAACTAACGGGCTTAAAAAGCAGGCGTTTCAAGCGCAAGTGGCTATTGTTTATTTGACGTCGAAAGCGTACTTGACCAAAAAGACGCTTGGCTGAGAGTACAGGGTAATTGTCGCCGAATATCAAGACCCTTTTTAATTGGCTGACAACCTTTATGCACAACGGCATGAAATGGTTGAAGGAACTACGCTATCAGGGTGCATGGATTGAAAAGTTTTGGGAAATACTAAACGCGGCGCAATGCACATGAGGTATTTTAAAATGTTTGAAGATCTTTATGATTCCGTTATAACGACCTTCAAAATGTATCAGCAAGATGCCAGTAAATTTTTGTTATAAAAAAATGCACGAGGATTTTGCAATGACTACTTCATGCAAGGTGATGACATGGAAATTCTTTATCTGAGAAACTATATGTGGCTATCAACCTCAAACGTAAGAAAAAATAAATGGAGGTTATTTTTTACGAGTTACCGTTTACTGATATTAACTTGAAGATTAATATTTTAATTCGATCAATTCGTTTGGCAACGGAATTGGATACTTCTAATTTATTCGTAATTGCAACATTTTGGACGCAAATCTTGCTTGCCTTGCGCAGAGGAATTAAAAAAATTAATTTTATTAGAGGTTATTTTAAGCCAAATCAAAGTGACCATGAAAGTGACCATCGAAAAAAAAAGGCCTTAGGTAAAATTACCTAAGACCTTGATTTATTTGGCTCCCCCGGACGGGCTCGAACCGCCGACCTAGTGATTAACAGTCACCCGCTCTACCAACTGAGCTACAGGGGAATAAACTTGGTAAGTCCAATGGTGCGCCCGGAGAGATTTGAACTCCCGACCGATCGGTTCGTAGCCGATTACTCTATCCAGCTGAGCTACGGGCGCTTATTGAGCTAGTTATTATCTTTCTTTAAAGCTTTTATGTCAATAATTAATTTAAAATATGACATTTTAAAATGGTGGAGAGAGAGGGATTCGAACCCTCGATGGGAGTTAAAGCCCATACTCCCTTAGCAGGGGAGCGCCTTCAGCCGCTCGGCCATCTCTCCTAAAACAGTTTACTCTTCGGAATCGTTGGAACTTGCAGACTCGGCTTGTTCTTTTTTAATTCTTTCGTAAATTTCTTCTCTATGAACAGATACATCTTTTGGTGCATTAACACCTATACGAACCTGATTTCCTTTCACTCCAAGGACAGTGACAGTAACCTCATCACCAATCATTAAAGTCTCCCCTACTCGACGAGTCAATATAAGCATGGTTTCTCCCTAAATATGTATTAAAACTAAATGTTCTTACACAATGTCTGACTTAGATTCGACAGTATATCAGTTTTTCATATAAATAAAACCTAAAAATCATGCCATAGCACAAGAAACAATAGATTTACGTGCCAGCAGCTTTGTCTATTATGCCTACTATTGACTTAAGCAGTTAATTTTATAAGGAAAATAAAGATGTTAAATAAAAAAAGGAAAATTGATGATTTTATTATTTCTAAAAATCTATAGGGACTAAAATACTTATTCTGCACTCCGTCTTGGATCAAAGGCATCTTGCACCGCATCGGCAAATAAATTGGCCGCCAATACCAAGGTAAACATAAATACAAAAGCCGCCGATAAAGACCACCAAACAATAGGTTCACGAGCCATTTCCAAACGAGCACCATTAATCATATTACCCCAACTATAAGTGGTTGGATCAACACCTATATTAATATATGACAATACTGCTTCGGCCAAAACCAGTGAACTAAAATCCAGTACTACAGAGATTAAGACGATGTGCATGACATTGGGTAAAATATGGCGCAGTAAAATCATGCTTTGTTTAACACCTAATGCGTGCGCGGCTTGCACATATTCGACCTCTCGAAGTTTCAGGGTTTCTGCCCTGAGTAATCGGCATAAACCAGTCCAATTCGTCACACCAAGAATCAGGCAAAGAAATAACAGTCGCATATCGGCACGCACTATAACGCTGGTAAAATCCTGCTCATGATTCGCCATATAAACTTGAACCATCAGTATCGACGCTGCAATAAGCAATACGCCAGGGATAGAGTTTAGCGTGGTATAAACATATTGAATCAAGTCGTCTACCCAACCACGAAAATAACCCGCCAGAATGCCAAAAACTATAGCCATCGGTAGCATGATGAGCGTTGTCAACGTACCCAGCACCAAACCGGTACGTATACTTTTTACTGCCTGATAAAAAACATCCTCCCCTACTTTGTCGGTACCAAGGACATGATAATAAGCGGATAAATAAATCAGGGTATAACTAAACGATACGATGATAAATAAAACCGCCAAAACTGATTTGGCAATTGAAGATAAAGCGAAAGCCTGATTTTTTTTACCTTGAGCGTTATAATTTATACCCAAATAACCCAGTATAAAAAAACCAGCCAAGCTTGCTCCTTGAGCAAAACCGTAACCGGTTTTTTTCAGGACATCAGCAAGCTGTTGAGCTTCAGGATTATCTAAATAGTTGCCGCCAAAAGTCAAACGGGGATAGCCCCATTGGGTTGTACCATCCTCCAGAGCTATTATTTCTTTACTATAAAGCGTGGTGGCAAACGGGGCTGAATAGGTTTTTTCGCCATGCTCTCTCAATGGCGTTGCCCAATAATCCAAGAGACTGATAATCTCATTATTTTTAGTATTGGCAGGTTTAAAATGCACTGAATCCAGCAAGCCAATAAGCACAAAAAACAACAGCACCACCAAGGATGCCATACCAGCTTTACTGTGAGCTATTTTTTGTAAAGGACGTTTAATGTGTTCTTTACCACGCAGATAAATCACCAAGCCCAGTATGGCAAAGATCAGTATAAATATCAGGGCATCAGTCCATAAAACCACCATCAGGACAATCTCACGCGTGGATCAACAAGAGTGTACGAAATATCAGTCAACAACAACCCAATCACGTATAAAACGGAGCCTAAAAAAACCATTGCTCGTACTATGGCGAAATCCTGGCTGTTAATCGCATCGATGGTATAACTACCTAATCCAGGAATACTAAAAAAAGATTCCATAATTAAACTACCCATAAATAACAGCGGCAAAATGACTACTACACCGGTTAAAACAGGAATCATGGCGTTACGTAATACATGCCGAAACAAGGCTTGGGTTTCAGTCAAGCCTTTTGCTCTTGCCGTTCTTACGTAGTCTTTCTCAACCTCTTCTAAAAATAGTGTTCGGTACCATCGAACACCCGAACCTATCCCTGAAAATACCCCAATCAAGACGGGTAACAGTAAAAACCTAATCGCGCCCACGCCATCCTCATAACCGGAAATAGGTACCAACCTTAATAATTTGGCGATAAAAAACTGCCCGCCGATAATATAAAATAATGATGAAATTGACATTAAAATCACGCATAAGACAATGCCTGCTTGCTCCAGATAACTGCCCCGAAATAACACCATCATTAAGGCAAAACTGATATTAACCACCAAGCCGATACATAAGGTTGGTAATGCCAGAGCAAGACTTGGCCACATACGCTCCTGAATATCCGCACCAATATTTCTACCGCTATCGGATACGCCAAAACGAAACAAAAACAAACCCACTGACTTTTGATAAAAAATAGTCCGGGTTATTTTTTCCTGGCGCTGCGCATCGCTATTCCATAAAAGCGGTACATCATAGCCATGTTGTTGCTTCCAATTGGTTACCGCCTGTTCAGTAACATGTTTTTGCCCCAATTGCATACGCGCCATGTCATTAGGGCTATTAACGACAAAAAACAGAACAAACGTTAAAACGTTAACGCCCATTAACAACGGGAAAGCATATAAAAATCGTCGGATAATATAATTTATCATTGTAGAGTTTCTCTGGCACGGCGGCGATAAGCATTAATCGCCGGAATCAACATCAGCACAAACAACAAACAACCCAATAGTAATGGCCAAATGACAGGCTTGTTCCATGCCTGCCTTTTATCTGCTCTGGCAGCAGTATCAATTCGGGTATATTTGAGTCGGTTATTCGCCATTAAATTAGGTTTTAAATTACTATACCAACTATGGAATAGCGAAAAATTCTTGGGGTGAAAACCAAAAACCCAAGGCGCATCATGACGTACGACTTCTTGTAACTGTTGAATAATCTGGTAACGCTGCTCGTTATTATCCATGTTACGCATTTGCTCAAATAAACGATCAAACTCAGGATTTTTATAATTAACCGCATTTTCTCCACCGTGTTTAACTTTTGAGTTAGCACCATACAACAGGAAAAATAAATTTTCAGGATCAGGATAATCAACATTCCAGCCCCATACAAAAATCTGCTCATTACCTGCCCGCATTTTTTCCTGAAAACGATTGTAATCCGTAGCGCGAATAACCAGTTTGATACCCAGCTTTTCAAATTGTTTACGATACCAGTTCATAGTCGGACGATCATCAATACTGACCGAAGTCGTATCGAAATACAAAATTAACGCTTCTTTGGTTTTTGGATCAATACCGGCAGGATACCCGGCCTCCACCATTAACTGCTTTGCAGCCTCTATTTTTTTTCGCTGCGCCTTATTGCTTACCCAATCATAACTATAAGAATTAATGCCGTCTTTACCTTCGGCATAGCCATAAATACCCGGAGGAATAACGCCTTGTGCAGCGACTCCTCGCCCGTTTCTAAAGATGGAGATGTATTCCTCATAATCAACGGCAATAGCTATCGCCTGACGTAGCTTTCTCGCTCTTTCACTATCACCACCTACGGTAGCATCAAGCATATTAAAACCCATGTAAAAAATAGACGTTTCTACCGATGTTTGTAACTGGATACCTTTTTCCTTCATTGAATCGGTTAAGGCAACGCCGCCACTACCGGTAAATTGTATGGCCTGATCGAAACTGTCAGAAGCGATTCCCGATGCATCGTAATAACCTTGCAAAAATTTGGTCCAATAAGGAATAGTTTCTTTTTCCAACATAAACACGACTTTATCGATAAAAGGCAGTTTTTTTCCTGCATCAGTCAGTAAACCATTTTGCTTATCTTCAGGCTCACCTTCAGAGGGATATTTTTCTACATGAAAGAATGGATTTTTAAGCAAAATCATGCGTCGATTGGGATTATTTTCAGCCAGTAAATAAGGGCCCGTACCAATCGGAAACCAATCCAGGGTAATATTTTTATCGGACATTCTTGCCTGATCATAAAACACATCAGCTTCCCAAGGCATCGCTGAGAAAAACGGCATGGCCAGCCAAAAAATAAATTGGGGATATTTACCTTTAATCCGGATACGATATTGATAACGATTATTGACTTGTACGCCCGCCATCGACAGGTTTTTTATAGCCGTTTTTTGTTTATCATCGGCTTGTTTGGAAAAATCATGAAAACCTACAATATAGTTTTTCATGATTTCAGCAATAGGAGACTGAATTTTAGGATGTGCCAAGCGTTTAATTTGATACACATAATCTTCAGCAGTGAGTTCACGCGAACCTGTATTATCAAAATCATTCAAGGTCTTAAGTGACTGGATTTGCACGGAAGTCAGATGATGATATAAGTAGTTTCCCTGCGCATTTTTAGCCAACGCAGGATGCGGCTGATAGTTAATACCTGGTTTTATGTCAATCACATAATCGGTATAGGCAATATCACTATCCTTTGCGCCCTTCCCTAAATTTTCACCTTGTTTATTCAAATAATTTATTTCAGGCATTTTACTTGCCGTCAAAGTCGTCAATTGATAAGGTCTTTTCAGGTAATGATATTGAAACGGCGGCTCATAAATTTGAGCGATAAAAGCATATTCATTTTCACTGTAAGCAACAGCAGGATCCAAATGCTTGGGGCGCTCAGAAAACGATTGGTATAAAACCGAAAGTTCGCCCTCTTTTTCGCTATAAGGTTTATTAAATTGTGAAACATCACAAGCCGTTAAAAATAAGGCGATAAATAATAACACTTCACAAGTTGGTATCTTCATGGACAAAAAACTGGACATCGATAATAGGGTCGTAGATACTTGAAGGATCACTCATTAAATGCGAATGAGTGCAGGTCGAAATCAGAATAGAACAATAATTTATAAATTCTATTGTAACAACAAAAACAAAAATACGGGGAGATGATAATGGGTTTTATGCAGGGAAAACGGGTATTAATTGTGGGTTTAGCCAGTAATCGCTCTATTGCCTGGGGTATCGCTAAAGCCATGCATCGAGAAGGTGCTGAATTGGCTTTTACGTTCCAAAATGAAAAACTGAAAAGTCGTGTCGAAGAAATGGCTCAGCAATGTGACTCCAAAATCACTATTGAATGCGATGTCAGCATTGATGAACATATCGATACTGTATTTAATACACTGGGCGAGCATTGGGACGGCTTGGATTGTATTGTGCATTCAGTCGCTTTTGCTCCGCGTGATGCCCTGAATGGTGATTATGTTGATGTTACCACTCGCGAGAACTTTAAAATTGCTCACGACGTAAGTTCTTACAGCTTTACTGCTTTAGCCAAAGCGGGACGCGCAATGATGCAAGGTCGTAATGGCTCATTATTGACCTTAACCTATTTAGGTGCGGAACGGGCAATTCCTAACTACAATGTCATGGGTGTTGCCAAAGCCAGTCTGGAGGCCAATGTACGTTATATGGCCGTCGCATTAGGTGCAGAAGGAACTCGTGTTAATGCGCTTTCGGCCGGACCTATCAGAACGCTTGCTGCATCAGGTATTAATGATTTTAAATCCATGCTAAATAAAGCGGCAGATACGTCGCCGTTAAAGAGAAACATAACTATTGAAGAAGTGGGTAATGCGGCCGCTTTTATGTGTTCGGATTTGGCCTCAGGCATTACCGGAGAAATTACTTATGTGGATTGCGGTTATAATATCGCTGGATTAGCAGCCTCTTAAATAATTGCCAGACACATAAAAAAGGGAGCTTACGCTCCCTTTTTTATGCTTGATTGACCCGATTATTGACCCTGAATCTGCGCTTGCGCTTGATTCTTTGTATTAATCTCTACATTAGCTTCCGTCTGTAAACTATTCAATACCTGATTGAATTCAGTTTGACCGAATGCATTGGCAATGTTCTTCTTCGCCAATTCCATCTGTTTCTTGTCATCTTCGCTCATAATACCTGCGGTAACTTTTGACAGACTGACGACAACTTGCTCACCGGAAGGTAATGCTGCAATAAATACACTGGGTTTAGTACCATCAGGTTTAGCCGCTGTAAAAATAACATGACTTAATTGCTCAGGCAGCTTGTTTTTACTACGTGTAAGTGCTTTCTCGGCTTTAATTTCCAGCTTATTCTCAGCCGCCAAAACCTGGATGGATTCACCCGCTTGCAAACGTGCTTTAATTTGTGCGGCTTTCTGGGCAGTCAGTAGCTGAGCTTTTTCTTTTGACAAAACATCGGCTACTTCTTGTTTAACTTCATTGAGTTCTCGCTTGGCAGCTACCTTATGCTCTGAAAGTCGTACCACAACCAAACGATCAGCGCCCTGCTCTACAGGTACACTATTGTTACCTTGCAAGACTTCTTCCGAAAATGCTGCGCTGCGTATTTTGTCATTAGCAGCAATGCCATCACCTTTTTCGCGTGTAAACAATAGCGATTTCTGAACAGAAACACCCAAAGCATCAGCAACTGTTTGCAAGTTATCAGGATTTTCATAACTCATTTCAGTTAATTTCTGGCCTGCCTCATAAAAAGCATTTTCTGCCTGGGCTTTTTGATAAGCCTTGATTACTTCACTTTTCACGCTATCAAAAGACTTAATATTCCCTGGCACAAGCTCGGTTACTTTAATTAAATGATATCCAAAGGCTGATTTTACCGGATTTGATACCTCACCAAGCTTTAAAGTACTGGCCGCGTCTTCAAATGCTTTTTCCATAACGCCGATGTTAAATAAACCCAGATCACCGCCTTTTTTAGCGGTTAGTTTATCCTCAGATACTTCTGCAGCGATCGTAGAAAAATCTTTATTCGCCAATTCTTGTTTTACTTTTAGGGCTTTTTCCAAGGCCACTTTTTCAGTCACTTTTTCATTGACTAAAAATAATATATGACTGATTTTTCTACGTTCTGGCATGGTGTATTGAGCTTTTTGCTCTTCATAAAAAGCCTTTAACTTATCGTCAGTAACGACTATTTTCTTGGCAAGATCGTCAAGCGACAATTCAACATACTCAACAGAAACCTGTTCAGGCGTTCGATATAAATCCTGATGTTGCTGGTAGTAAGCAGTTATTTCTTCTGTCGTAGGTTGCTCTGTCAATGACTGCACAGGAACTGTTACATAATCGATGTCACGCAATTGATTTTGGATCTTAAAAAAACTTTCTACATCATATTGTGTAGCGAAACTACTATCAACAATACTATGTTGAAACTGCTCCATAATGAGTGCATTCTTAATTCTGCTTACAAATTCTGAGGAAGATATTCTTTGCGAACTGAGTAGTGTTTTATATTGCTGGTCACTAAATTTACCATCTACCTGAAAATAAGGCAGAGCTTTAATAAAATCCCTTGCTTCGTTATCAGTTACAACAAGACCCTCTGCATGCACATATTGCAATAAAACCTCATCTTTAATAAGCTTTTGCAGTGCTTGTGCTTTTAAGGATTTCTCATCAATACCCAATCCCTGAAAATTCTGACTATATTCCTCATAAGCCTTATTAACATCACGTTGATAAAAGTCTTTATCACCGACGGATGCAACTACCGCTTCTGTACCGGTATCTAAATAATTATTAATACCCCATAACGCAAAAGGTACACAAATTAATATCAGAATACCCCATGCAAAAGCACCTTGTGCTTTTTCTCTAATTTTTGTCAGCATAGATCAGCCCTAAAGAATGAATTTACGAAGCAAAAAAAAACCCCGAACCAAGCGGTTCGGGGTTTTTTAATTTGGCGGAGTGGACGGGACTCGAACCCGCGACCACCGACGTGACAGGCCGGTATTCTAACCAACTGAACTACCACTCCAAAGTCTGGTGGGTGCTGAGGGGATCGAACCCCCGACCCTCGCCTTGTAAGGGCGATGCTCTCCCAGCTGAGCTAAGCACCCGACTAAGTCCCATTATAAACTACTTTAAAAATAATTACTAGCTAAATAATGGATTTTTTTAATGTTGAATTAAAGCTGCTCAACCAAAAAAATCTAGTTTACAGCATCTTTTAAAGATTTACCAGCTTTAAATGAAGGAATTTTTGCGGCTTTGATAGTAATCTCTTCTCCAGACTGTGGATTACGACCTTTACGCTCCGCTCTTTCTTTTACAGAATAGGTACCAAAGCCAACTAAAGCAACAGAATCACCTTTACTTAGAGCGCCTGTCACTGCACCAAGAAAACCATCCAAGGCACGTCCAGCATCAGCTTTAGTTAAGCCAGAAGATTCTGCTATAGCATCGATCAGTTCAGATTTGTTCATTTTTCCCCCTAAGGAAGTTATTTTTATGTAATTTGTGTTAATTCCTATGTTTATTCTTATGTACGATACTGCAGCAACACAAGAAACACGAGTATTTATATCAATAGCAGTTACATAGTGTCAAGCTTTAAAACCCCTAGAGGCCATGTTTTTTGCGGTTTCGCGCTATAAAATTGCAAAACTGCAAAGCATTTCTAATGAGCAGTAAGACCGGACTGTATTGTTTGAACCGATTCAGATTCAGTTTTACCTTGTCCATCATCTGCTTTTTTATCAATAGGAACAGGCATATATTGCAAAGCAACCGCCAATACCTCGTCTATCCAGTGAACAGGTCTGATATCAAGGTTTTGCTTTATATTTTCAGGTATTTCAACCAAATCTTTTTCGTTCTCGGCAGGAATTATAACTGTTGTTATACCACCACGATGAGCAGCCAATAACTTCTCTTTTAACCCACCAATAGGAAGAACCTCACCTCGCAAAGTAATTTCACCAGTCATGGCTACATTAGCCCGCACAGGAATTTTGGTTAAAGCTGAAATTATAGCAGTACACATACCTATACCGGCACTGGGGCCATCTTTCGGAGTAGCGCCTTCAGGAACATGAACATGAATATCATTTTTTTGAAAGAGCTCATTGTCAATCCCTAAAAGCTCGGAGCGACTTCTAACTACAGTCATCGCAGCTTCAATCGATTCTTTCATGACCTCACCCAGCTTACCTGTTGCCGAATGTTTGCCTTTTCCAGGAATTACCGCTGTTTCAATGGTTAATAACTCTCCACCCACTTCCGTCCAAGCCAGACCTGTAACTTGTCCAATCTGATCCTGCTCTTCAGCCAATCCATAATTAAACCGCTTGACGCCCAAATAGTTATCGAGATTATCAGGAGTCACTAAAACTTTATTTTTTTCAGATTGCAACAAAAGCCCCTTAACGACTTTACGACAAATTTTTGAAATATCCCGCTCAAGATTACGAACCCCCGCTTCACGCGAGTAATAACGAATCATATCTCTGACTGCAGTTTCTGAAATCTCAAGTTCGTGCTCTTCTAGACCGTTATTCTTGACTTGCTTGGGAATTAAATAACGAATGGCAATATTTATTTTTTCATCTTCTGTGTAACCGGCAAGCCTAATAACCTCCATCCTATCAAGTAAAGCCGGAGGAATATTCATGGTATTGGCCGTAGCAACAAACATCACATCCGACAAATCAAAATCTACTTCAAGATAGTGATCTGAAAAAGTATGATTCTGCTCAGGATCCAATACCTCCAACAGAGCCGATGCCGGATCGCCTCGAAAATCAGCCGCCATTTTGTCAATCTCATCAAGTAAAAACATCGGATTTCGAGTTTTCACTTTAGCCAGATTCTGCAAAATCTTACCCGGCATAGAGCCTATATAAGTACGTCTATGCCCGCGAATTTCTGCTTCATCCCTAACACCACCCAAAGACATGCGCACATACTTGCGATTGGTTGCTCTGGCAATAGATTCACCTAATGAGGTCTTACCGACACCTGGAGGCCCAACAAGGCATAAAATTGGCCCCTTAAGCTGCTTTACTCGCTGTTGTACGGCAAGATACTCAAGAATACGTTCTTTTACCTTTTCCAAACCATAATGCTCAGCTTCCAAAACCTGCTCGGCAATTTTTAAATCATGACTAACTTTGGTTTTTTTCTTCCACGGAACATTAACCATCCAGTCAATGTAATTACGTACTACAGTAGCTTCTGCAGACATAGGCGGCATTAATTTAAGCTTGTTAAGCTCTGTTGTCGCTTTTGTTTTTGCTTCTTTTGACATACCTGCGTTGATTATTTTCTTTTCCAGCTCTTCAATTTCATTGGGCACGTCATCCATGTCACCCAATTCTTTTTGAATCGCTTTCATCTGTTCATTCAGATAATATTCTCTTTGATTTTTCTCCATCTGCTGCTTAACGCGCACACGGATTTTTTTCTCCATTTCCAGAAGATCAACTTCGCCCTCCATTAATGTCATTAAATTTTCCAGCCGCTTTTCAATATCTGCGGTTTCCAAAATAATCTGCTTATCACTAACTTTTAAGGTCATATGAGCTGCCATTGTATCGGCAAGTCGACTAGGATCATCAATACCCGACAAAGCATTTAAAACCTCTGGCGGGATTTTATTATTCAATTTGACGTATTGATCAAATGAATTGATAACTGTCCGTTGCAATACATCCTGCTCTTGAGCAGAAATAGTAAAAACATCATCAATTTTCTCAACTGCCGCTGAAAAAAAGCTCGCCGTTTCTTGATAATGTATAACTTTACTACGCTCGCATCCCTCGACCAAAACCTTGACAGTACCATCGGGCAACTTAAGCAACTGTAGAATGTTAGCCAAGGTACCGACCTCATAAAGATCGGTAAAATCCGGCTCATCAACCTCAGCTTCTTTTTGCGCAACCAACAAAACCTGCTTATTGTCCTTCATAGCAGCATCCAGGGCATCAATAGACCGATCCCTTCCGACAAATAATGGAATAACCATATGCGGATAAACCACTACATCCCTCAGTGGCAAAACGGGAATCAAGTTATCTACTTGTTGTAACTCTTTCATTTTGTGCGTTTCCATAAACGGAACCTTTAACGATTTCTTTGATTAGAAGGTTATGGGGGCGCTAATTAAAATAGCAAGGAATAGGAATACAATATATCGCTTCTCTACAAAAAAGATAATAAATTAGTAGTCTATAGTGCAAAGTGATTTTATACGCAGAAGCTGGTTATTCCGACAAAGCTTATCTTGCTAATTTAAGGATTATCCTCACGACGAGAACAATAGCCAGAAAAATTTCCTGAACAACCACGCATCTTCATTTTTAATGAATATTCAGTGAAATTAAAATACTTGTCTTTGAAGTAATTTTTTATCGATTATTTTTAACATGCGCCACACACCATAAAATGAAAAAAATACTTATCTATTTAACGGCATAACGGCTTTTCTGATGGTAAAGCTCAACATTCTTTTTTGTTTGTCTTGACGTAACTTGACGATTATAGACTCTAAATATAAAGATGACATAAAGCAAGCAAGATAACTAATTTATCAGCCTTGTAAAGCGATAAAAAGAAGTTGGAATTTACAAAAGATTTGACTAAATTAAGTGATAAAAAATTATCTTAAGCACTGTGCTGAACAATAAGGTGCGATAATTTAATAGTAGAAATTGATATTTTTTTCGGACAGGGCTGTACTTTAACCCTTGATATCAAAACCACCAGCCTTAACTGGTGGTTGCTTTATCAATGAAACATTAAGATTCAGCAGAAACCTTTTTAACATCCGCTTCATAAACTAAAAGTGGCTCAGAATCACCTAAAATAACGCTTTCATCGACGACTACCTTGGAGATGTTGTCGACTGACGGAAGCTCGTACATAGTGTTCAGCAAGACATTTTCAACAATAGTTCTCAATCCTCTGGCACCAGTTTTTCTTTCCATCGCTTTTTTGGCAATAGCCGTTAAAGAATCATCACGAAACTCCAACTCAGCGCCTTCCATCTCAAATAAATGCTTATACTGCTTAATAAGTGCATTTTTTGGCTCAGTCAAAATTTGCACGAGAGCCTTCTCGTCCAACTCTTCCAGCGTGGCTATTATCGGTAAACGACCAACAAACTCAGGGATTAAACCGTATTTTATCAGATCATCAGATTCAACTTCTGCAAATAGCTGACCGATATTTTTAGACTCATCTTTGGTTTTTACATCTGCTGAAAAACCTATACCACCTTTTTCAGATCGCGCTTTGATAACCCTATCCAAACCGGCAAAAGCACCACCAACTATAAATAAGATATTAGCAGTATTAACCTGTAAAAATTCCCCTTGAGGATGTTTACGCCCACCCTGGGGAGGTACCGAAGCGATAGTACCTTCAATTAACTTTAATAAAGCTTGCTGAACGCCTTCACCTGAAACATCACGGGTAATTGAAGGGTTATCCGATTTTCGGGAAATCTTATCAATTTCATCAATGTAAACAATACCGGTTTCAGCTTTTTCTACATCATAGTCACATTTCTGTAAAATTTTCTGAATGATATTTTCTACATCCTCACCCACATAACCCGCTTCAGTCAATGTAGTGGCATCAGCGATGGTAAAAGGCACGTCCAAAAGACGCGCCAATGTTTCAGCCAATAAAGTTTTACCTGAACCCGTAGGTCCAATCAATAAGATGTTACTTTTAGCTAACTCAACCGAGTCTTTTTTTGACTTGCTACGCAATCGCTTATAATGATTGTAAACAGCCACTGCCAATATTTTTTTGGCGCGATCCTGACCGATAACATAGGCGTCAAGCTCTTCTTTTATTTCTCTTGGCTTGGGTAGCTTGTTACTACCAAAAGAAGAAGAAGAATCATCCTGCAACTCATCTTTAATGATGTCATTACAAAGCTCAACACACTCGTCACAGACATAAACCGAAGGCCCGGCAATAAGCTTTCTTACTTCATGCTGGCTTTTACCACAAAAAGAACAATATAGTAATTTTTCACTATCTTTGCCATTTTTATCATTACTCATAAATCAGCTCCTGCAAACATCAAAATGATATTTTAATAATCTATAGAACCAAGCATATCAAAATGCCAAAATAATACCAACCTTTATAGATCAGAACCTGCTGATCTATTTGCCAATACTTTATCAATCAAACCATAACTTACAGCTTCTTCAGAACTCAAGAAATTGTCTCTATCCGTATCTTGCTGAACTTTTTCGAGAGTTTGACCGGTATGGTGAGCCAAGATCTTGTTAAGCTTGTCTTTTATAGATAGAATTTCTCTTGCATGAATATCAAAGTCAGAAGCCTGGCCCTGAAATCCGCCTAAAGGCTGATGGATCATCATTCTTGAGTGTGGCAAACAATAGCGTTTATTCTTGGCACCACCTGTCAGCAACAACGCACCCATGCTTGCCGCTTGTCCTATACATAGCGTACTTACATCAGGCTTGATAAACTGCATGGTATCATAAATTGACATACCCGCTGTGACTGATCCACCTGGGGAGTTAATATATAAATGGATATCTTTATCAGGGTTTTCTGACTCCAGAAAAAGCAACTGGGCAACTACCAGATTGGCCATATAATCTTCAACTTGACCCACCAAAAAAATCACTCGCTCTTTTAAAAGTCTTGAGTAAATATCGAAAGAGCGCTCGCCTCTGGCAGTTTGCTCTATAACGATAGGAACCAATCCACCCGCTGCTTCCAAAGCTTTTGCCTGATTCATTACATGATGTCTATACATTTAAGATACCTGCTGTTGCTGTTTATCCATAACATCACTAAACTTGACCGTCTCATCAGATACTTTTGCCTGGGCAACTAACCATTCAACCGCTTGATCTTCCAAAACCATCTGCTGAACATCGTTTAATCGGCTTTCATCAGAGTAATACCAATTTACAACATCTTCAGGACGTTCATAACTTTTCGCAATATCTTCAATGGTTGAACGTACTTTATCAGCATTTATTTGAATAGTATTTTTTTGGATAATTTCACCCAAAATCAAACCCAATGCTACGCGACGCTTGGCTTGACCTTCAAATATGTCTCTTGGTAACTTTAGATCATCCAGCTTCATTTTCTGTCTTTTAGCTGTTTCGATATAAGGCTTCATCAAGTTTTCCACTTCGACATCAACCAATGTATTGGGTACCGTTAACTGAATCCTCTCATACAAAGCATCCATTACCGAGCCTTTCAACTTGCTACGTAACGCCTGCTCCAACTCTCTTTCCATATTATTTCTAACATCATTACGGAAAGACTCAATTGAACCATCTTCAATACCGTATGCTTTAACGAATTCTTCATCAATTTCGGGCAATAGTGGCTCTTCAACTTTGATAACGTCAACTATAAACTCTGCTACTTTACCTGCCAGTTTTTCGTTACCGTAATCTTCCGGAAAACTTAATTGAAAAGTTTTATTGGCACCGACTTCAAGACCAACCAAATTATCTTCAAATCCGGGAATCATTTTTTTCAAACCGCAAACGACCTGAAAATCTTCTACTTTACCGTCGGTAAAGTTTTCGCCTTCAGTAGTACCTGTAAAAGTGATAGTGACATTATCCTGATCTTGAACCGGACGATCAACTACATGCCAAGTTTGCTTTTGAGCTCTTAGCTTCCCGATCATGTTATCAACATCACTATCGCTAACTGTAGCAATAGGGCGCATCACTTCAAGTTGATCAACACCTTCCAAGGAAATATCAGGGTAAACTTCAAACACGGCAGTATATTTAAAGCCGTCAGTTTCATCCAAAGGTTGTATATGAGGGTGTCCGGCAGGCTTTAAATCCTGACCTTCCAAAGCATCATAGTAAGTTTCTTTAATCAAATCACTGGCGATTTCGCCTCGAACCCTGTCGCCAAACATTTTCTTAACGACTTGCTGAGGTACTTTGCCAGGGCGAAAACCATCAATTTTAACTTCACGTGCTAACGTCTTTAAACGCTCTGCCATTTTCTCCTGAACAACGGCTTCGGGCACGCTAACAGTCATTTTCCTGCTTAATTCGGATGTCTTTTCGACAGAAACTTGCATTTATTTACCTCAATACATTAGATAGAAGAGTTTTGATGAATACCGATTAGACGGTTTAAAAGAGCTGGAGATAAAACGATGGGGCGTTTTATTTTATAGAATTGGGTGGTGCGAATGGAGAGACTCGAACTCTCACAGGATAACCTACTGGAACCTAAATCCAGCGCGTCTACCAGTTCCGCCACATTCGCACATTTAGCTTGCAAAGTATAATGACATACTGCTTATTTGGCAAGAAATATTTTCAAAAGATTTACAATCAAATGCTTACAGACACATCAAAACCCAAAAACCGAATTTGATCAGCAAATGCATTTAATATTTCCGGGGATAACGGTGCCAACAACAGTGCTTCAGGCTGTAACGAAGGTCTGGCTATGGTGTACAACATAACTGTCTGTAAATTACAGCCACTTTTTTTAATATCCATTAATAAATTAAGATAAGCCTGCTTTTCTTTATCAGACAAACCTTGTTTATTATAATCCACTAAACAGGTTTGCAGCTTTGTTGTACACAGCGTTGCCGAAAGCAGCAGATTTTCCACACTGGCCTTGCAACTTTGTGCAGTATTGTTAATCAAGGCCCTACCTTCTTCAGTAGCGCTATCCAGCTTAAACCAGACTTCTCCACCATAAGAATTTAAACTCTTTAATCCAGCCTGTACTTTAGCTTGATGCACCAAACTACCGTTAGTAATGAGCACATAATTACTGTGCGGGAAAACACCGGCCTCTGTTGCTATTTTGCCAATCAAATCAATTGCCTCGGCAAATTCTTTTAAGCTGGTCGGCTCACCATTGCCGGCAATTGCAATATCCTTAATCACCTGCTGATTTTTATCAACCTGAAAACGCTGATAAAAATCACCATTAAGTACCTCGCCAAGAAAAAACCTTAACTCATTTTCCAATAATTTAAAATCCATTGCAGGTGCAGTCCCAATTTTTAACCCAGGTACCTGGCAATAAATACAGCGCCAATTACAGGCATTATTGGTATTAAAATTTATACCAATCGATAGTCCGCCCATACGCCGGGAAATAACCGGGTAGACATATTTTAACCCGACAACATCGGAACAATGATCAGTTGTTGTTAATTTCGATACCATAACCTTACCTGGAAGTGATTTTAAATAACATTATTCGATAATTTTCATTACTGTTTTTAGATGGCGTCTACCACACTAAACTTTTAACTACTTTAACCTCAAAAACCAATTTCGTACAAGAAAGCACTAAACTGACAATGCCGGTATCAAGGAAAATTCAGGTACATTACCCGACTTTGGAATAAATAAAGGCTGATTTACCGGGCTTTTTGCTTATACACCTAAAACACTTTGTATTTATGATGATATCCGCTGAACCATTATTCGATATTTTTTAATGGACGGATTTGAATACTAGCGTCAGTCAAAACAATATTAATTTTTCATCAGGAACCATCCATTGCCATGGCAATACATTAACTATACAATCGCTTCACACAAGCATTAGCAGACCTCAAGCAACGACCATCAAACCTGTCATTAACCACCTGCATCCTGAATTAATTGCTAATAAATCTGCCACAAATGTCGATATCCAACATTTAGTCCGGCTTTCATTAGCTGTCCTGATCCAGCCAGCCCAACACACACAAAAACCAATACCATGAATCATATTGCCTTAAAAATGCTAATGGGTGATACAGGCAAGTATATCGGCATAGTAATGGGCCTGACCTTTGCCTCGTTAATTATGACCCAGCAGCCAGCCATTTTTC
Organism: Methylobacter psychrophilus; assembly: GCF_025583945.1. GTDB lineage: Bacteria > Pseudomonadota > Gammaproteobacteria > Methylococcales > Methylomonadaceae > Methylobacter_C > Methylobacter_C psychrophilus. The sequence continues at coordinate 64,144 of NZ_JAOEGU010000016.1, forward strand.
TGGGCATTATGTCACGTACTTACAGTTTTATTGCCGATGTCGGTTTGCCTGATATCTGGGTAATGGACTCGAAAGTACAATTTGTCGATGATATCAAACCCTTGCAGGATACCGAACTTTATCGGGTACGAGGTATTTCGGGTGTGGAATGGGCAATGCCGATGTATAAAGGCTTACTAAAAGCGCGTCTTACCGATGGCACCTTTCAAACCTGTAATGTTGTAGGACTGGATGATGCCACTTTAATCGGCGGCCCACCCATGATGCTGGAAGGCAAGCTGGATGATTTACGCCGTAGCGATAGCGTTATCGTCGATATTGACGGCGCCAGAGATAAACTCGGAAAACCTTCACCAATACCTGGTGGTAAAGCCATTCCACTTAAAATAGGCGACAATCTGGAATTAAATGATCGCCGCGCGATTGTTGTCGGCATTGCCAAAGTCACACGAACCTTTCAATCCCAGCCCGTCATATATACAACGTATTCACGCGCTAAAAGCTACGCGCCTAAAGAACGTAAACTCTTGTCTTTTGTATTGGTTAAAGCAAAAAAAGGCCAGGATCTCGCTGAGCTAACCCGCAGCATCCGTGAAAAAACAGGATTAGCGGCTTATACCCAGACAGAATTTATTACTCTCACTTACGAATATTTTATGCACAACACAGGTATCCCGATTAATTTTGGTATTTCGGTACTATTGGGCTTTATTGTCGGTGCCGCCATTGCCGGCCAGACTTTTTACAACTTTACCCTGGAAAATTTGCGGCAATTCGGCGTACTAAAAGCCATGGGCACCAGTAACTGGACATTACTACGCATGATTTTATTACAAGCGGTTCTGGTCGGCAGCATCGGTTATGGTTTAGGCGTAGGTCTAACGGCATTATTTGGTTTTGCCATGCGCCATACCATTCTAGCCTTCAAATTTCCCTGGCAACTACTGCTATTCAGCGGTGCGGGTGTTAGTTTAATCTGCATTTTCGCCGCCATCATCAGCATACTCAAAGTGATTCGCCTGGAACCTGCCATTGTCTTTAAAGGCTAACATGACGAATATAGCCGTACGCTGCCAAAACGTAGTCAAAGTTTATGATACCGGCGGTCAAAAAGTAACTGCCCTTAACCATATTAATCTGGAGATTGCTGAGGGCAAACTGATGATGTTGGTCGGGCCATCCGGCTGCGGTAAAACGACCCTTATTTCAGTAATCGCCGGCATTCTTGACCAAGATGAAGGGATTTGTGAATTGTTTGGTGAAAATTTACTTACCATGCGCAGTAAGGATAAGTTAAATTTTAGGGCAAAAAACATTGGTTTTGTATTTCAGGCATTTAACCTGCTACCGTCACTAAATGCAGCAGAAAATGTCTCGGTTCCGCTTATTATTAACGGCATGAAACGCATTGAAGCCGAGCGTAAAGCCATAACATTACTTGAACAGGTGGGCTTGGGAGAGCGCTGGCAATCATTACCGTCACAACTTTCCGGTGGACAACAACAACGTGTCGCCATTGCCCGCGCCTTGGTACATAACCCACGACTTATTGTTTGTGACGAGCCCACCAGCGCACTGGACCATGAAACCGGGCGTAATGTGATGGAACTGCTCAAAGCAGTCGCCATGCAAAAAGACCGAACTTTAGTTATTGTTACCCATGATACGCGTATCTTTGACTTTGCCGATCGTATTGCCGAAATGGATGACGGGCATATTGTTAAAGTAAAAGAGAGCAATTCTAAAGCGACAAACCCTTGATCCCTTTAACCATGAACCTTATGCCCGCCGAATTTCACCTGTTGCCTTGAACCTTAAATATTAACCATGCAAATCAAATACACACTCCCGCTACTGGCTGTTGCCGGATTTTTATTTGCCACTTACACGGCAATCAATAGTAATAATCCTACGCCAATTGCAGAGGCCATCACAGAGCCTGCCTCTGCACCGTTTAAAGCCTTTATTGCCGGTGCCGGAATCATTGAAGCGCAAAGCCGTAATATCGCCATTGGCACACCCTTGCCTGGCATTGTCAAAGCAATAGCCGTAAAGGTTGGCGATCAAGTTAAAGCGGATGCGCCGCTTTTTTATCTGGATGATCTTGATACACTTGCGACATTAGCGATCAAACGTGCAGACCTTACCAAAGCCAAGGCCGATGTTACCATTGCAAAGGCCACTTTCAATGATGCAAAATCCCTCAGTGATTTAGCTGAAGCCGTAACCGATCGGCGTGCCATCAGCGCCGAAGAATTGCTTAAACGACGTAATGCCATGCTAATCACCAAAGCCAGACTGGAAAGTGCGTTGGCATTGGTACAACAAGCAGAAGCTAACCTTGCCGATACTGAAACTACCTTAAGCCGTCTTATTGTGCGCGCACCGGTCGAAGGTGAAGTTCTGCAAGTCAATATTCGACCGGGTGAGTTTGCCCCCACCGGCTTTTTAAATACCCCCTTACTATTGTTGGGTGACCTGAATCAGTTGCATGTGCGGGTTGATATTGACGAGAATGATGCGTGGCGCTTCGACAAAAACAGCAAAGCCATTGCTTTTCTGCGCGGCAATCGAAGCTTCAAAGTCGACCTAAGCCTGGCCTATGTCGAACCCTATGTTGTCCCTAAAAAATCCCTGACTGGCGACAGTAATGAACGGGTTGATACGCGAGTATTGCAAGCGTTGTACCGGTTTGATCGCAAACAATTGCCTATCTATGTCGGCCAACAGATGGATGTATTTATTGAAGCCCGTGATTACTCCACCAACAAGGATTCAGAAAATAGCCAAAATGATGCTAAAGGTCCCTCTTCATGAAACGTTGCCTTATCATGCTGCCTTTAATTTTTCTGGTCTGGGGCTGTACTGTCGGGCCCGACTACCAGCGCCCTGTTGTCGCAACCCCCAAACAATGGACCGAAACCGTCAAAAACCGAAATACCGGATTACCGGACAACCACACCAGCTCGATTCTACGGGATCAATGGTGGAAAAACTTCAATGACCCGATACTCAACCGACTTATCACCGATGCCATTGCCGCCAATCTGGATTTAAAACAGGCTTTGGTACGGGTTAAAGACGCTCGTGCCCAACGCTGGGTAACCATTACTGCCGGCTTGCCCTCCATAACAGGAAAAAGCAATGTTAGTCGACGTCTTAACAACTCCACCGCAGGCGCTCAAACGGGTGGCACACCTGCTGCGGCTGGCGGCTCTGGTTTCGGTAATCAAATCATCAATATTTTTCAATCCGGCTTTGACGCTCAATGGGAGCTGGATTTTTTTGGCGGCGAAAGACGTGCCATAGAAGCCGCTGATGCCAATGTCGACAGCGCCATAGAAAACAGCCGGGATGTGATGATTACCCTACTGGGCGAAGTCGCCAGCAACTACATCCAGTTACGCACCAATCAACAATTAATCGCCATAACGCGCGAGAACTTATATTCTCAACAAGAAACAGCAAGACTGACTCAAATACGCCAACAAGCAGGTTTCGCAAGCATGCTGGAAGTGGCTCAGGCACAATCGCAGACAGCGACTACCGAAGCTTTTATGCCGGTGTATGAAACTGTTGTTAACCAATCAATCCACTCACTTAGTGTATTGCTGGCACGGGAACCCAATGCCCTGGCGCTTCGGCTCGATAATTCAGCCCCCATTCCAGCAATGACCAGCCTTGTAATAGCCGACCTCCCCTCCGAACTATTATTGCGCAGGCCCGATATTCGTTATGCCGAACGGAAAATTGCCGAGGCCAACGCCAATATCGGTGTTGCAACTGCCGAACTGTATCCGAGAGTAAACCTGTCAGCGTTTATAGGCCTGCAAAATACGCGTATCACCGACTTTACCCCGATTGGTAAATCATGGTCTACCGCCTCATCGTTAACCTTACCCATTTTCAATTGGGGACGAATTAACGCCAACATTAAAAGTAAAAATGCGCAATTTGACCTGGCTTTTCTCGCCTACCAATCAACTGTTTTAACCGCTTTTAAAGAAGTTGAAGATACACTTGTTGCCTATAAAAATGAACAACACCGACACCAGTCACTTGCGCAAGCGGTTACCGCGAGCGAACTTGCTGTGCAAATGGCCGATGAGCGCTATAGTAAAGGTTTATCAATGTTTCTGGATGTGCTCCAAACCCAGCAGGCACTTTTTCAGGCGCAACGTAATCTGGTCGATAGTGAAGCCCAACTGTCCAACGATCTGGTGGCTTTATATAAAGCCTTGGGTGGTGGCTGGCAAACCGAAGCAACCTTAAGCGACGCCGCTCAGTTACAAAAATAACAGGGGGTTTTGTATTCAAGCGTAAGCAAAGGCTTTATGATACTCAACAATATTTTCCTTAAACGAACAGTAACAATAACTTGGCAAAAAAAAACCGACACTTACAACCCAGTCAAGCCAAGTCATTATCACTACGTATAATACTGCGAAATAGCCTGCTTTTCTTTGTTGCCTCATCTATTGCTATCGTTATTTTGCTAAAGTGGTTGCCGGTACCAACCTCGATGTTTATGTTATATCGGCATTATGAAGACTTAATTGAAGACCACGCATTTAAGTCCATTAACTATCAATGGATCAGTGCAAAAAATATTTCCTCAAATGCATCGACTGCCGTTATTGCCTCAGAAGACCAGCAGTTTTACCAGCACTTTGGTTTTGATTTGCAATCCATAAGCTCGTCAATTACTGCTTATATCAATGGCGGGCGACGCTTGAGAGGAGCCAGCACCATTTCCCAACAAGTTGCCAAAAATTTATTTTTAACACCATCCAAAAGCTTTATCCGTAAAGGACTGGAAGCCTGGTTTACCTTACTTATAGAAATAGCATGGAGTAAACAACGAATAGTCGTGGTGTACCTGAATATTGCCGAATTTGGTGATCATTTATTTGGCATAGAAGCAGCAAGCCAACATTACTTTGGCACTTCGGCAAAAAACCTCAGCCGTTCACAAGCGGCGATGCTTGCAGCCACATTACCCAATCCCCTTCAGCTAAAGGCAGCACACCCTTCCAGTTATGTCATCAGAAGACAAAATTGGATACTCAGACAAATGCGCAATTTGGGTGACCCGCAGAACTCACCAGACCGTTAAAGATTCTCAAGTAAACAAGCCTGTCGGAGAGAAAATATTGCTTTCAAAAGCGGCCATGAATGTGGCAAGTAAATAGTCCTGCTCGCTTCTTTTGATTCTTTTACACACACAGCACAGCCACTTTAATAACTTTATACGTTGTGTTACTGGTTTTTTTTATTATACTGTTTTTTATTTTGGGTAAAAACTATGTGTTTTAGTGCTGACATGTCACTGGGGCTCGGTGTTGTAGGAATTGCTGCTTCAAGCGTGACTTTTCTTGATAAAACTGAATCCTTCTGGGTGAGAGTGGCAAGATCTTATGCTATTTTTCATTTTTCACTCATGGAATTTATTCAATATTTTGCCTATCCGGTTGCCGATCAATGTGGTTACGGGCCTAATCTTTTTTTAAGTGAATTATCAACTTATCATATCAGTATGCAGGCACTCGCCATTATGCCGGCACTCGCCACCTACTCATCTGATAAATCCGCACTTAAACATGCAACACTATTTGGAGCGACTTTAAGCTGCTTATTCCTGGCCTGCTCTTTTTTGCCAAAAAACCTGCAAATTTTTGATACTACACCTAATTTTATTGGCAATATGGTTTCCTGTTTGTTTATGGGGACTTATCATATCGGTTATCGCATCGCGAGTGCCTTTGGAACCTTTGTTACTCACGGCTCGTTATTTGCGCTGGCATTAAGTGGTTTTATCTGGAAAAATAACTGGAAAATTTCCAGTTATCATTTATTTATGGCCCTGATGACTTTATTTATGCCGCAATGGTTGCTGGGTGTCTCAACAGGCGAAGCAGCCGCCATTTATTGCTTCTATTCAATCCCCACTACCATTAGTTTCATGCCGTATTTTAAAAATTTCTTCACCGTTCAAAGCTATACAAATAATGGCGAATTACCCCTTAAAAGCTAACTACTAAATAGTCAGCAATGGCTTCCCTGAATTGACTCAAAAATAAGTAAATGATGATAGCTATACCCACCATTTACTTATTTTTGAATAATCCGCGCATTTTTAAGCTATCGCTACACTTTCTGCCCCATCTCGTTAACCACATAACAAATAATCAACTTTGCAAAAGCATTAAAAGGTTTAGAATGCGAATTAAAATTCAAGGAATACAGGCGCATGGTTAGTGAAAAAAATACTACCATCCTGATTATTGACGATGCCTCAGAAAGCCTGTCTGTATTAAGTGAGCTACTACGCCCACAATATCGGGTGCTGGCGACAACTACTGGTAAAAGTGGTTGTCGCATAGCTGGCAGACAGCCTAAGCCGGATCTGATTTTACTGGATGTTATGATGCCGGACATGGACGGTTACGAGGTACTTAAACAATTACGCAATAACCCCATAACCTGGGACATTCCCGTTATTTTTCTTACTGCTTTGGCTAATATAGGTGATGAAGAACGCGGACTGCAACTTGGCGCTGCCGATTATATAACTAAACCCATCATACCGGCTGTAGTACTGGCCCGAGTGCATACCCAGCTTGAAGCCAAATTGGCACGTGACTGGATGAAAGACCAAAACGCCACCCTTGAAGCCGAAGTTACCAAGCGCATGACCGAAAACGATTTTACCCAGCGGGTCAGTATTCAGGCGCTGGCACGTCTGGCCGAAACTCGTGATCTGGAAACCGGCAATCATATTTTACGCACCCAAGGTTATGTCCAGCGACTGGCCAATGGCTTAACCCTACATCCCCGCTTTGCTGCTACGCTTACTGATAACTATATTAATCTGTTATCCCGATCTGCGCCATTGCACGATATTGGTAAAGTTGGCATTCCCGATCATATTCTGCACAAACCCGGCAAACTTGACTCCGATGAATGGGCCATCATGCAAACCCACGCCAAGTTAGGTAGCGATGCCATCGAGCAGGCCGAACAGGATATTGATATACACTTGGCATTTCTTACTTTGGCCAAAGAAATCGCCCACTGGCACCACGAAAAATGGGATGGTAGCGGCTATCCTGACGGACTGGCAAAAGATGACATTCCTGTTTCTGCTCGTCTGATGGCAATTGCCGACGTTTTTGATGCACTAATTTCAGCCCGTACTTATAAGCCGGCAATGTCCTACACTCAAGCCCGCGATATTATTGCTGCCGGCCGCGGCAAGCACTTCGATCCAGACATGACCGATGCTTTTCTGGACGGATTTGACGATTTCGTCGCCATCGCCGAGCGTTATCTTAACCTTTATGGCAAACTTAAACTCCACACAGCAATCCCTGACCAAACCATTCAAACAAGGAAATTGTCATGACGACTCATAAGGAAAACAAAAAAAATACCACGAAAGCTTCAGGCGACGTCAAAACAAGTGACGGACAAGCTATAAACCCAAAAAACCATAATCCGCAAAAAACGACTGACAAGCCGGTTACCGTTTTTCCGATCGTCGGCATCGGTGCCTCGGCTGGCGGACTGGCAGCTTTTGAGGCATTTTTCTCCGGAATGCCTACCGACACCGACCCTGACATGGCTTTTGTTTTGGTACAACATTTGGCTCCGGACCATAGCAGCATTCTCACTGATCTCATCCAGCGCTATACACGCATGAAGGTCTATGAAGTTGAGAACGGCATGCAGGTGCAACCCAACTGTGCCTATATAATTCCACCCAATCGCGATATGGCACTACTGAACGGTACACTACAATTACTGATGCCTTTTGCACCACGCGGCCAGCGCCTACCTATTGACTTTTTCTTTCGCTCACTCGCCCAAGATCAGCATGAGCGTGCCATTGGCATTATACTTTCCGGTACCGGTAGCGATGGCACATCGGGCGCAAGAGCCATTAAGGCCGAAGGTGGCATCGTTATGGCGCAGAATACAGAATCTACTGAATTCAATGGTATGCCGTGCAGCATTATTGCTACCGGCCTGGTCGATTACGTAATGCCGCCAGCCGAGATGCCTGCCCAGCTCATCAACTATGTCAAGCACGCCTTTATCAATCGCCCCGAGTTAATCAGCACACCTTTAGTACCCCGTGAGACAATTTTAAACAAGATTTTCGTGCTGTTGCGAGGCCAAACCGGCCATGATTTTTCCCTCTACAAACCCAAAACAATCTATCGCCGGATTGAACGACGAATGGCGGTACAACAAATAGATAACATTGACTTATACCTTCAATTTTTGCAACAAAATCCCGCCGAAGTCAACGCGCTATTTGCCGACCTGTTAATCGGCGTGACCAATTTTTTCCGCGATCCGGATGCCTTTGTAGCACTTGAAAAAAAAATCATCCCGACACTTTTTGTCGACAAACCCATAACTACGATGATTCGTATCTGGTCTACCGGATGCTCTACCGGCGAAGAAGCCTATTCTATCGCCATTGTTGTACAAGAATATCTGGAACAGATCCAGCAAAGTTACAAAGTACAAATTTTCGCTACCGACATTGACCGCCAGGCAATTACTACCGCTCGCGCCGGCCTGTACCCCGCCAGTATCGCCTTTGATATTTCACCGAACCGTCTGGCGCGATTTTTTACGGCTGAGCCTGACGGCGGCGGCTACCGGATTCATAAAAACATCCGCGATATGTTGGTCTTTTCTGAACACAACGTCATTAAAGATCCCCCCTTCTCCAAACTTGACCTTATCAGTTGCCGCAACCTGCTGATTTATCTGACTGCAGAGTTGCAAAAAAAGCTTATTCCGCTATTTCACTACGCGCTCAACCCTGGCGGCACCCTATTTTTGGGCAGCTCCGAGAGTGTAGGTGAATTTGATGATGTATTTATCGTACTCGACCGCAAGGCCAAGCTGTACAAGCGTAAAGAGTATGCTTATAACCAACAAAACAAACGCCCCGGAAATTTTATGCAGCCACTGACGACACTTGAACTACCAATGCTGCGAGCGCCCGGGAAAACAGACAACACCGTAAAACTGTCATTACGGGAACTGACAGAACAAACACTGTTACAAAAAATCGCGCCAGCCAGCGCCCTCGTGAATAATCAGGGTGATATTCTCTATTTACATGGTCGCACCGGCAGGTATCTGGAGCCGACTCCCGGCGAGTCCGGTATTAATAATATGCTAAAAATGGCCCGTGAAGGGCTAAGGCTAGACCTGACCACCAGCCTGCACAAAGCGGTAAGATTATCAGAGAGCGTATACTGTCCCGGCCTGCGCGTTAAAACCAACGGTCACTTTACTCTGGTTAACTTAACCATACATCCGGTAACCATAAGTCCGACAACAACGCCGCCATCTTCCCTGTATCTGGTTACGCTGGAAGAAGCGCAGGAAACGCTGAGCATAAAGGGCACTGAAACAATCACCGATGTAGGCACACCGGGTACTGAAATAGACGCAGATGGGCGCATCAAAGCGCTAAAGCAGCAATTACGACAAAAAGACGAGTATATGCAAGCCTTTCACGAGGAATTGGAAACCTCCAACGAAGAATTAAAGTGCTCAAATGAAGAAATGCAATCAATTAACGAAGAACTGCAATCTACCAACGAGGAACTGGAAACCTCCAAAGAAGAATTGCAGTCAGTTAATGAAGAACTTGCTACCGTCAATGCCGAGTTACAAACCAAGCTGATAGATTTGTCACGAGCCAATAACGATATGAACAATCTGCTCGCTGGCACCGGCATTGCCACCATTTTTTTAGACCTGCAACTGCGTATTTTGCGTTTTACCCCAACTGCCTGCAAAATCATGAACCTGATCGTAAACGACGTAGGTCGACCGGTAAGCCACCTGGCTCTCAATTTGGTTGGTTACGACCGCCTCATGGAGGATGCTAATGGCGTTCTAAATACTTTGATTCCTAAAGAAGTCGATGTACAGACAACCGATAACAAGCGGTTTGCCATGCGCATCCAGCCTTATCGCACTCTCGATAATATTATTGAAGGCGTGGTAATTACCTTTGTCGATATAACCGAGATTATGGAGGCGCGAGAAGCACTGCGTCGCCTGGCAATAGTAGTGCACGATGCAACCGATGCCATCACCGTGCAGGATCTAAAAGGCCATATTATGGCCTGGAACCCAGGAGCCGTAAAATTGTATGGCTGGAGTGAAGCTGAGGCGCTAAAAATGAACGTTCGCGATATAATTCCCAAAGGGCTACAAGAACAGGCATTAACCATAGATAATCAAATTAGCGCCACCAAAACCTTGGAGCCATACTATACACAACGTGTTACCAAGACAGGTACTACCGTGAATGTCTGGATAATCGCTACGGCTTTGCTAAATGATGCAGGGGAAGTGTATGCCATTGCCACAACAGCTCGACTGATAGAGGCAGCTAATGCCTAATAATGATAACAAGGTAGGCAACATGCCTACACCAGCCCTCGTGTCGACTTTACGCCAACAGGCTGAAGCATTGGTTTTACAGGAAAAGCCGACTGCATCTCTGGATGTCCTTGACGACCTGTCGCCGGAAGCCATCCGCAAGATGCTACACGAACTGTGTGTACATCAGATTGAGCTGGAAATGCAAAATGAAGAACTGCGCCAGGCACAACTATTGATGGACGATGCAAGAGCTCGCTATTTTGATCTCTATGACTTGGCTCCGGTAGGCTATTGCACGCTTGATGAACAAGGCCTGATCCTGGAAGCCAACCTCAAAGCTGCTACCATTCTGGGCCTGGATAGACGCATGTTGACTCGCCAGCCGATCGCCCGCTTTATCTTCAAAGCGGATCAGGACATTTTTTATCTACAACGTAAACGGCTCTCTCAAACGGGTGAACCACAGTCCTGCGAGTTACGAATGGTTAAACATGATGGCACACAAATTTGGGCGCAACTGGCAGAAGCCGGCACGCAAGAAACGAAGAACAAGGACTTCTGCCGCATTGTGCTAAGCGATATTACCGAGCGCAAGAAAAATGAAGTTGAACTTGACCAACATCGCCATCACCTCGAACAACTGGTACTCTCCCGAACCGCTGAACTGGCAAAAGCCAAAGAAGCCGCCGAAACTGCCAATCGCGCCAAAAGTACCTTTCTAACCAATATAAGTCACGAAATTCGCACTCCGATGACGGCCATCATTAGCCTCACTTATCTGCTACGCCGTACCAAGCTAATACCGGAACAGGCCGAAAAGCTTAGTAAAATCGATACTGCAGCGCATCATCTACTGTCTATTATCAACGATATTCTCGACATATCAAAAATCGAGGCGGGTAAACTGGAACTGGAAAATACCGACTTCCGGCTTGCCGATATTCTCGATAATGTCAGATCAATTATTGACGAATCGGCAAAAAATAAAGGACTTCTCCCTATCCAGATCGATAGTGGTGACGTTCCCTTATGGTTGCGGGGCGATCCAATAAGACTACGCCAAGCGTTGCTTAACTATGCTGGCAATTCTGTTAAATTTACCGACAAAGGCTTGATTACACTTCGATCGAAGCTACTGGAAGAAAACGGTGACAAGCTCTTGGTACGCTTTGAGGTTACCGACACAGGTATTGGCATTTCACCCGAAAATATACCTCGACTGTTTCAACCCTTTGAACAGGTTAGTACTTCCAGTACAGATAAATATGGCGGTACCGGCCTTGGACTAGCTATCACCAAACGCTTGGTAGAACTGATGGGAGGAGAAGTTGGGGTTGATAGCACCCCAAATATCGGCAGTACCTTCTGGTTTACTACACGCCTACAACGTAGCCAACGCATCATACCAACCGCATTCAGGATTATGAAGCCGGGAGAGGCCGAGACCCAGTTAAAACTAAAACACAAAGGTGCAAGACTGCTATTGGCGGAAGACAATGACGTCAATCGTGAAATTATTGTGGCGCTGCTACGTAGCGCAGGTATGGTCGTCGAATCAGTGCCAGATGGTCTGGAAGCCATTAAAAAAGCGCAAGCCAATAGCTATGATTTAATCCTGATGGACATGCAAATGCCCAATATGGATGGTATCGATGCGACCTTGGCCATCCGTGCTTTACCAGGATGGAAGACAATACCCATTATAGCGTTAACTGCCAACGCCTTTGCCGAGAGTCGCCGTACTTGCACAGAAGTTGGCATGAATGGCTTTATCACCAAGCCGATAGATCCTGAAATACTCTATACAACCCTGTTAAAATGGCTACCTCCAAAAATGAAAAATGCACATAACGGGGCCATTATAAAACATACCAAAGCGCTTACCAACATAGTTTCCTCCGGAACAACGACTGATGCAGCAGTAGCGCAAGCACAGGAAAAAAGTAATGATATTGCCCTGGCGCAGATGGCAAAGATACCCGGCATTAACATACCTTATTGTCAATCAATACTGGGAGGTAATGCCGAAAGATACCTGGAATTACTGGCGCTGTTTATAGAACTACATGCCAATGACATGATATTGTTGGCCACGAGCCTGGATAATGGTAACTACAAGGAAGCCAAACACTTGGTTCACTCGCTCAAGGGCTCGGCTGCCACTCTGGGGATTGATCATCTGGCAAAAATAGTGGCTCATCTGGAAGGCAAGCTGGGGGACATTGAGTATAAAACGCTTCATAATGACGATATTCACCTTGAAATGGATACCATTAATCTTGAACTCAAGGCTATTAGCTCTGCCCTGTCATTTACTCCCATTCACGGAAACGCTGTATATCCGGAGCAAGCAACCCTAAGAATAGCACTGAAAAAACTAAATTCCCTGCTGGCAGAAAGCGACACTGCTGCTATCCCGTTATTTGAAAATTACACGGAGTCACTACGCTCTACCTTAGGGTTAGCCTACGAAGAACTTGCCCGGCAAATCAAGGGATTTGAGTTTGAAAAAGCGCATAAAACATTACAATCCCTGTTACATCAAAATAATGAAACTTGAATGAGTCACAAATTACTTTAAACTTTTCAGAATCAGCGATACATAAGCGCTATATCGACCACACCCGGAATCATAGTTGCGGTATCGCCGCGAACATATCCTACTGCCTACAAAAAATAGCTTTACTTAACTGTGCTATGTGGCGGCTTTATCAAGCATTCTCACGACAAACGCCTTAACCTTCACTTGCCGCGAGCAGACCACTAAAACCACTCTTTTAGTACTAAGGATTTACAGTGCCGAAAGGTGTCACTGCACTACCAAATCGATAAAAATATTGCCCCGATTTATTTAGTGATTTTTGTAAATGTTAATGGTATTATAAAAAATGAGATGACCGGTCGCTTTATTTTAAAAAAGTATCACTTGCCAAAACACATTATTTTAGCCAAGCGTACATAGGTCGTTAAAGCTCTGATTTATCTCAAAACCACAGAAATTTACCTGATTAATAAACCAGTCAAACAAGCACCTAATAATACTAAAAAACGATAATAACTTATTAAATTATTAGCACTATTTTCAAAAAAATGAGGATCAACACCATGAAAAAAACAAAATCCATACTGATCGGGATGGCTTTTTTAGCGCTCATTCCAGTAACAGGACAGACAGAAATATTAGCGATGGTTAATTACGAAAGTAAGCCGCAAACCCCAAGACGTGAGGGAATAGCAATTATAGATGTTGATCCGAAGTCTAAAAATTTCGGAAAAATTTTAAATAATATACCGTTACCAGACGATTTGGTTGCACATCATATTTTTTATAACAAAGACCTTAGCAAAGCCTATATTACTTCTTTAGGAAATGGTGCCCTTCATGTTATGAATATGAAGCATGTACCCTATCACATCGAAAAAATTGATATACCTGAATGCAAGGTAAGTGAAGACATGGTATTCTCTGATGATAACAAAACTTGGCACCTGACTTGTATGGGCACCAGCAATGTCATTGTCGGTAATGCCCAATCTGACCAACCGATTAAGGTCATCGCTGCTGAATCAAAAACCACTCATATTCGTTATCCGCACGGTATCGGCCTGCAAGAAAATATTGATCGTATCATGGTCACCAGTACTATACGCCCATCCGACTTGGGTGATCCCGGCGAAACGGTTACCGTCATCGAAGCCAGTAGCGGTAACGTATTATCTACCCACAAACTATCAGACAAGCCATCACCTTCGGGTGTCGCTACGGTAGAGGCCGTTTTTCTGCCGGAAGCAAATCCACCATTGGCTTATATCACAACGATGTTTGGTGGAACTATTTGGACGGGACAGTGGAATGCCGCCAATAAAGCCTTTGATTTTGAGCAAGCTTACGAATTTAATCCGTTAACGCAAAGCGTACCCCTGGAGATTTACTTCAACCACAAGCATGATCGGATGTATATCACCACAGCCAAGCCTGGTTATCTTAACGTCTTTGATATCAGTCAATCGGTGTTAAAACCCACATTATTAAAGTCTATACCGACTGCTGCGGGTGCTCACCATGTTGTATTTTCACCGGATGAACACTATGCGATTGTGGAGAATAATTTTCTGGATCTTCCCGACATGAATGACGGTTCTTTGACGGTAATTGATATGGCAACTTTTGAAAAAATCGCCAGCATCGATACCTTTAAAAAGCAGGGACTTAATCCTAACAGCATTATTTTAATGCCAAAATGGCATCACGATACTGCACATTAAAAAACAAGTTATCGATTTTATAAAGAAAATTGAACAACTCTTTGGGCGGATGATGCTCCGCCCAAAGATTTACACGATGTTAAATGGCAAATTGGGTTTACGATGCCTGTTGATCTAATGCCCATTGCACATGCTCTCTGACCATCTCAGAATCATGTGTAAGCACAAGCGTTAAGGCCTCAATAATACGTGGTGATGCTGGTGCATTACCCAAAGCGACAGCAATATTTCTCAGCCAGCGATTATGACCAATACGGCGTATCGCTGAGCCTTCTGTTTTTGTTAAAAACGTTTCCTCACTCCAAGCAAAAACATCCAATAATTGTTGGGTATTAAGTTGTTGACGCGGATTAAATTCAGCTTCAGCGGTTATCTTGGCAAAGCGATTCCACGGACAAATAATCTGGCAGTCATCACAACCATAAATACGGTTGCCTATTAATGGTCTTAATTCTTCAGGAATTGAGCCGTGTAACTCAATGGTTAAATAAGAAACACAACGTCGGGCATCAACTTGATAAGGTGCAACTATTGCCTGAGTTGGACAAATATCAAGACAGGCAGTACAGACACCGCAATGAGCACTGGCAGGATTATCTATTGGCAAGGGTAAATCAATAAAAATTTCGCCTAAAAAGAACCACGACCCGGCTTTACGATTAATTACGTTAGAATGTTTGCCGATCCAGCCTAAACCCGCTTTTTCAGCCAACGCTTTTTCCAGGACAGGTGCACTATCAACAAAAGCACGCATGCCTGAATTAAATACTGGTTTTTGTGAAAACAAAGATACTTCGACCTGTATTTTATCAGCCAACTTTTGCAAGCGGTTGCGCATCATTTTGTGATAATCACGGCCTAAGGCATAGCGTGAAATATAAGCTGACGTCGGATCAGCCAGAGACTGGTTCATGGCGGCAGTTGACTCTGACTGATAGTCCATTCGCACAGAAATAACTCTGACGGTACCCTCATGTAATAAAGCAGGTCGACTACGTTTAAGGCCATGTCGCTGCATATAATCCATTTCGCCATGGAAGTTGTTTGCCAGCCAGTTGTCCAGATGACCTTCCGCAGCCGATAAATCAGTATCAGTGATACCAACTTGCTGAAAGCCCAGTTCTTGCCCCCATTGCTTAATTTGCAAGGCAAGACTGGCCATTTCTTGTGCGCTAATCTCGTTTATCCTAAATAATCAGCTTTTAGGGTGAATAAGCATTTTGGCTTAAACGCTGCTTCTTGAGCGGGGTCTATTGTTTGAATTACCCGAAGGTTTACGCGCCTGATTTGAGTTTCTGGGTGGCCGAGGTGCGCGTGGAGGCTCAGGCGGCATAGGTGGTGCAACATCAGCCGGTTCAAAACCGACAATCTGCTCACGTTTAATCGGCGCACCAATCAATTTTTCAACCATGCGTAAAGCATCACGCTCATCATGCGATACCAGCGATATCGCTTGCCCTTCTATACCTGCCCTGCCAGTACGACCAATTCTATGCACATAATCGGCAGGAGCGCGTGGCAATTCAAAATTGACAACATGCGGAAGTAACGCGATATCAATGCCTCGTGCAGCCACATCAGTAGCAACCAACACTCTGATCTCGCCGGCTTTAAACCCTGACAAGGCACTGGTTCTTGCACCCTGGCTTTTATTACCATGAATGGCAGCCGCTTTTATATCAATTTTGTTGAGTTTATCAGTCAGTCGGTTGGCACCATGCTTGGTACTGGTAAATACCAAAACTTGTTGCCAGTCATTGGTTTTTATCAAATGACAAAGCAGTTCGGTTTTGTTGGCTTTATTACAAAGATAAGCAATTTGCTCAACTGTTTCTGCTGCGGTATTACGAGCCGCCACTTCAATTTTTATCGGATTAACCAGTAAGCCCGTTGTAAGCTTACGTATATCTTCAGAAAAAGTTGCTGAAAACAACAGGTTTTGACGTTTTTTAGGCAGTAAGGCAATTAGTTTACGAATATCACGAATAAAGCCCATATCCAGCATTCGATCTGCTTCATCCAGAACCAGTGTTTCTACCTTATCCAGCTTGACTGCATTTTGATTAACCAAATCCAATAAACGACCCGGAGTAGCTACCAGTACATCAACCCCACCTCTTAAACGCATCATCTGTGGATTAATTTTTACCCCACCAAATACCACTTCAGTTTTTAATCGTGGATGTAAATGTACACCATATTTATTGACTGATTCACCGACTTGCGCGGCAAGTTCACGAGTTGGCGTTAATATTAATACTCTGATCGGACGGTTGGCACCGTAAGCATGTTGAGATAAGCGATGTAAGATCGGCAACGCAAAGCCGGCAGTTTTACCGGTACCTGTTTGTGCGGCAGCCAGCAGATCATGACCGTTTAATACCGCGGGAATGGCCTGTAATTGAATAGGAGATGGAGTAGAGTAACCGGCATCAGCAATAGCACGTAAAAGTGGATCTGATAAACCGAGTTTTGAAAATGGCATGTATTGTGTCTCAATTGATGGCTGCTATTGATTGGTATCTTGCAGCACTGTATAAAAAATGACTTTCTGGCCAATAACGCGACTTATCAACAATATGCAACTTATATTGCAAATGTTTCTAAAAGCTACTGGCGTATATTGATAGTGGCGGGATAGTGGACGTTATTGGTAACGCAGGTTCGCGATCTCTATCTGTGTAATGTGTGTGGTGCCCGAGGCTCTATACAACGTTGCCCCGTATGGGTTGATTTTAAAGACTTTGTGGTTTGTTTTTTTGAAATATACCGCCAAAAATACCGCCACACAATCAAGGTTGCACATAATATAACATAAAAAACATACATTGTCGGCCTTGGATTATTCGTTCATTGGGTTGATTTATACTCTCATCAGTTGGGATTAAGTGATGGGTTAAGCTGGTGCTATCTTGAATTGGTAGCAACTAAAAATAAATACCCGTACCTTTCTTTATTGCGCCATGAGTAGCAGGGTAATTGTGCTCTGTGTGCATCCTGATCTAGTTGGTTGTTAATGCCAGGTATTAATATTCTGGAATGTAATCAAAGGCTGGTGCTCTGCCTGAATACTGATCCAGACGGGAACCAAGGGCCGGTGCTGATTGAATGTTGATTCAGAAGGGAACCAATGGCCCGTGCTGATTGAATGTTGATTCAGATGGGAACCAAGGGCCGGTGCTGGTTGAATACCGATCCAGACGGGAACCAAGGGCTTGTGCTGATTGAATGTTGATTCAGATGGAAGCCTAATGGCCGGTAAAGTCGGGCTGTGGAGTTCTGATCCAATTGGTTGTTAATGCCAGGTATTAATATTCTGGAATGTAATCAATTAGCGGTAACGGGCATCTTGATTCAGTTAGTAACCAAGGGCTGGTGCTCTGCCTGAATACTGATCCAGACGGGAACCAAGGGCCGGTGCTGATTGAATGTTGATTCAGATGGGAACCAAGGGCCGGTGCTGGTTGAATACCGATCCAGACGGGAACCAATGGCTTGTGCTGGTTGAATACCGATACAGACGGGAACCAATGGCTTGTGCTGGTTGAATACCGATACAGACGGGAACCAATGGCTTGTGCTGGTTGAATACCGATACAGACGGGAACCAATGGCTTGTGCTGGTTGAATACCGATACAGACGGGAACCAATGACTTGTGCTGGTTGAATGTTGATTCAGATGGAAGCCTAATGGCCGGTAAAGTCGGGCTGTGGAGTTCTGATCCAATTGGTTGTTAATGCCAGGTATTAATATTCTGGAATGTAATCAATTAGCGGTAACGGGCATCTTGATTCGGTTAGTAACCAAAGGCCGGTGCTCTGCCTGAATGTTGATCCAGATGGGAACCAATGGCTTGTGCTGGTTGAATACCGATCCAGACGGGAACCAATGGCTTGTGCTGGTTGAATACCGATCCAGACGGGAACCAAGGGCCGGTGCTGATTGAATGTTGATTCAGAAGGGAACCAATGGCCCGTGCTGATTGAATGTTGATTCAGATGGGAACCAAGGGCCGGTGCTGGTTGAATACCGATCCAG
>NZ_JAOEGU010000017.1 GCF_025583945.1 Methylobacter psychrophilus
TTCGGTAAGCTCAAGCACTATCGCAGAATTGCTACACGATATGAGAAAAAAGCTATTAATTACATGGGGATGCTGTCATTTTCCTCGGTGCTTTTATGGCTGAGGTGAAACGTCAACAGAACCTAGACCTAAGAATTGCCATTACCCAAACACTAAACTGGCAACCCTTGCTTGGAGCCAGTGCCGTCGACAAATCCTTTATTGCCACTATCGTTTCCGAATTGGCGAGTAATATTATCAAATATGCAAAATCAGGTTATATAGATTTACGTTCTTACGAATGGCCTGGCAATGTTGAAATTGACGTGGTTGCAATGGATAACGGTCCGGGCATCGTTAATGTAAAGCAAGCCATGCAGGAGCATTTTAGTTCAGGTGGCACCCTCGGCTTGGGTTTATCGGGTGTCAAGCGCATTGCCGATGATTTTGAAATATATTCCACTGCCGGTTATGGCACCTGTGTATTTGCAAGAAAAAACATAAAAATTGATGCTGATCAGCAAGTTTTATCACTCACAACGGCCAGCTATTGTTCAATTTCAGAAAGACTTGCCACATTTAGAAATGCCAGTTTGGTCGAACCTCCAGTCACTATCAACTTTGAAATTGGTAAGTGTATACGCGCCTATCCGGGACAAATCGTCTCTGGTGATCAAGTACTGGCTTTACCTTTAGAGGATGGTTATTTTCTGGCCATCATTGATGCTACCGGCCACGGCCCGGATGCACATAAAATGGCGTTGGTGCTTGTTGCCGCCTTAAAAAAAATTGCCTCACGCAACTTGGTCGACATAATGAGCAAACTTTATGAGCTCGCAAAAGGCACAATAGGTGCTGCAATTGGTTTAGCCTTTTTTGATGCCAATAAACAGACGGTCTATTGTGCGAGTATAGGCAATACCAGCCTTGTGGTATTTAACGATAAAAAATGGCGTGGTGTTTCTCGTGATGGCATACTCGGACAACGCTCGCCCAGCTTTATGGAACAATCCACACACTTCAATCCAGGCGACATGGCTATTATGTTTACTGATGGTTTATCAGAATCATTGGCAAATAACGAAGCCATCAAGCTACGCTTTCAAGATGCGAATACTATCGCCTATCGACTGGTGGATATACTCGGCAAGACTTACGATGACGCCTCGTGCATAGTTCTAAAATGGAACAAATAAGTCATCTGGGTCACCTGGGTCAAATTAATTTGGCTACCGACAGATCAATCTTTGATACGCGTAATAAAGTTCGTGAAATTGCGACCTTACTCAAGCTGGGCTTAATCACCACCACGCGTTTGGCCTCAGAGATTTCAGAACTTTGTCGCTGGATTCGACAAGCCGGAGTCAAGCCCTTGCTGGAAGTGTGGATAGCCCCGGAAGAAATCAGCGGTATTCGCTTGCAATACGGTGTGTCAGCCATAGGATCAACGCCTTCTCTTGAGCAATTAAATACTGTCACTATGGGGCGGGTTTCTTCAGATATTGTCATTGAAAACGGTAGATTTACCGTGTTGGTAACTTATCAATTCAATAGCGCGAACTATAGCACAGCATACTTTAATCAGCTTGTCGCCATCATCAGTCGTCAGTCTCATGAAGATTTATTTTTAGATCTACAAGCTAAAAACAAAGAGCTCGCTAAAGCGACAGTGATTGCCGAGCAAGCTGCGCAAGTCAAAGCTGATTTTTTAGCCAACATGAGCCATGAAATCCGTACGCCCATGAATGCGATTATTGGCATGTCCAGCCTTGCCCTGAAAACCGATCTCAATACTAAACAACGTGGCTATATAGCGCGTGTTAGCCGGGCAGCAGAAAACTTGTTAGGTATCATCAATGATATTCTTGATTTCTCCAAGATAGAAGCTGACAGAATGACCGTGGAACAGACCAATTTCCAGCTTGATCAGGTACTGGATAACTTGGTCAACTTAATAGGTATCAATGCCGAAGAAAAGGGTCTTGAGTTATTATTCAGTCAGACCAAAAACCTGCCGGCCCATCTTATTGGTGATCCGCTAAGACTTGAACAGATTTTGGTTAATCTTGGCAATAATGCTATCAAATTTACCGATCAAGGTGAAATTGTTATCGGGGTAGAGCCTGTTACACAAAATGCTGATGGCATTACGCTGCACTTCTGGGTAAAAGATTCGGGTATAGGCATGACCTTTGAACAATGCAACAAGTTGTTTCAATCATTTAGCCAGGCAGACTCATCGACCACACGCAAATATGGCGGCACCGGCTTGGGACTTGTCATCACCAAGAAACTGGTTGAACTCATGACCGGCCATATTTGGGTAGAAAGCGTACCTGAACAGGGATCAATATTTCATTTTCATGCGCAGTTTGGCATTAACAACACGATTCAATCCAGTGAAATGCAGTTATGGGCTTCAACGGAACTTCAAGGGGTTCGTGCCCTCGTTGTTGATGATAATCAGATGGCACTTGAAATTATGTCTTCAATGGTGCAAGGGCTGGGACTGAACGTGGATGTTGCAGAAAATGGTCAGCAAGCACTTGACATGTTGATGACCGCAGACCAACTGACCGCTCCCTATCAATTACTGTATATAGATTGGAGAATGCCGGTTATGAACGGGATTGAAACCATTAAACGCATAGCTGACTTAAACTTGTCCAAACAGCCTGCAATCATTATGGTGACCGCGCTTAGCAGGGATGATGCTCGGGACTCTGCCAAGGAGCACGGTATTGATTTACAAGCGGTGTTAATGAAACCCGTCATTACCGCCAATTTACTTAGGAAGACAGTGAAGGTATTAGGCTATACAGGAGTGGATGACATGCTCTTTGATCACAACAGCGATCACTCTGAGCAAATAATTGCCAAGCTTGGCGGAGCTTATATTCTGTTGGTCGAAGATAATGAAATGAACCAGGAGCTTGCCATACAAGTTTTGGGGAGAGCCGGCATTCGTATAAAATTGGCCGAAAACGGCCAGGAAGCACTTGATATTCTGTATACCGGCGAGCAATTTGATGGGGTTTTGATGGATTGTCAAATGCCGATAATGGATGGTTTTAGCGCAACACGAGAAATTCGTAAAAATCCTGCTTGGGCAGAGCTTCCCATCATTGCCATGACCGCCAATGCTATGGCAGGTGATAAGGAAAAAGTAATCGCCGCCGGTATGTTTGACCATATTGGCAAACCGCTGCATTTTCAAACAATGTTCGAAACGATGGCTAAATGGATTACACCGTCCAAGCCTTTTGTTTATTTAGCCAAAGCAGAAACTGACGTTGCCGAAACAAACCTGGCGATACTTGCCTTACCGGACAAATTACCGGGCATCAATATGAAAGTGGGTCTTGCAACCACGATGAACAACATAAAGCTCTATCAACGTCAACTTGAGATGTTTCGCGATGGACAAGGCAATTTTGCCGAGCTGTTTGGTTTGGCGGCTATTGATGCCGACCCAGCGGCCCAAGCTCGTG
Organism: Methylobacter psychrophilus; assembly: GCF_025583945.1. Classification (GTDB taxonomy): domain Bacteria; phylum Pseudomonadota; class Gammaproteobacteria; order Methylococcales; family Methylomonadaceae; genus Methylobacter_C; species Methylobacter_C psychrophilus. Next base: position 3,471 of record NZ_JAOEGU010000017.1, read on the forward strand.
CCGCTCATACGTTAAAAGGTACGGCAGGAAACATTGGCGCTCATGCTGTTTATGTGGCGGCAGGTAAACTTGAGCTCGCTTGTTATAAATGTAGCAGCCCGGATATTATTTCAAAATATTTAACACTAACGTTAATAGAGCTTGATATTGTCATTAGCGGCTTGGCATCGCTACCAACAGCCCAGCCATTAGTAAAGGCTACTGAACCCATGTCCGCTGAAACATTTAAGATATTAATTCAACGCTTGAAAAATTTCCTTGAAGATGACGATACCAGTGCTGGCGATGTCTTGGAAGAATTGTTACAAACTTCACAAGAAGCGGCTGTTGACTCATTATTAAAGAAGCTTCAGTTTGCTGTAGGAAATTATGATTTTGAAAGTGCTTTAGAGCTGATGAAAGAGTTGCCAGCCTGATATAAATCGACGTATCTGTGTCGGGTTACGGCTATCGCCTAACCCGACCTACAGAGATTATTAGTATTTTTTGTAATAAAAAAGTGGCATCCTTCATGCCTCGGTTTACACTTTTTGCAATTACCATTGCGTAAGTATCTGTGTCTGGTTACGGCTATCGCCTAACCCGACCTACAAAGATTATTAGTATTTTTTGTGATAAAAAAGTGGCATCCTTCATGCCTCGGTTTACACTTTTTGCAATTACTATTGCGTAGGTCGGGTTAGCAATAGCGCTTGTGCCCCAAGGGGTATAACCCGACATTTTGCTAACCACATTAAATTTTAACTGATTATAAAAATGCCTGAAATCAAATGAAATTAAGTTTAAAACCGGTCATTCTGATTATTGACGACTCTCCTGACATTATTAATTTAATATCAGGGTTACTCAAGAAGCATTACAAGGTGAAAACAGCCACTAATGGCGCGAAAGGCCTTAATATTGCCGGGAGTGATGACTCCATAGACCTCATCTTACTTGACGTTCTGATGCCCGGGCCGTCCGGCTTCGAGGTTTGTGAACAACTAAAAGCCGACGTTAAGACAGCCGATATTCCGGTCATATTTTTAACTGCCCTGTCCGATATTGAAGATGAGCAGCTTGGTTTTGAGCTGGGCGCTGTCGATTATATTACCAAGCCGATCAGCCCGGCTATATTGTTGGCACGAGTAAAGAACCACCTGAAGATCAAGGCTGCCAGTGATTTTTTAAAAGATAAAAATTATCAGGCCAATATCCGTCTGGACTTGATACTCAACGCCACTGGCGAAGGTATCTACGGAATCGGCATCAACGGCGACTGTGTTTTCATTAATACCGTCGCGTTAAACATCCTGGGATATGACTCGGAACAGGAGATTTTGGGTAAAAATAACCACCAGTTATTTCATTTTGCTCATCCTGATGGTTCACCCTATATCCTTCAACAATGTCCTATCTATAAAGCCCTGCAAGGCGAAGCAAGTTCGTTGATGGATACAGAGGTGTTTTGGCGTAAAGATGGCACCAGCTTATCTGTACAATACCAGTCACATCCTATCAAAAACAATGAGAAAATTATTGGCTGCGTAGTCAGTTTTATGGATATCACCGAGCGCAAACAAAACGAGGCGCTTCTGCTTGCTACTCTACAGCGCGCTGAAACGCTGGCCAAGTCGAAAGCGCAGTTTCTTGCCAACATGTCGCACGAAATTCGCACGCCAATGAATGGCATTATCGGTTTTTCCGAGCTGGCGTTACTTAAAGACATGCCTGCTGATATACGAGATTATCTACAAAAAATTAACAGTACCTCGCTTAACTTGCTAAATATCCTTAACGATATTTTGGATTTATCCAAACTGGAAGCCGGAAATATCCATATTAACTTGGCACACTTTGCTATTGACGGCTTGATAGATGTTCTCGATAGTCTGTTTATAGAGACTAGCAGGCAAAAAGGCCTGAATCTTACCCTAAACATTGCACCCGATGTGCCATGTTACTTGCTTGGCGATAGACTCAGGCTGGAACAAGTCTTGATTAACTTGGTGGGCAATGCGATTAAATTTACAGCAAGCGGCTCGGTTACCCTTAACATTACCTTGCAACAACGCCAGCAATCACAAGCCCGGTTATTATTTTCTGTCACGGACACCGGTATTGGTATCTCTGCTACTGATCAAGACAAGCTGTTTCAACCTTTCAGTCAGATAGATGAATCCATCACCCGGCGTTTTGGGGGTACCGGTCTTGGCTTGGCACTTAGCCATGATCTGGTACAACTCATGGGCGGTGAGTTATCGTTAATCAGTGAGTTTGACCAGGGTAGCTGTTTTAGCTTTGAGTTGATACTGGCCATATCATCGTTGTCCAGTCAGGACGGGATTCCGGATGCTTTGGAATCTTTGGACTCGGTGTTGCAAAAACTTGGCCAACAACTAACAGGCTTCCGAATTTTGGTAGTCGAAGACAATGTGTTTAATCAGCAAATTATACAAGAATTTCTTGGTTTATCGGGCATCAGCGTTAATATTGCCAATGATGGTCAAGAGGCTCTACTGGCACTGAAGAATGCTGAATTTGATGCCGTGTTGATGGATATTCATATGCCGGTCATGGATGGCTTTGAAGCAACTCGTCAAATACGCTGTTTCCCGCATCTCCAGACACTGCCAATTATTGCTCTGACGGCTGGCGTAACCGAGGAGGAGCGAGGGCAATATCTGGCTGCCGGCATGGACGATTTTATCAGTAAACCCATTAATCCGGTCCAACTCCTGTCAATACTCGCGCACTGGCTAAAGCTTGCTGATATTTCGGTAACGGCGCTTGGGAAGGCCCCTTTACAAGAAGCCGTTGAGAAAGACCAGTTAACCGCCGTTAACCCCGACATGATCTTGACTGAGTTATCGTTACCTATAAAAGCCGTCAGTATTACTGATAACTTAACGCCCCTCCCTATGGATCGGGATATGTGTGTACTTAAAGAACTGGTGGGTGACGATCCTGCTACTCTTGCCAAATTTCTGGGTTTTTTCCATGTTAGTGCACTGAAAATCAGTGCCGATATAATAATCGCACTCACTACCGGCCAAGCCATTGCGGCAAGCAACGCCGCTCATACCTTAAGTACTTCGGCACACAGCGTTGGAGCGCTCAGATTGGCTGATCTTTGTCTGCAAATTGAAGCAGCCGGTAATGCCGGTGACGGTGATATCAATGCCATACTCAATGACTTGTTACCTGACTTTGAAGAAGAATGGGGCAGGGTGGAACAATATCTGCTTGCCTGGCCGGATGAACCAACCTATACAGTAGCATTAGACAAACAAGAACCCTTAATCTTTTGACAAATAATACCGGTACTAATCCAGGTTAATAGCTCAAAAGTTGCACTGAAATTAAAAATAATCTACTGACATGTACGAACAATTTATTTTAAATCTTACCGGCGCAAATGGCTGGATGCCGCATGGTTTTTGTATCCAGTGGACACCCAGTATTCTCTGGTCTTATGTTGTTGCCGATGCACTGATTGCACTGTCCTATTATGCCATACCACTGGTGCTCGCTTACGTTGCCTGGCGTAGAAAAGATCTGCAGTTTCGCCGGGTTTACCTGATGTTCTGTGGCTTTATTCTGGCCTGTGGCACCTCACATTTATTATCGATTGTACTGCTGTGGCAACCATTGTACTGGCTTGATGCCGTTCTCAAAGTCATCACCGCCGGGCTCTCCGTTGCTACGGCAATTTATCTGATAAGGCTTGTTCCCTTGGCCTTACAGCAGAAGACCTCGGCAGAGCTGGAAAACAAGCTGCTCCATAGCTTCGTAAAACAAAGCGCCACTGAACTAAAAATGCTTAATATACAGTTTTATGAGACTTTTGATAACGCCCCCATCGGCATTATCAACTTGTCACCCAAAGGAATTTTTCTGGAAGTCAATCAACGCATCAGTGATTTTATGGGTTGCTGCAAAGAAGAGCTGGTCGCCCTGACTTTTGAAGCAATAATGCCTCCGGCTGACCACGCTATCGTTGCCCAGAAAATGACCTGGTGCCTGGCCGGTAAAATTTCAGAATTCACCCTGGAAAGTTGCTACCTACGTCAGGATGGCAAACAGTTCTGGGGGAATACCTTGGTAAAGCTGATTCGTCATCAAGACAGCTCTTCGAATTATTTTATGGCAATGATTGAGGATATTAACCAGCGCAAAGCCGCCGAAGCGATTTTGCAGGAACGGGACAAACTGTATTTTATTCTTAACAACACGCCGGCTTTGATTGGCTATTGGGACAAACAATTAAAAAACCTGTTTAGTAACCCTGCTTATACACACTGGTTTGATAAAACACCGGAACAAATTAAAGGCTGGCATATTCGCCAAGTGCTCGGCGAGACGTTATATGCGGAAAACTTACCCTTCATCAATGCGGTGATACATGGTGAACCGCAAAAGTTTGATCGTCATATTTTATGTCCACAAACCGGCCTGGAAATACACACTCAAATCAGCTACTTACCGCATATTGTTAATCACGAAGTACTGGGCTTTTATGTGTTGGGTATTGATATAACCGATCAGGAACGCTTAACTGATGCCAATTATTATAATTTAACGCTGCTTAAAAATCTGACTAGAGGCGTTATTCTGACTGATATAAACAAACAAATCACTTATATTAATCCCGCTTTTGAGAAAATAACCGGCTATTCGAGTGAAGATATGCTGGGTAAATCCTGCGCTATTTTGCAGGGTGAAAAAACCGATCCACAACAAATTTTACGGATACGGGAGGCACTTTCCAGCTTACAACCTTATCAAGGTGAACTTCTCAACTACCGTAAAGATGGTAGCCTGTTTTGGACTGAATTAACCATTAACCCGGTTTATGACCGGCACGGTAAATTGATTCATTTTATTGGCTTTCAACACGATATTTCACAGCGCAAATATCTTGAAGCCCAACTCAAGGACAACCAAAAACTGTTGGCCAATCTGTTTGCCCATGTTCCGGGTATGGTTTACCAGTTTAAAATTACTCCTGATGGGAACCTTAACTTTCCCTTCGCCAGTGACGGTATCAAGGATATTTACGAAACCACCCCTGAACAGGTACGCGAAAGCGCAACCGCCTTTATTTTTAATATTATGCACCCGGATGACCTCAACCGGATGAACAGCTCTATTGAGGAATCTACTCGCACCCTGCAACCCTGGCAACTGGAATACCGGGTCAATCTGCCTGGTAAAGGCTTGCGCTGGCTGTCCGGTCATTCCCAACCCGAACGGCTAAAGGATGGCAGTACCCTCTGGCATGGTTTTATTGCCGACATCACCGAGCGCAAACTGCTTGATAATGAACGCGACCGACTTCTGCAACTCATTGAAGAATCACAGGATTTTATTTCAATAGCCGATATGCAGGGACAGCTTACTTTTATTAATCGTGCCGGTTTTAAGATGGTTGGTTTGCCGGAACAATCAACTATCTCCGGTCTTAAGATCAATGATTTGCACACCGAACAGGCGGCAAGAAGGGTATTGGAAGAGGCTGTTCCGGTCGCCTGCATGCGAGGTTTTTGGGAAGGTGAAAATACGTTGTTGCACAGCGATGGTCACGAGATACCGGTTTCTCAATTATTACTAAGCCATCATCAAGGTGCAACCGGCTCGCCCACGTTCCTTTCTACCATCATGCGTGACATGACCAAGAGTAAGCAAGTTGAGCGGGAATTGCGCGAAGCCAAAGATAATGCAGAACACCTGGCACAAGCAAAATCCGACTTTCTGGCCAATATGTCGCATGAGATTCGCACGCCGATGACCGCCATTATCGGCTTCTCGCAACTGGCATTAACCAAAGCAAATTCACCTGAAATAACCGCTTACCTGGATAAAATCAACTCTGCCTCTACCAATCTGCTGGGCATTCTGAATGATATTTTGGACTTATCCAAGTTGGGGGCAGGTAGTGTTGCTATTTATCCGGTTCTTTTTGATATTGATAGCCTGCGCGATAATCTCTACAACCTGTTTATCAGCACAGCTGAAAAGAAAGGCCTCGGCTTTACTGTAACGGTAGGAACAGATATTCCTCGTAGCTTGCTTGGCGATAAACTCAGGCTGGAACAAGTCTTGATTAATCTGCTGAGCAATGCGATTAAATTTACAGCAAGCGGCTCGGTTACCCTTAACATTACCTTGCAACAACTTCAACAATCGCAAGCCCGGTTATTATTTTCTGTCACGGATACCGGTATTGGTATCTCTGCCACAGATCAAAACAAGCTGTTTCAACCCTTTAGTCAGGTAGATGAATCCATCACCCGGCGTTTTGGGGGTACCGGTCTTGGCTTGGCACTTAGCCATGATCTGGTACAACTTATGGGCGGTGAGTTATCGTTAATCAGTGAGTTTGACCAGGGTAGTTGTTTTAGCTTTGAGTTGATACTGGCCATATCATCGTTGTCCAGTCGGGACGGGGTTCCGGATGCTTTGGAATCTTTGGACTCGGTGCTGCAAAAACTTGGCCAACAACTAACAGGCTGCCGAATTTTGGTAGTCGAAGACAATGTGTTTAATCAGCAAATTATACAAGAATTTCTTGGTTTATCGGGCATCAGCGTTAATATTGCCAATGATGGTCAAGAGGCTCTACTGGCACTGAAGAATGCTGAATTTGATGCCGTATTGATGGATATCCACATGCCTGTCATGGATGGCTTTGAAGCAACCCGCCAAATACGGGCTCTCCCAGGATTCTCGACACTGCCAATTATTGCCCTGACGGCTGGCGTAACCGAGGAGGAGCGAGGGCAATATCTGGCTGCCGGCATGGACGATTTCATCAGTAAACCCATTAATCCGGTCCAACTCCTGTCAATACTCGCCCACTGGCTAAAGCTTGCTGATATTCCGGCAATAGCGCTTGGCAAGGCCCCTTTACAAGAAGCCGTTGAGAAAGACCAGTTGACCGCCGTTAACCCCGACATGACCTTGATTGAACCATCGTTACCTATAAAAGCCGTCAGTCTTACTGATAACTTACGGCCCCTACCTATGGATCGGGATATGTGTGTACTTAGAGAGCTGGTGGGTGACGATCCTGCTACTCTTGCCAAATTTCTGGGTTTTTTCCATGTTAGTGCGCTGAAAATCAGTGCCGACATAATAACCGCACTCACTACGGGCCAAGCTATTGCGGCAAGCAACGCCGCTCATACCTTAAGTACTTCGGCACAAAGCGTTGGAGCGCTCAGATTGGGTGATCTTTGTCTGCAAATTGAAAAAGCCGGTAAGGACGGTCACGGTGATATCAATACTATACTCAGTGACTTGTTACCTGACTTTGAAGAAGAATGGGGCAGGGTCGAACAATATCTGCTTGCCTGGCCGGATGAACCAAATTACGACATACCCTATTTTTCTCACAACCATCGTCCTATGTTAACGACTGATAATAATGACCATCAATAATAAGCCACTGGAACCAGCCAGTAAACTGGATTTGCTAGCCATAAGGCTAACCCGGGAACTCCCTACTGAGTTACGTGCTGAAATACAGGCTATATTCCAGGAATTGGAGACCTATAAGATCGAACTGGAAATACAGAACGAAGATTTGCGGCAAGCCCAAATCGCTCTGCAAGAATCCAGAGACCGTTATATAAATCTCTATGAATTTTGTCCTGAGGGTTATTTAACGCTGTCCGCTGAAGGTCGAATTGAAGAAATAAACCTGACTGCAACGGCGCTTTTTGGCATCGAACGTAACCAACTGCGGAACCGGCATTTTGCTGATTTGGTTGCCTCTCATGACCGAGACCGCTGGCATCGTCTGCTGATAAGTATGCTTCAATACGAAGCCCTCGAAAGTATTGAATTACAACTTCAATGCAACGAAAATGCCGTATTTGATGCGCATCTTAAAGTACTCAGTCTGTCTGCAGATGGCAATATCCAGACCATCCGTATTAACTTCAGCGATATTAGCAAGCTTAAAGAATTGGCATTACATCAGCAAAAAGAGGCCTTAAATAAAGCCGGTGCCTTGCAAAACGCAATTTTTAATAGCGCCAATTTCTCAAGTATTGCCACCGATGCCAAAGGTGTTATCCAAATCTTTAATGTCGGCGCGGAACACATGCTCGGTTATAGCGCTACCGAAGTAATTAATAAAATTACGCCGGCTGATATTTCCGATCCACAGGAAATTATTGCCCGTGCGGCTGCTTTAAGTCTTGAACTGGGCACACCTATTAAACCGGGCTTTGATGGCCTGGTGTTTAAAGCGGCACGAGGCATTGAGGATATCTATGAGCTGACTTATATTCGTAAAGATGGTAGTCGCTTTCCTGCGATGGTGTCTGTCACGGCGCTACGTGATCCCGAAGACAGCATTATTGGTTACCTGCTGATCGGTACCAACAATACAGAACGTAAACAGCTTCAAGAGACTATTCTGCTTAATAAAGAAAATGAAGCCAGGCTTTTGTCAGATAAAGAGCAAGCCGAATATTTATTAACCATAAAATCCCAATTTATCGCGACCATGTCGCATGAAATTCGCACGCCAATGAGTGCGATTATGGGACTTTCCCAATTGGCGCTCAATCAGGCGCTGCCCACTGAAACGCAGAATTATCTGAAAAATATTACCGTAGCCTCCAGGAGCCTTATGAATATTCTTAATGATATTCTGGATTTTTCAAAATTGGATGCCGGGCGTCTCGTCATTGAGTCAGTACCTTTCCCTCTTAATGATCTGCTGGATATACTCTACAGTCTATTTATTGACGCTGCCAAACAGAAACAACTGACCTTTAACATAGAGGTTGCATCCAATATCCCCTGCACCTTGATTGGCGACCGACTCAGGTTGCAACAAATATTAAGTAATCTGCTGGGTAACGCGATCAAATTTACCGCGCAGGGCGAAGTCACTCTAAAAATCACGCTGATGCAAATTGATCTCTCACAAGTCCGCCTGTTATTTTGCGTGTCGGATACCGGTATCGGTATCTCTGCCGAGGATCAGGACAAGCTGTTCCAGCCTTTCAATCAGGTGGACGGCTCCATTACCCGTCGTTTTGGCGGCACCGGTCTTGGGCTGGCTATCAGTAATAATCTGTTGCAGTTGATGGACAGCGAATTTTCACTAACCAGCACGCTAGGGCTAGGTAGCTCCTTCAGCTTTGAATTGGCTTTGGGCGTATCGACTACGTCCATTCAATACCGCGTTACCGAACCTTCTGCAATAGTAAGTCCGACCTTGAATTATTATCAACAACTGGTTGGTGCCAGAATTCTGATGGCTGAAGATAACCTGCTCATTCAACAGGTTGTACGAGAATCGCTAATTCCCTCAGGTATCATCGTCACTATTGCCAACAATGGTCAGGAAGCGCTGGATTTATTGGCACAGAGTAAATTTGATGGCATTTTGATGGACATTCACATGCCGGTTATGGATGGCCTTGAAACAACGCAACGGTTACGTAGTCTGCCGGGTTTGGCAACACTACCGGTGATTGCGTTGACCGCTGGCGTAACTGAAGAGGAACAGGCGCAATGCCTGGCCGCAGGTATGAATGATTTTATCAGTAAACCCATTGATTTAACTCAGCTTCTGCTGGCACTGGCGCAATGGCTCAGGTCTGAGGGTGATATGAATACGCTGAGGCAGTGCGCCATTGAGCTTGACGAACTTATGCAAGAACAAGAATTTATTCCCGAAGCCTTGCTAAACACCATGAAGACACATTTGTCCCCTACGCAGCTTGATCTGTTTAGCCGTCTACACCAGATGATCCGAGACCTTCGTTATAAAGAGGCACGCACCTTGCTTCATCAACTGATTTCACTATCCAATCCTCAGGAAACGTTATGAGAGATATTCAACAACGCCCCATTATACTCATTGTTGATGATATACCCGACAACATCAAGATTCTTGCGGAAGCGCTTCGTTCTGATTACCGGATTAAGGTGGCCAATAATGGCAGCGATGCTCTGGATCTGGCTGTACGTGTGCAGCCGGACTTGATTTTGCTGGATATCATGATGCCCGATATGGATGGCTTTGAAATCTGCCGACGCCTGAAAGAAAATGCCCGAACCCGTAAAATCGCCGTCATCTTCGTCACCGCCATGAGCCGTGAAACCGATGTAGATAAGGGACTTAATCTGGGAGCGGTTGACTATATCATTAAGCCTTTCGTAATTCCGGTCGTCAAAGCCCGTATTCGCAACCACCTTCTCATCAAGCAACAAGCCGATTTACTCGACTCGCGGGCGTTGCTTGATGCGCTGACGCTTATTCCCAATCGCCGCTGTTTTGATGAAACTTTCGCAGTAGCATGGCAGCAAGCGAGCCGGAATAAAACATCACTTTCGTTGGCGATAATTGAGGTGGATTATTTTAAGCACTATAACGACCATTATGGCCACGGTATCGGAGATAGCTGTTTAAAAAAACTGGCGGCTATGTTGGCCAACAGTCAAAAACACCCCGGCGATCTTATTGCACGCCTTGACGGTAATGCCTTTGCGGTTATCCTCCCTGACACCGATTCGGCCGCTGCCCGGCAAATTGCCGAAGGCTTGCGAGAGTGTATCCAGAACATGGGCCTGGCCCATGCCAAAGCAAAAGCCGGGGCAGTGGTTACTATTAGTGTCGGGGTAGCCACGCAAATGGCTATGCCAACTTATTTGTCCTGGGATGAGCTCTATGAGGCGGCAAACAGCGCGTTGTCCACGGCAACAGCCAATGGCGGCAATCAAGTCATGTAGGTCGGGTTAGCGACAGCGCTTGTGCCCCAGAAGGTATAATCCGACATTTTGCGCGAATGTGTCGGGTTACGGCTAGCGCCTAACCCGACCTACAAAGTTATGACAACGTAGATACTTTAAGGCTTCCATGAAGGAAGTCTATTTTATTAATTAAAGAACACCAGAACCATGCTTAAAGATAACCCGGGCCCTACATTGCCTATAACCCATCCACCCCGCCAATCTTATCAAGGGTTGTTGCACATTATCGGCTTGGCTGTCGCTTACGTGATAGCCGGTAAACTCAGTTATTTTTCGGTAATTCCACCCGGCTATGCGGCAGCTATTTGGCCGCCAGCCGGTGTTGCCCTGGCGGCTATGTTGGTTTATGGCTACCGTGTCTGGCCTGGTGTCATGCTGGGTGCGTTAATTGTTAACGGCTTGATCCCGGAAATGACCGGCTCGATTGCAGGAAATTTGCTGTCCGCACTGATAACCTTAGGTATTAGTACCGGTGCAACGCTGCAAGCGCTATCAGGCGCTTATTTGGTTAAACGCTTTGCCGGTTATCCCAACGGACTGATTCGGGCAAAGGATATTTTTCGCTTCTGGCTGGCTGGTGGCCTCCTGAGTGCCCTGATTAATTCGACGCTATCAGTGGCCCTGTTGGTCGCTGTCGGCACCACACCGGCAGCCAATTTTCCGGCAAACTGGGCAACTTGGTGGCTGGGCGATGCCTTAGGCATTATGCTCTTTACCCCACTAACGTTAGTCTGGCTATGCCAAACTGATTCAGCGTGGTGTAACCGGAAATGGCTGATTACCCTGCCAATAGTCGTTATGTTTATGCTAACCCTGAGTGCCGCTTATTATGAAAATCAAAATAGCCGGCAGCGATTAATGCTGACGTTGGACCAAGAGGCGCAAGCATTTAAAGTAGCGCTGGAAAACGAACTTTCTATTAATATCAATGCGCTACGTGCGCTTGGTAGTTTCTATAAAGCCTCAAACGCGGTTACCCGGGCAGAATTTAAAACCTTTACCACCGATGCCTTGAAGCAGTTACCTGGTATTAATGCGCTGGGCTGGAATGCCGCTATTTCCGGCACCCAACGGGATACCTACGAGGCAACCATCAAAAGCGAAGGTTACCCAAACTTTGAGATTACCCAACAAGATGCCAACCAACAGCTCTTAACAGCGGAAAATCGCCCGGAATATGTTCCCGTCACCTTCATTGAACCCTATCAAGGCAACGAAAAAGTCTTGGGGTTTGATATCTACTCTAATGCCATACGGCGAGAGGCTGTTGAGCGAGCAAGGGCTAGCGGGGAGATTACCCTGACCGCCCGGATTATGTTGGTTCAGGAACAAAGTCGGGGCTATGGCGTACTCGCCATTATGCCCGTGTATGCCCAAGGCCGCGCACACCAATCCTTGGAAGAACGTCGTCAGCATGTGACCGGTTATCTCGTTGCCGTCTTTAAAATCGAGGCTATTATCGCGGCGACACTTAAAGCTTCACCGGCTGCCGGACTGTCCTATCGACTGGTTGACCAGAGTGCACCGGCCGCAGAGCAGTTACTGTTTGTAAACGACCAGACACAACCCTCAGCCAGAGTAGTTAAGACAAAAAGTTTTTTCAATAATCCAAAAGATCTGCTCAGTGCGACCAAGATTGCCATTGGTGGTCGAATCTGGCGACTTGAAATCACCTTCACACCTGATTATATCGCCCAACACGGATCGGATAGCGCCTGGTTACTATTACTGTCGGGCCTGCTGTTGACCTGTCTGGTCAGTGCCTTCGCGTTGATGGCTTCTGGCCAAGGACGTTTGCTTCAGTTACAGGTAATACAACGTACCGCTGCGTTACAAGCCAGCAAGCGGCGCTTTGATTCCACGTTCAATGATGCACCGTTCGCTATTGCCCATCTATCGCCACAGGGCGGTTGTTTGGAAATCAATCAATATTTTTGCGAGTTTATGGGGTATAGCCATGCCGAGGCGCTCACCATACCCTGCCTGCAATTGATGCATCCCGATCATCACCAGCTCAATAATGAGAAAATTGCGCAATGCCTGAGTGGTGAAATATCAGGTTTTACGCTGGATAATCAATATCAACACAAGCTCGGGCATCTGCTCTGGGGCAAGCTAACGGTAAAATTAATCCGTACTGAAGCAGGCAGGCCGGATTACCTTATTAAAATAATTGAAGATATCACGGCGCGTAAAGCCGTTGAACAAGCGCTGGATAAAGCCGATATTTTAAAAAATGCAATTGTTAACAGTAGCACTTTTGCAAGTATCGCCACCGATGCCAAAGGCGTTATTCAGATTTTTAACTTGGGTGCAGAAAATATGCTCGGTTATCAGGCCGATGAAGTACTAAACCAGCTTACGCCGGCTGATTTTTCCGATCACCAGGAATTGCTTACCCGTGCAATGACTTTAAGCGAAGAACAGTCAGCTTTTATTACCCCCGGCTTTGAAGCTTTGGGATATAAAGCCTCACGGGGTATTGAAGATATTTACGAGTTAACGTATATCCGTAAAAATGGCAGCCGCTTTCCGGCAATGGTCTCAATTACCGCGTTACGTAGTAGTAGTATCATCATTGGTTACCTGTTGATTGCCATCGATAATACCGTCAAAAAACAGGCCGAAGAAACCATTAGAAGGCTGTCACTGGCAGTAGAGCAAAGCCCCAATTCGGTAACCATCACTGACCTTAACGGCACGATTGAATATGTCAACGCGGCCTTTGTCAAAACCTCCGGTTATCATGCCGATGAACTTATCGGCAAGCATCAAAAAATAATCGCATCCGGCAAAACGCCAGAGGCTGTCTATAACGATATGCGGGGTACTTTAAACCGGGGTGACGCCTGGCAAGGCGAATTTATCAACAAAAGCAAGGCTGGTGTTGAATACATAGAGTTAACCTGGATTTCGCCGATACGTCAGCCTGATGGCACCGTTACCCATTATTTGGGACTGAAAGAAGATATCACCGAGCGCAAGCACAACGAAGCGATTATCGTGCTGGCTAAAGAACGGGCTGAGGCCTTGGCAAAATCAAAATCGCAATTTCTTGCCAATATGTCGCACGAGATTCGCACGCCCATGAACGCAATCATTGGTCTGTCGCAACTGGCACTAAATAAAAACTTCTCGCCTGAAGCAGTGGATTATCTGGATAAAATCAACCGTGCATCGACCAGCCTGTTGATAATACTGAACGATATTCTGGACTTGTCCAGACTGGAAGTCGGGCGTGTCGCCATTGAGTACAAACACTTTCACCTTGATGGACTACTCGATACGCTTCACAATCTGTTTGATGCAGCCGCTAAGGAAAAAAATCTGGCTTTCACTATTGTGCTGGCAGGTGATGTTCCATTGGGCTTAATCGGCGATGCCTCCAGACTGCAACAAGTATTAATTAATTTGCTCGGTAACGCCATCAAGTTTACCGCTCACGGCAGCGTAACTCTGACCATCATGCTGCAACAAATTGACCAGTCACAAGCGCGGTTATTATTTTCTGTAGCGGATACCGGTATCGGTCTGTCCAGCCAGGATCAGGAAAAGCTGTTTAAACCGTTCAGTCAAGTGGATGATTCTATCACCCGTCGTTTTGGGGGCTCAGGCCTTGGCCTGGCGATCAGTAATAATCTGTTGCAGCTTATGGGTAGCCGGTTTACGCTGGACAGTACGCCGGGACGCGGCAGTTGCTTTAGCTTTGAGTTGGTCATGGCTGTTTTACCCTTAACCCGCCCCTATAAACTGGAGTCGCCCACGGGAAGATTGGCGTCGACATTAAGCGATTTTAGTCAATTACTGACCGGTAGCCGCATCCTGGTCGCAGAAGACAATCACTTAAATCAGCAAGTAGTCAGTGAATTTTTGGAATTATCGGGTATCAGCGTCAAGATTGCCAATAATGGTCAGGAGGCGCTGACATTACTGCTTGAGCAGGGCGAATTTGATGCCGTATTAATGGATATGCACATGCCGGTCATGGATGGTTTTGAAGCCACCCGGCAAATACGCAACCAGCTACGTTTTGTAACACTACCGGTGCTTGCACTGTCTGCCGGTGTAACCCAAGAGGAACAGGAGGAGTGCCTGGCCTCAGGAATTAACGATTTCATCAGTAAACCGATCAATCCGGTAAAACTGCTGTCAACGCTGGCACAGTGGATCAAACCCGATAACACCAAAATCGAAAGCTTGGAGGAGGAAGCTGTGGCAGTGCCGGCTATCGATACGCTACCGGATTTCGATCAGAGGAATCTGTTACTAATGCTCGGTAATAATCAAGAGCTGGCAACGCAATTACTGTTTAACTTCAAGGACAACATGCAAAACCTGCCGGCTGAACTTGCCGAACTTATCGCCTCAGGATCACTGGTTATCGCTAAAGAAAAAATACATACCCTTAAAGGTGTGGCCGGCAATTTTGGTGCAGTGAGACTGCATGCGGCCGCTGAAATACTGGAAGCGGAACTTAAATCAGAGCTACCCACAACGGCTGCTGTCAACCACTTTACTGCAGCCTTTAATCAGACGATGTCGGTCATCGCAGCGCAGTCTCCTCCTGATATCGTATTGCCGTTCAATGCCGGTAATCGTGACGAACTACTGCTGTCAATTGCCGAACTTGACGCACTGATCCAAGAGCAGGATTTCATTCCCGAAGAGTTGTTGAACACGCTAAAAACGCATCTGGCCACGGAACAGCTTGAGCTGTTTATTCGCTTACGCAAACTAATCCACGATCTTGACTATAAAAATGTACGACTACTGCTGCAACAACTGATATTGCAACCAGGCAGTAAAGATGCCTTATGACGCAAATATATTCCGCGCGGTCACAACCCGGTTTTCTGAGTGGCCATTTATCGGATAGCGGCGTTGTAAAAACAGTTAGATAGCCGGCTATGGGCCTGTTTTTACTTCTTACTCTCGAATAAAATTACTCGATCATGAATTCCTTAAACATGAACGCGCGGAGTATAGTTGTCGTTGGGATTTAGCACGAATAACTCTGCCAGGAGACTGTCCGAGAATAGAAAATTTCCCGCTCATTTTCGTTTAATAGAACAACTATTCGCCTCAAATGACCAAAAAATCTGACTAAAAATGGCTTTCCCTCGCTACGATTCCTATTCTCGGACAGTCTTTTAGCGTCTAAAGTAAGGCAACTCGTAATAAATAAGCCCCCAATTTATAGTCTCCATATGTTTAACTTAATGGCAGTGATCGTATCTGACACCTTAATAATTTGGAGTGCAAACCTGGGTTTGTACTCCGGCCTTTAGGCAACTCTCAGTAGTAGTCTCCACACGCTTCTTACACAGCGTTACAGGAATAATTAAGTCGGTGGTACTCCCAGAATCAAGCAATGATTGGCTGGTATTTATTGCGAGTTACCTAATATGTCTATCACTGGTCGTAGCCGAACGACAGCAATCGGACATATTACTGACGTAACTGTTTGCACCGTTTAAAACGATTGGTGTAAATATCTATGCCCTTGAAAGGATGGTATCTGTAAGTATTGAAATTATTTATCCGCGAATTTATAGGTGCGTAGAGCCGTTGTAGAAAATTACCTTACGCTTGGGCGATAAAAACTTTAAGTAATTTTGCCATATTGGCCATACCGACATGAAGATGCTGCTCAATTTCTGCCATAGTAATTTCACCTTCAGTTTTACCAGCTGCCCAGTTGGCAACAACAGAAATAGCAGCATAACTCATATCAAGTTCTCTGGCTAAAGCCGCTTCCGGCATACCGGTCATGCCCACTACATCGCAACCATCTCTTTCAAGACGTTTAATTTCTGCAACGGTTTCCAGGCGAGGACCTTGGGTACAACCATAAGTGCCTATTGGACTGATGGTAATATCGGCATTTGTGGCCGCTATAATTAAAGCCGAGCGCAATTTTTGACAATAAGGATAGCTAAAGTCTATATGCGTAACAGGGTAGTTTTCATCTTCAAAGAAAGTATGCCGGCGGCTATGGCTATAATCGATGATTTGATCGGGAATGGCAATGTGTGCCGGTATCATGGCTTCGGTAATGCCGCCTACTGCGGCAACGGCAATAATCTGTTCAACGCCCAGATGTTTAAGTCCCCAGATATTGGCGCGATAATTTATTTTGTGTGGCGCAATAGTGTGTGGATTACCATGTCTGGCCAAAAATATCACTTCTTTTTGGTCAATTTCACCGGTAATAAAGTCAGCTGAAGGCTCACCATAAGGAGTGGTGAGTTTGTCACGTTTGATGATGGTTAAGTCACTGAGTTGGGTTAGCCCTGTGCCGCCAATAATTGCAAGCTTGGTCATTATATTATGTCCTCTTTGATTTCTCTGCAGGCATAAATGCCGGATGCGTTACGTAAATAACCTTTGTAATCCATGCCGTAACCGAACAAGTAACGGTCGGCTACTTTAAGACCAACAAAATCAGCGGTTACCGGTTTTTCATGATCCAGCATTTTGTCCACTAACACCGCGCTGTAAACCGATGTCGCGCCCTGTTCCAGGCAATACTGATAGATTGCCGCCAAGGTTATACCTTCATCCAAAATATCATCAATAATTAATATCGTCCGGTCTTTAAGAGGCGATCCCGGTTTCAGTATCCATTCGATACTGCCACCTGCAGTCTGGTTTTGATAACGACTGGCGTTAATTGCATCTATATTGAGAGGGATGGTTAAGCGGGTAATTAATTTACCGGCAACGACTATGCCGCCATTCATCACACAGAGTAATAGTGGATTACGGCCAGCCAACAAGACATTAATTTGTTCAGCCATTTTATCCAGAGCCGCCTCTACTTCCTGTTCGTTGAACAGTAAGTCGGCATTGGTCTTAATGTAGTTTATTTCTTTAAGCATGTTTTTGAATCAGTTGGTTGATAAGATCAGCAGTTTGTTGCCATTTTTCAGTATTTTCAGATGTTGCCGGTTTCTGTTTGCCTTGCATTCGCTGAAGTCGTTGTTCCCTTACGGGGTCTTGTGTAACCGGCAATGCTTCCAGAACCTGTTCAGCCGCAAGTGGATTATTACAGACTAACAACATATCACAACCGGCAAGTTGTGCCAGTCTGGCGCGTTCAGTAAAATCTCCCGCCGATGCCGCACCCGCCATACTTAAATCATCACTAAATACCGCACCGTTAAAGTTTAATTCCTGGCGTAAGATCTGTTGTATCCAGAAAGCTGAAAAGCCGGCGGGATAAGGATCAATGTTTGGATAAACAACATGTGCAGGCATAATGCCTTCCAGGCCTTCTTTTATGAGTTGCTTAAACGGCAGGAAATCTTTTGCACGAAGACTTTCCAAGTCGCGATCGTCTGTCGGCAGGGTCAGGTGCGAGTCGAGCGCTACTGCGCCATGTCCGGGGAAATGTTTGCCGGTCGCTGCCATGCCTGCCGCATTCATGCCTTTTCTAAACAAACTTGCAAGGCGTGTTGCCTGTTCCGGGTCGGTTGAAAAGGAGCGATTGCCGATAATTTGACTAATTCCGCAATCAATATCCAGTACCGGTGCAAAACTGAAATCAACACCCACTGCCAATAATTCAGTTGCCATCAACCAACCTGCCGATTCTGCAAGTTCAGGGGTTTGAGCATAACAAGATGCAGGCGGCAACCGTGTAAAGCCGGTTTGAAACCGCTGAACCCTCCCGCCTTCCTGATCCACCGCGATTAGAATGTCGCCCTTACGTGCTGCACGAATACTGTTAATCAGTTCGGTAACTTGCTGCGGGTTTTGGTAATTACGGGAAAAAAGAATAACCGCCCCGGTATTGGGATGGTTTATTTTTTCCTGTTCATGCTTCGCCAGGGTTAAGCCTTCAACATCCAGCATAACCGGACCGATGGGATAGTGATGTGTCATTATTATAGAGTCAAAATGGTGTGATAATGCGCGTGACCAAGTATAAAGTATATTTTATTGAAGATTATTAAGCCCGATAATTATAACTGCCAATAGTGACCAAAATAAGTATATTGTCGGTAATTATTACAGGAAACGAGATTGCGGGCATTAAATCTTGTTCGTTGGTTTAAAGTTATTTTGTAAACACGATCTTTACGAAATAGAGTTTCCATGTTACATGTTTCATGTAAAAATGTGTAATACTCTAAAGACTATTCTTGGACAGCCTCTTGGTTAAAGCTTTTCATCTGAAAGTTGGTAGCCGGAATAGGTAACGACAACAAAAGCGAAACGCAAAGCGATGTAAGCTAGTTGCCTTGATTTAAATTTTTAAGGAAAAACCATCATGAATATGAATGTCGCAATTGAACCCATACTGGCTATTGTAATGGGACTATTAATTTTAGTGATGCCGCGGTTTTTAAATTACTTCGTGGCGGTGTATTTGATCGTTGTGGGTATCTTGGGGTTAGCGCACCCATAGGGTGATTGCCTGTATTGCCTTACCTTCTGTAAGCTTGCAGTCGTTGTAAATAAACAAAAAAATTGCGTCACTTGGGACTACTGATTTTTTGATAGCACCTGAGAGAAGTCATGTTAACGCCCAAAGATATGTCGATTTAGAATGGTTTTCAGGTTAATTTTTTTCTAACAAGTGTGGTGTTATGACACTAATAATATACGCTGTTTGTTTGACTAAAAAATTCGCCTGTAATTATTGATGAAGTAAGGTCCATGGCATTAAATAACTGCAAAGAATGTAAAAAGGAAGTTTCAACCAACGCTAAAACTTGCCCGTATTGTGGAATTAATAATCCTGGGGTTATTGATAGTAATCGCCGTATCGGCATAGTCGTTTTGGTGGTGATGATTTGCCTGGGAATATTTGCTTTTACAAAGCATGAAAGAGCTGACTATCACCAATCTGAAAAAGTCGAAATAAGCGAAAATAAAGTTGCGGCTGTGGCTAAAGTCAAGCAGGTAGTTAACTCCAGACAATCCTTATCAGCGCATTCTTTGTTAATGGAAACAGTCGCAGAAGAGGCATCAAAAATACCGGAACAGTCAGTACTTGAAACACTGCCAAAATTACCTGTAATCCAGGAACTGCCTAAACAGGCGACACTTGAGCAGCAGGATAACGCCGAGAATATTTACTCAGCAGATACATCGCAAACAATGGTTATGCATATGCTTGAATATGCGTTAAATGCTGATGGCTTAAGTCACGAGTCAGTACTACAAGAAACCAAGCTGCAAATAGAAAATTTAGCTAAACCGGAAAAAGGTAACAAGAAAGCGGCGAGAGTTATTAACCTTAAAGGTTTGGCGGCACTGAAAGAAGGTGATTTTAATAAGGCAGTAGAACTGTTTGAAAAAGCTAATAAATTAGATGCGTCGGATGTTGAAATTATCAATAATTTGGGTTTTTCTTATTTAAAAAAAGGTGATTTTAATGCGGCCCAACAAGTAATAATCAGTGCTTTAACATTATCTCCAGGGCGAACAACAGCATGGGAAAATTTAGGCGAAGTATTCGGAAAAAAGGGTGAGGTCAATAAGGCGTTAGCCTGTTTTTCTAATGCTTATAGATTTTCAAAAGACCGGTTAACATTGCATCAGTACATGAAAGGCCGTAACCAAAAAGAAGATGACAAGCGTTTAAAGCAAGCGCGAGAAAAAGCGATCAATTGGGCTGAAAAAATTTATTTGAATGGTTCGAAAAACATTCAGCAGCAAGAAAGTGTCAGACATGATTTGGCGGCTTCAAAAAAATAGCCTCTCAGCCCTGATGGAAGTAAAAATTTTTATCCTTATTTAAATTCTATTTTCAAGTATTTTTAAACGCGATCATTCGGGGATGTAAGGTATAATGCGCGTCTATTTAATTTCACTTTAGCATCCCTGATGGCTCAATTTTTTGAAATACATCCAGAAAATCCGCAACTGCGACTGATTCACCGTGCTGTGGAAATTATTCGCAAGGGTGGCGTTATTGTTTATCCGACCGATTCATCGTATGCGCTTGCCTGCCAATTGGATGACAAACAAGCATTGGACCGGATACGGCGTATCAGACAATTGGATGATAAACACAACTTTACGCTTGTGTGCAAAGACCTGACGCAAGTATCAACATTCACTAAAATTGGTAATGATGCCTACCGGTTAATTAAAATCTTAACGCCGGGGCCTTTTACTTTTATTCTGGATGCCACGCGTGAAGTGCCGCGCCGACTTCAACATCCCAAGAAAAAAACCATTGGTGTACGTATCCCCAATCATCCGGTTGCGCAATTGTTGCTTCAGGAACTAGGCGAAGCTTTGTTCAGTGCAACCTTGATATTGCCGGGAGAAACCGAGCCTATGACCGATCCTTACGAGATCAAAAACCAGCTTGATAATGAATTGGATTTAATCATTGATGCCGGTATTATTGACGGTGGAGAGACGACCATGATTGAGTTTTCCAATGACGGTGCAGAAATCATCCGGCAGGGCAAGGGTCTTGCTCCGATGCTGGATTGATAGAGAATATATAATATGATGGATAATTTAACATTAATTCAGCGCATAGCGGTTTGGGTATTGCCGGTGATATTTGCGATTACCGTACATGAAGTAGCACATGGTTGGGTTGCCAAAAAATACGGCGATAATACTGCTTCCAGTCTGGGGCGGTTAACCTTAAATCCGATCAAGCATATCGATTTATTTGGTACGATTATCCTTCCAGGACTGTTACTGATTACCGGTACCGGTTTTATTTTCGGTTGGGCAAAACCGGTTCCTGTTGATCCGCGAAATTTCAAAAATCCCTTGCAGGATATGGCTATAGTGGCTTTGGCCGGGCCTGTTTCAAATTTGTTGATGGCGGTCTTCTGGGCACTAATAATCCGTTTGGGGGTTACTATCGGCGCAGGCAATGAAGCGATCTCACACCCGTTGATTTATTCAGGCGTTGCCGGTATTTCCATTAATCTGGTTTTGGCCTTGATTAATTTGTTACCGATTCCACCGCTGGATGGCAGTCGTATTTTGACCGGTATTTTACCGACTTATTGGGCCAGGCAATATAATCGCCTGGAGCGGTACGGGTTTATTATTTTAATTTTGCTACTCTACACTAAAGTTTTAAACGCACTTTTAGAATATCCCCTGTTTATCGCCCAGAAATTGTTTTTTTCAATTGCTGGCTTATGATTTTCACGGATTACTCTGGAATCCTGTTTTGGAAGTTAATGTGGTCGGATTAGCGTAACCCGTCACACGCAACTACAAAATGACCAATAATATAACTGCTCCCGTTATGGATCAGGCACCAGCGTTTGCAATAGTTAACGGTGCGCCTTTTAATAAATTACCGGATGATCTCTATATTCCGCCGGATGCACTGGAAGTGTTTCTGGACTTGTTTGAAGGGCCGCTGGATTTATTACTGTATTTAATCAGAAGGCAAAATCTGGATATTGTTAATATTCCTGTCG
Source organism: Methylobacter psychrophilus (assembly GCF_025583945.1). Taxonomy (GTDB): domain Bacteria; phylum Pseudomonadota; class Gammaproteobacteria; order Methylococcales; family Methylomonadaceae; genus Methylobacter_C; species Methylobacter_C psychrophilus. Next base: position 25,646 of record NZ_JAOEGU010000017.1, read on the forward strand.
CCCAGATCACCCAACAATACATCACTTATATTCAACTGATGAGTGAATTAAACCTGGAGCTGGCTGCAGAATATTTGGTTATGGCGGCGCTGCTGGCAGAAATAAAGTCGAGAATGCTGTTGCCCAGACAGTCTGAGCAAGATGATGACGAAGACGATCCCCGGGCTACATTAATTCGCAGATTACAGGAGTATGAATGTATTAAGGCCGCCGCTGAAGAGATGGATTTTTTACCCAGAGTTGAGCGTGATATATTTGCCGTAGATATTGATATTTCGCCATTAGATATTAAGCAGCAATTACCGGATATTCAGTTAAAAGACATGTTACTGGCATTTCAGGATGTTCTTAAACGAGTAGACCAACTTAGCCATCATCAAATTACCAAAGAAGCATTATCTGTCCGTGAACGAATGGCAACCATTTTGGCAAACCTTAAAGGACAAGATAGTCTCCTTTTCTCGCAATTATTTATCCGAAAAGAAGGTCGACCCGGCGTTGTTGTCTCGTTTCTGGCCATCCTCGAACTTGGCAAAGAAGGACTTATCGAAATCATTCAGTCAGAACCCTTTACCGAAATACGGGTTAGAAGTGCCGGTTACAAAGCCATCGAAGCGGGAAACTAAAGTATCGGTAAAGCCTGCTGTTGTTGGCTTTGCTGTGACCGATCATGATTTCCCCATCAACGATGCCCAAAAGGGCTTTGTCGAAGAACGGCTCGCTGTGCCAATCAGGTTGCGTCCCTTTGGCAAGTTTAGAAAACGACATAAACCGTTAAAACCAATAATATTGAACACACCTTCATCTGTGATTGAACAACCTGACATTAACGTAAAAACCAAGCGTATAGTCGAAGCAATTCTGTTTGTTGCCAAGCGTCCGATGACGGCTACACAAGTATTACACGTTTTTCCTGAACTGGAACAACCGGAACTGCAGGAGATACAAGCGGCAATAGCGGCTATTACGGAAGAATACAAGTCCAGGCCCATTGAATTAAAACAGGTAGCTAGTGGCTATCGATTTCAAATTAAACAGGATTTATCCCGCTGGGTATCGCGTTTATTTGAAGAAAAACCACCAAAATATTCACGTGCATTACTGGAAACCTTGGCAATTATTGCCTACCGGCAACCGGTGACTCGAGCTGATATTGAAGATATACGCGGTGTCAGTGTCAGTTCAAGTATTATTCAGACTTTACTTGAACGTGAGTGGGTCAGAGTAGTAGCATATAAAGAAACGCCGGGTCGACCCGGCTTATATGGCACGACCAAACAATTTCTGGATTATTTTAATATTACGTCATTAAATGAACTACCAACTTTGCAGGATATACAACATCTTGATGAGTCGATAGATAATACGCAACAACCTATGCAGGTAACGAGTGAAAAGCAAGAAACCAACCAACGATTCATCGAAGCAGCCGGGCAACTCGCCGAAGACAATAAAAAGGTCACCCAAACAACAGCGTAAAAACAAGGAAAGAAATGCGCCGAAAGAAACGGGTTACAAACCGGCCGGTAGTTCAGCAAAACAGCCGGATGAAATCAAGGTAGCAAAAAAAGCTAATAAAAACCAGCCCGATGCAGGCGAGCGCATTCAAAAAGTGCTGGCACGCGGCGGCGTCGGTTCACGTCGGGAAATTGAACGCTGGATAGCTGAAGGCCGGTTAAAGTTAAACGGCGAGATTGTTAAGCTGGGTGACCGATTAAAAGAGCGTGATTATTTGCAGCTCAATGAACGGGTGGTTCATTGGGAAAAATTTGCGGTACAACCTACGCGGGTGCTGCTTTACCACAAACCCACGGGTGAAGTGGTGACACGTCGCGATCCTGAAGGTCGTCCGGTGGTATTTACCCAGTTGCCCACACTGACTACCGCTCGCTGGATTTCAGTAGGCCGGCTGGACATTAACACCTCGGGATTATTATTGGTTACCAATAATGGTGAGCTGGCCAATCAATTAATGCACCCCTCCACGGAAGTTGAGCGTGAATATGCGGTCCGTATTTTAGGTGATGTATCAGAGGCAACGCTGGAAAAACTCAAGCAAGGTGTAGAGCTTGAGGATGGTAAAGCCAAATTTGATGCCATTCGATTTTTTGGTGGTGAAGGTGCCAATAAATGGTATCACGTTATCGTCAGTGAAGGCCGTAACCGACTGGTCAGGCGCTTATGGGAGTCGCAGGAAGTTGTTGTTAGTCGCTTAATGCGTGTTCGCTATGGACCAGTGGTTTTACCGGAACGTTTAAAAGCCTGTACATTTTATGAATTGACGGAAAAAGAACTGGATTTGTTATTTGAATTTGCCGGGCTGGAAAGAAATGAGCCGGAAGTAATAAAAGGCAAGCCGGAACCCAAAGGCCATAATCCCAGAAGAGAACCCAGAATCCACAGTCCTGGAAGACGGTAGTCTATGTGTCGGGTTACGGCTAGCGCCTAACCCGACCTACCGGGATTATTATGATTTTGTACTTTGACTGTCAGTGATTTTAAGATTTTTCAAAGAGTAAATTAGTGCGGGTTCCACCGTCTATACTTGATTTACTCAGTTCAAAACGTGCTTTATGCAGATCAGCAATTTCTTTGACAATAGCCAATCCCAAGCCGCAACCATTACCCGGGCTTCCGGGGACACGGTAAAAGCGCTCAAAAACCCTGTTTATTTCAATGTCGGATATGCCGGGGCCATCATCTTCTACTGTCAGACACGGAACCGGATAGCGGCAAATTTTGACGGTAATGTTACCGTTATCATAGCCATAAAAAATAGCGTTATCCAAAAGATTAGTCAATAATTCCCCCAGCAGTATTTCATCGCCCTGAACATAAATCACATCTTCCGTACTTTCAAAGCTCAATTCCATGTTCCGCTGTAAGGCCTTAGGCACCCAATCTATGCAGGTTTTTTTAGCCAGTTTGCAAAGATCTACCGGCAGCAACTCGTAGCCACCATTTATGGGCTCTGATCTGGCAAGAACCAATAATTGTGTCGTTAAATGGGACATGCGATCAGCGCTGTTTTGGATTTGTTTGAGTGCCGGCTGCATTGCCGATAAATCCTGTTCACGCAATGCACGTTCAGCCTGTAATTTCAAACCTGCCAGCGGCGTACGTAGTTGATGTGCGGCATTGGCAATAAAACGCTGCTGGGTAGCAATAGCCAACGTGTGTGCGGCCAATAAATCATTAATGGTATCTGTCAGTGTGCGCACTTCAATAAAAACATGTGTTTCCGGTATGGGGCTGAGGTCGCGAGATGACCGCTGACTGATTTGATTAGCCAATAACCGTAGCGGCTCCAAACCTTTTTTTAAACCCCTCAACAGATAAATACCGGTTAACAAGATTAATATTATTTGCGGAATCAGATCGGATAATAATATATCAATCATCATTGTCTGGCGCTTATTCATGGTTTCTGCGACATGGACAAAAACCTTTTCTGACGTTTTATCCAGAGGAATTAACATAGATACTACTCTGACCGATGCCCCGTTCATCTCGTCGTTAAAATAAACAGGATGCGTCCAATCTGTTTTTAGATCTTCGGGTTCGGGAACCAGATTATCGCCCGCCAGTATTTTCTGCTCTGATGAGGTGATTTTAAAATAGGTTTTATCTTGCTCGTTCCAGTTAAAAATTTCCAAAGCAGCGGTTGGCAACTCGATAACCACCTTGCCTTCCCGTACTTTAATTTCCTGCGTTAAGGATTTGGCAGAATCGAGTAGCCATCGATCATACGCTTCATCGACATAATTGAGAGTCACGAAATAAGACAGGGTGGCATCAACTATCACGAAAAAAATAAGCGGAATAACCAACCTGAACAGCATTTCTGTTTTGAGACTTCTGTTTTTATTCATCCGCTGATTTCTCCAATAGATAGCCTAAACCGCGTACCGTGCGAATCACTCCACCATAAGGTTCTATGCGTTTACGGAGGCGGTAAATATAAATTTCAATGGCATTATCGGTTAATGCATCACCATCGACCGATAAGCGTTGGGCAATACTATCTTTGGTAACAACTTTTCCGGCTTGCAGCAATAAAATCTCCAATACACCATATTCCCTTGCTGATAATAAAATCGGCTGTCTCTCTACCAGTACTTGGTGGTTATGCGTGTCCAGTACCAACCGGCCAATAACAATATCATTACTAAAGCCGCCATAACAGCGCCGAATCAGGGCATTAATCCGCACTTCCAATTCCCTAAGCTCAAAAGGTTTGGTCATGTAATCGTCAGCACCTTGCTCTATGCCGGTGATCCTGTCATTGAAACCATCACGCGCTGTTAAAATGATAATAGGCAAGGGCACCTTTAATCGTCTGAAACGGCGCAGTAATTCCAGTCCGTCAACATCAGGCAAGCCTAAGTCAAGCACGATTAAATCAAATCCCTGTGCTTGTAATAAATGTTCAGCATAAGTCCCCGTCGTTGCACAGGTAACGACATAACCGCTATTGGCCAAGGTGTGAATTAAGCCATCGGCTAAAACAGCATCGTCTTCTATTAATAAAATGTTCATAAATCCGGTGCAACTGTCGTGAAAGGTTGGTGAAAGGAAGAGGGGCTAGAATAACGTCTAAACAATAAGCTGATAGTCAAATAAAGCACCATACAGTTTAAAAGCCGGGTTTTTAAAGCATAAGGCTGGTATTGATTAATACGTTTCCTTTGGATAAATTGGGAGCTATAAATAGATTAATTATTAATTTCGATTCGATACTGTTTATAATAATAGCAACACATAACTTCACCGGATTATTAAGTATGATACACAAACACAAGCAGTATTATTTTCGTCATTTAAAGGATGATATTCCTGCCGGAATTGTCGTGTTTTTAGTGGCTTTACCTTTATGTTTAGGGGTGGCGCTGGCATCAGGTGCTCCTTTGTTTTCGGGATTAATTAGTGGCTTGGTCGGTGGTCTGATTGTTGCCTGGTTTAGTGGCTCACAACTTGCTGTTTCCGGACCTGCGGCCGGTTTAACCATTATTGTTTTTAATGCCATTGAAACCTTGGGCGGCTTTCAGGGAGTATTGGTTGCTTGTGTTTTAGCCGGTATCATGCAGCTCTGTTTAGGCTACCTGAGGGCCGGTATTATTGGTGCTTTTTTCCCTTCCGCAGTTATAGAAGGCATGTTGGCAGCCATTGGCTTAATTTTGATTATCAAGCAAATTCCTCATGCAACCGGCTATCATACCAGTTATGAAGGCGATGAGAGCTATATGAGGGAAACTGCCGAATCCAGTTTTATGGAGTTATTTGATGCGTTTAATGGAATATCTCCAGGTTCGGTTATTATTAGTGTTGTCGCGATATTATTGCTGATGTTATGGGGTACAGCATGGTTTAAAAAACAAAAACTATTAAAATTGATTCCTGGAGCATTAATCGCTGTCATTTGGGGTGTTGGTTATAATTTACTTGCCTTAAAGTTTTTTCCTCAGTGGGCAGTTAGGGGTGATCACTTGGTTAACTTACCGGTTTCAGAAAAAGCGATCGATTTTTTTAATAATTTTGTACTGCCAAGTGCCAGTTATCTGGATCATCTGAGTAATCCAAAGGTTTATATCGTTGCAGTAACTATTGCGATTATCGCCAGTTTGGAAAGTTTGTTAAGCCTTGAAGCGACCGATAAACTGGATCCTTTGAAGCGTATTGGCCCCACCAACAGAGAGCTTAAAGCGCAAGGCGTCGGTAATATTATTAGTGGCTTGCTTGGCGGTTTACCAATAACAGCGGTTATCGTTCGTAGCGCAGCCAGTATTAATGCGGGTGGTCAAACTCGTATAGCCAGCTTTACTCATGGTGTCTTTTTGTTGCTTAGCGTTATGTTTTTGGCACACTACTTAAACTACATTCCCTTGGCTTGTTTGGCGGCTATCTTGTTGCATACCGGGTATAAGCTGGCAAATCCGGTTTTATTTAAGGCGTTTTACCGAAAAGGTATGAGCCAATTTCTGCCTTTTGTCATTACTGTTATTGCCATTCTTACCACTGATTTATTAAAAGGTATGGCCATCGGTATGGTTATTGGTTTGTTTTTTGTCATTAAAGCCAATTATCATGCTGCCATTACCTTGACTCAAGATGGTACGCATTATTTGTTGGCGCTAAACAAGGATGTCTCCTTCCTGAATAAAGCGCTATTAAGAAAATTTATTTTGAGCATTCCCGAGAAAAGCACAGTAACTATTGACGCAAGCGATGCCAAATTTATTGATCATGATATTTTGGAAACGATTGAAGATTTCCTGGAAACTGCGCCGGATGATGATATTACTGTTGAAGTTATTGAGTTACATGGCAAAGAGAAAATTAAAAAACACCAAGCCATTGTCATATTAAACGACCGTGCTGAAGTGTAAATAATGGCCAAAAACAAACTTTTACCAAAGCTTTCATGACCGTAAAAAACCATTTTTGCGGTCATGAAAAAAGGCTACTGTATTTTATGTCTGACCGTTCATTATTAAAACGTCAGAATCATAATGCTCGCATACCCTGAATTGCATGATCTTTTTGGTATAAAAACTGCTTACTACTTTATAGAAAAGAAAGTCCATAAGCTTACTGATGGTCCGGAATAGCTGATTTTTTGGCTAATCAGTAAACTTGTGGTCAGGTTCCTTTTTTACTTAAGGCCGGCTTAACTTGATAGTAATACACTGTCATCATCTTTAACCTAAAATATAAAATCATGCGAAGACCCAGAAAATTATTTTATCCTCCCCTTTCCATCTTACAATATCTTGGTCTTATCTTTACCCTGAGCGCTTTTTGGCACGGTAGCCTGTCTGCAGAAACCCTGACTTTGCCGCAAGTACTTGGCTTGCTTGAAGAACATAATCCATCCATTGCCAATGCCAATGCACGTCAAGACTTGGCACAGGCAGCATTAGTAACCTCCAGAGCTTATCCAAATCCAGAACTGGAAGTCGGTGGAGGCACGTCTACAGGTATTGGCCAGGGGGCGCTTAGTGGCTCCAATCAACAGATTTTTATTTCCCAACCACTGGATTTTCCCTTTGTAAGAGAGGCTCGGCGTATGGTTGCTGAAGCCGGTATTACCTCGGCAGATGAGGCCAATCGACATGTCTGGCTAACCGTACGTAGTCAGGTGCGCTTGGCATTTTATGAAATTTTACGTCGTCAGGAAGTACTGCAAATCAGTAAAGACAACGAATTATTGCTGACGCAAATACGCGATAAAATTAAACTTAAAGTGGAAGTGGGCGAATCACCCCGTTATGAACAGGTTAAATCTGAAGCAGAATCACTCAATGCCTTGAAGTTGAGGGAAAGTGCTGAAACACAGGTAGATGATGCCAAATCAGCATTACGTATGATGTTCGGTTCAGGTTTACCGCTCCAATATGAAACATCTGGTGCTTTACCTGCACCATTAGTGACCTTGCCGACGCTGGCAAGTTTGCGTGAAGAAGTGCTGGACAGACAACCTATCCTTCAACAGGTCCGTGCAGAAGTCAAAAAAGCCGAGGCCAACGTCAAATTTCAAGAAAATCTTCGTTATCCGCAACCAACCCTAAAAGCCGGTGCGGAACAAGATCCAGGTCTTAAGCAGTGGCGGGTTAATCTTGTTATACCTTTACCTTTGTGGAATCAGCGTCAGGGACCTATTGGCGAAGCCGCTGCACAACTAAGGCAATCAGAAGCCTTGGCTAATCAACAGGAGTTTACCGTCATACGGGAGCTGGAAAATGCTTATAACCGCTATCGAATAGCCAATCGCCAAGTGGAAACCTTTGATGCCGGTTTATTAAAAGAAGCTGAAACGGTGCTAAAAGTCGCTGAAGCTGCTTACCGCTTCGGTGAGCGTGGCATACTTGATTACCTTGATGCCCAACGCACTTATCGCAGTGTTCGTACTGATTATCTCAACGCCCAATTTGACCGCCAGGCAGCACGAATTGATCTGGACCGTTTACGCGCTACCGACCTGGAGAACTTGTAACCATGACTTTATTTACCCCATTATTATTTATCCTGCTGCTGATTTCATCAACAAGTAACGCTGACGATTCGTTGCCGGTGGTAAAAGCTTCCCCAACTTTGATGAAGCAAATTAAAATCATGGCTATTGGTGAAGGTCAAGTACATGATTCATTGCGCTTGCCGGCACGAGTGGATCTGGATCAACAACGTGTTGCCCGAATGGGTGCAACAGTAACCGGCCGAATTACCCAGATCCAGGTTGAACTTGGTCAGAATGTCGCTAAAGGTGAGCATCTTGCAACGATTAATAGCACTGAACTTGGCTTGGTACAGTCCACTTACCTAAAAACCAGCGCCCAGGTGAATCTACGCAGACTCGCTGTCAATAGAGCCAAACGGTTACTGGCCAGTGATGTCATTGCGGCAGCCGAACTCCAGGAAAGAGAAGGTGTTTTGAATGAAGCTGATGTCGATTTACGCACGGCTACCGATCAGTTGCGTGTGTTTGGTATGTCTGACAGGGATTTGGCACAATTGGCTAAAGATAAGAAAATTCATTCATTCTTACCCATTACTGCCAGTATTCAGGGCACCATTGTTGAGCGCAAGGTGACGGTCGGTCAAGTTGTCCAGCCTGCCGATGCGTTGTTTACCGTAGCTGATCTGTCGCATGTATGGGTCGTTGCCGAACTACCTGAGCAACAGGCGAGTTGGGCGCATAAAGGTGATGAAGCACTGGTTACTATTGCCGCCCTGCCGGGACAAGAATTAAGTGGTCGCCTGATTTATGTCGCAGATATGGTTGATCCAAAATCCCGCACCGTGACAGTGCGAATGGCATTGCCCAATCCGGAACGTAATTTTAAGCCGCAAATGCTGGCAACGTTATTGATTCGCAAACAGGGTGTACCCGCATTGGTTGTGCCTGATTCAGCGGTACTTCGTATTAATGATAGCGAGCACGTTTTCGTCCAGACAGCCCCTGAAGTATTTGAGCTAAGACTCGTAAAGTTGGGCGTTCTTGATGGTAACGTCCGTCATGTTATTAGTGGCTTAACACAGGGTGATAAGGTTGTTGTAGAAGGCGGCTTTCATCTTAATAGTGAACGCCAACGCAAGGAATTGGAGTAAATTATGATTGAGGCTTTAATACGCGGCAGTTTAAATAACCGTATTCTGGTACTGGTTCTGGCGGTAGCGCTAACCTTGTTTGGCGTTCGTTCGCTGCAATCATTATCCGTCGATGCCTTTCCTGATGTGACTAATGTACAGGTGCAAGTTGCTACCGAAGCATCAGGAAGTTCACCTGAAGAGGTTGAACGTTTTATTACCGTGCCGGTAGAAATAGCGATGGCAGGTCTTCCAGGCCTTACGGAGATGCGCTCATTAAATAAAAATGGTCTTTCATTGATTACGCTGGTATTTACTGACGCGACCGATGTTTATTTTGCCAGACAATTAGTCATGGAGCGTTTGATCGAAGTCAGTCACAGCATGCCGGAAGGTATCAATCCGACATTAGGACCGGTTTCCACGGGACTTGGCGAAGTCTATCAATACACATTGGATAAAGCCGATGACGGCCAGCGTGCGTTAACACCGGAAGAGCTGATGAAACGGCGTGAAGCTCAGGACTGGATAGTACGTCCCTTATTGCGAGGTATACCCGGCGTTGCGGAAATTAATTCTCAGGGTGGTTATATTAAGCAATATCAGGTGTTGGTTAATCCTGACCGTATGCATCATTACCATATTACCTTGGAAGAAGTTTTTAATGCACTAGCGCGTAACAATGCCAATAGTGGTGGTGGCGTTTTACCGCATTATGCCGAGCAATATATGATTCGGGGAGTCGGTTTGATTCGTGATACCGGCGACATCGGCAACATCGTTCTTAAAGAGGAGCAAAGTGTCCCCATTCATATTCATGATGTCGCTAAAGTAAAAATAGGCAGTAAAGTGCGTGTTGGTGCCGTTGTAAAAAATGGTTACACCGAATCGGTTGGTGGTATTGTCATGATGTTGCGTGGCGGCAATGCCAAAGAGGTTGTTAGTCGCATTAAGGAACGCGTCCAGCAAATTAATGACCAGCACATGCTGCCGGATGGTCTGAAAATCATTCCTTATTATGATCGTAGTGTACTGGTTGATGCTTCCCTGCATACCGTCACCAAAGTGCTGCTTGAAGGTATTGCGCTGGTGGTCGTTACTTTACTGTTATTTCTCGGTGATATCCGCTCCAGTGTCATTGTTGTCAGTACCTTGGTCGTTACGCCTTTGGCTACTTTTATCGTAATGAACCAATTGGGGATTTCTGCCAACCTGATGTCGCTGGGTGGCTTGGCGATTGCTATCGGTCTGATTGTTGACGGCTCCGTCGTTGTTGTCGAAAATGCTTTCAGTTTACTCACCGAGCGCAAAGGTAGTACCAAAAGTCGGGTAAAAGTAGTAATGGAGGCGGCTGAGGAAGTTGCTACGCCGGTGTTGTTTGGTGTTGGCATTATCGTTTTGGTATTTTTACCGCTAATGACGCTGGAGGGTATGGAGGGCAAGATGTTTGCGCCATTGGCCTACACGATAGCGATTGCCTTGCTGATTTCACTGGTTCTGTCGCTGACCTTAACACCGGTTTTATGCTCTTTTCTGTTACAGGGGCAAGAGGGAACTGAGCACGACACGCGTATTATAGCCTTCATGAAGAAGCCCTATCTAAAGCTGCTGGATCTATCCCTGCAAAAAAGCAAGACGGTTGTTTTTGTGGCGACCAGTTTGTTTGTTGGTGCCTTGGCACTGCTGCCGCTGTTGGGTAGTGCTTTTATTCCGGAAATGAAAGAAGGCTCTATTGTGCCGGCAATTACCCGTATGCCAAATATTTCTTTGGAAGAATCCATCAAAATGGAAATGGACGCCATGCGCATGGTTATGGATATTCCTGGTGTGAGTCTTGTTGTTAGTAATGTTGGTCGGGGCGAAAGTCCTGCCGATCCCCAAAGTCAAAATGACTCTACCCCTATCGTCAGTTTGAAGCCTCGTGATGAATGGCCTGAGGGATGGACTCAGGATAATATTGCTGATGCGATGCGTGACAAGTTAAGTACTGATTTACCCGGCGTACAAATTGTGATGGCACAACCGATTTCTGATCGTGTTGATGAAATGCTCACCGGAGTTCGCTCGGATTTGGCTATTAAAGTATTCGGGGATGATCTGGAAAAATTGAAAGCTACTGCAAATGAGATCGCCCGAGTTGCCGGTGGTATTCAAGGTGCTGAGGACATTCGTGTAGAACGACTTACCGGTCAACAGTATTTATCCATTACTGTTAATCGGGAAGCGACTGCCAGACATGGTATTAATGCCTCTGATATTAATGATGTTATTGAAACCGCTATTGGTGACAAAACAGCGACAGAAATCTATGAAGGCGAACGCCGTTTTACTGCGTCAGTACGTTTTCCGGAAAGTTTTCGTAACAGCATCGAAGACATTGATGCTGTTTTGCTGACCTCTGCAAATGGTGCCCGTATACCGTTAGGTGATTTGGCCGATATTCGCTTGAGCGACGGGCCTGCCCAGATTAGCAGGGAAATGGGCAAGCGCCGCATCGTGGTCGGTATTAACGTCAGAAACAGGGATTTGGGAAGCTTTGTCGCTGAGCTACAAAAAACCATATCCAGTGAGGTTAAGTTGCCGGAGGCCTATTATTTGGAATGGGGTGGACAATTCCAAAATATGGAGCGTGCATTGGGACATCTTAAAATTATTATCCCTATTACGATAGGTGCGATTTTCTTTGTGTTGTTCATGTTGTTCAATTCGCTACGCTTTGCCACGCTGATTATTTTGGTGTTGCCGTTTGCATCAATAGGTGGCGTGGTATCTTTATTTGTTACCGGTGAATATCTGTCAGTACCGGCCTCCGTAGGTTTTATTGCACTGTGGGGTATCGCGGTATTAAACGGGGTGGTGCTGGTGTCCTATATCCGTAATTTACGAGATAACGGACTATCCCAGATAGAAGCCATTCGCCAAGGCTGCGCGCAACGATTTCGCCCTGTTATGATGACAGCTACCGTGGCGCTACTGGGACTGGTGCCTTTCTTGTTTGCTACCGGGCCAGGCTCCGAAGTTCAGCGCCCGCTGGCTATTGTGGTAATTGGTGGGCTGATTACATCAACGTTATTAACGTTAATTATGTTGCCGACGCTTTACCGATGGTTTGAAGAAAAACGTTAGTTCGTTTTTTTGACTCAAAATATATAACGTCTTATCACTACGATATAAAAGTCGACGGTGATAGGACTATTTTTTTAGACAACAAAATACTTTTGAGTGGATATTACAACCATGACAAGCAATCCTTTATCAAAACTTCAGCGATATGATTTTGGCATATTGGCTAATTTAAAATATGATCTCCCCGCCAGTATTGCGGTATTTCTGATATCCATTCCACTATCGTTAGGCGTCGCACTGGCCTCGGGTGCACCGCTATTCTCGGGATTGATTACCGGCATTATCGGCGGCATCATTGTCGCGCCGTTAAGTGGATCATCGTTAGGTATCAGCGGTAGTTCTGCGGGACTTTCTGTTATTGTATTAAGTGCTATTCAGGATCTTGGCTTTAATGCTTTTTTACTGGTAGTGGTTATGGCCGGTGTTTTCCAGGTCATGATGGGGCTGGCTAAAGCCGGCGTTATTGCTTATTACTTCCCATCTTCGGTCATTAATGGCATGTTGTCGGGGATAGGTATCATTATTTTTCTCAAGCAAATCCCTCATGCTATAGGCTATGACAAGGATTACGAGGGCGATTTTAGTTTTTTTCAGGCAGATAATTATTCTTCATTCTCAGAGTTGTCGCATATGCTGGAGTTTATTTCGCCTGCTTCAGTTTTGATTGCTGTCATATCACTGTTGTTCCTGATTTTGTGGGATCAGCCGTTCATGAAAAAACACCGTTTTTTCCAACTGTTTAACAGTGTTTTAATGGCCGTTATTGCTGGCGTACTAACCAATTATATCCTGCAAAATTTTTATTCTGATTTCGCTCTTGGTGACGGTCATCTGGTTATGATTCCGGTGTTTCAAAGTGCAAATGATGTGTTGAGTCAGTTGTATTTTCCTGATTTTTCTCAGCTGAATAATCCTAAAATTTATCTGGCTGCATTAACGTTGGCACTGGTCGCTAGTTTAGAATCGCTACTCTCGGTAGAAGCGGTTGATAAATTGGATCCCTATAAAAGGGTAACACCTTCCAACCGGGAGTTGATCGCGCAAGGTATTGGTAATATCAGTTCAGGTTTGATTGGTGGCTTGCCTCTGACGCAAGTCATTGTCCGTAGCTCTGTTAATATCCAGTCAGGTGCAAGAACCAAAGCATCAGCTTTTATCCGGGGCCTGTTATTATTGTTTGCGGTTATTTTTATTCCCATCCTGTTAAATAAAATCCCGTTGGCAAGTCTGGCTGCCATTTTGTTGGTGGTGGGTTATAAACTGGCGAGGCCGGATGTTTTTAAAGCCATGTACAATGCCGGGATGTATCATTTTATCCCGTTCTGTGCGACTATTTTTGGCCTGGTTTTTACTGATATGCTTTTGGGTATTATTATTGGCCTGAGTGCCGCTATATTTTCAATTTTATTGGAAAATTATAAAAGCGCTTTTTATTTTAATGAAGTACATGTTGGTAACAAAACCATTATTCGGTTATCCGAGCATGTTTCTTTTTTAAATAAAGCCAATATCCAGAAAACATTTGAACAGTTACCCAAGAATGCTGAAGTTGTTATTGATGCAACCCGCTCCAAATATATCGATTACGATGTTTATGAAATCATTCAAAACTTTAAAATCGAAGCTGAATATAAAAATATTAAACTGACTATTGAGAATCTTCGTGGCTATGGTGTATTGGAACCGGTTGAGAATGCACGAGCACAAACCTATAATACACAACAATCATTAACACCTTCTGCAGTGCTGGCGCTATTAAAAGAAGGCAATGAACACTTTGTTAATAATTTAAAAGCTAATCGCAATTTACTGGAACAGGTTAATGATACCCGGCAAGGACAATTTCCTATTGCCATTATCCTGAGTTGCATGGATTCACGTACTTCTGTGGAGCTGATTTTCGACCAAGGTCTGGGTGATGTATTTAGTACCCGGGTAGCCGGTAATATCATCAATGATGATATTCTGGGTAGTATGGAATATGCCTGTAAAATTGCCGGATCAAAACTTATTGTGGTGTTGGGACATTCTCATTGCGGGGCTATTAAAGGTGCCTGTGCAGATGTTAAGTTGGATCATCTGACCGGATTGTTGTCCAAAATCAAGGCGGCGGTTAATGCTGTCAGAATTGATGAATCGGTAAGAATCAGCGCCGATGATCCTGTTCTGGTTCAAAAAGTAGCGGATAAAAATGTGCAGTTAACCGTTGAGCAAATCAGAAGTAAAAGTACTTTGTTAGACGATATGGTTAAAAATGGTGAAATTGGTATAGTCGGCGCGATGTACGACATTGAAACCGGGAAAGTGAAATTTTATGCGGATGTTTAGCGGCAAGATACACGATGTGCAGGTATTGCTGCTATTAAAAAGTAAATTTTATTGACTCTATTATTTTAGGAAGAGCCTATGATGCCGTTAAATAATCGAAAAATACTGATCCATTTTCTTGTGATCATTATTGTTGTGACGATGTATGATGTGATGTTGCATTCATTACTTACCATCGTGCATCTTGCCTTTGAATGGTTTGAGCTTGCTCTTGAGCATCTTATTGAGCATCTTTTTCATACCGACCGCAAACAGGGCCAAATTATCGTCTTTTACCTGTTGTGCTTTATGGCACTGGGCGGTTGCTATCTATTATGGCGTGTGCTGCCGGTATTTTATCATTGGCTTAAAAACCGGCTCCTTGCTATTGGCAGGGAGTATCAATTATACCTTGCCAGTTATTGGGAGCAGTTGTCTTCAGCCCAAAAAATAAAATGTGTTACCTCTTTTACGATGAGCGTATCTTTCCTTGCTTTAGTTGTATTTAGCTAACGGATATTTGTAAAGTGTAAGGTAAAGTTGACCTATAATTATTCAGGAAAATTTTGTCTCTCGCTATTGTTCTTGACTTAAGGGTATCGACTGCAGTGAGGCTTGCTATGCGCCCCTTGGGTATTTAGGCGCACATGTTAAGCCTTGGTGACTGTCCGAGAATAGAAAGTCTACATTGCCAGCCTTGATATGAATCACATACCTGATTTTTGATCGAAACAAGAAAAGCGTTACTGTGTTATTGGTTCGTCATACAGGTTGTTAAATAACTTGACCACAACAAATATCATGGCTTGGGTAAATTCAATGAATGGCACCCGACTAACACTGGCAGAAGCAAATTCATCAATAGATTCATTTAAGAATTTTACCAACCCAACCTGAACCGGATTTTCGTTATCCTTAATAAAGTAGCCTTGTAGAATGCTTTTTTTCGTATTGTCTACAGATGCATTTTGCCTTAATAATTGAAACTCTGTTTCCAATAGAACGGCTTGCCTTTCCATCCAGGTAGGGTCGTCTATAGCTTTTGGTACGTCGCCCAGCGCATTTTGATATACACAAATGACCTCGAAACATAAATCCATAAACAGGTGCGCCATATCCTGATTCTTATCAGCAAGAATGGAAGGAAAAATGCCAAAAATTGTTTGAAAAAGTATCGGTTGATCAGTCTCAAATTGAGACATAATTAGTTTGCCGTTTTCTTCGTCTATGCTTTTGGCGTATTGCAGGGCTTGATATAGCTGCTGTTCAGTTAAGTCTTGCATTGTGATCTCTATTTATAGTGTATAAAAACATATCATACCAATTTATAGGAATTATATTTAAACGTTGTTAACAATCGGTTATTTTGACAGAAAACCAGGACTAAGCCACGGGGTTTGGTATCATGACCACTTATTATCAACCTATCAGGAAAAAAAATGCCGGGTAAAGTTAAACCTGAACAATTAAAAGCTGATCTTGTTATCCCTTGGATCATTCTGGGCGTTATGCTGGTTATGCTGGCAGCTTTGCTTATTGTCTGCCTGATATTAGGCGAACAAATACAACAACCACTCCCGGAAGCTCAGCGAGTGCTGATAAGAACGATATTTTATGTAGTGGCCATCATAACCTTTCCACTGACCAACTTGATTCGCTACATTCAACTACGGTTAAATCAAACCATGCCGTTTTCGCACGGAACCGTTAACGAGGCAAAAAGACGTTATTTAGTGACAATTATTGTGTCTATGTCACTCATTGAGAGCGTTGGAGTTTTTGGTTTGGTCATGTTTATCTTGGGCGATAATGTTAATACGTTGTATATATTTACAGGATTATCTGCATTAGGGCTGTTTTTATACCGACCTAAAGTGGAGGAATATGCCAGGATTGTTGAAGGCTTGATGACAGAAAAGATATGAATAGTAAGGGTATGGTCGGGTTTTATGCCGTTTGTAGTGAAGTAATATTAACCGATCGGTAGTTAATTCATTCGCTGGTGTTAATTACAAGTCAATCAACTACTTAAATACAATGGAGATGTAATAAATTACATCTCCACTTTAAAAATTTAAGACGCTTAATCAGCAACTTTTATTTTTTTACGCCGATAGTTGTGACCATAAAAAATTTCAGTAACTTCTCTGCGTAATTTTTCTTCTATTTCTTCTTTTTGAGTGCCAGTCAGATTACTTTCTTTCTCAAATAAATAATTTTCCAGCTCGGTTTCCTTGAGCATCATTTTGGTATGAAAAATATTTTCCTGATACACATTTACGTCTATCATTTGATAGCTTTCCTGAGTATCTTTGGCAATATAGTTTTGAATAGAGGTAATGTTATGATCAATATAATGCTTTTTACCGGATATATCACGGGTAAATCCACGCACTTTATAGTCCATAGTGACAACATCGGATTCAAAGCTGTGCAGTAAATAATTGAGCGCTTTTAATGGTGAAATACGACCACAAGTTGATACATCAATATCAGCACGAAAAGTACTTATACCATTATCAGGATGGCTTTCAGGATAAGTATGTACGGTAATATGGCTTTTATCCAGATGCGCCAAGATGGTGTCAGGTAACGGGCCTGGCGATTGGCTATTCATGCTGGGTGGCGGTGGAGCATCGCCCTCTGAAATCAGCATGGTAACGCTGGCGCCTTGAGGCTCATAGTCCTGATGGGCGATGTTAAGAATTTGCGCGCCAATAATTTCCGCAACATCTTTAAGAATTTGCGTTAATTTCTTGGCGTTATACGCTTCGTCAATATATTCAATATAGGCCTGCTGTTGTTCAGCTGGAGCGTAACAAATATCATATATATTAAAACTAAGGGACTTTGTTAAATTGTTAAAGCCGTGTAATTGCAACTTATTCAAAACTGTTAAACCTCTATAACTTCAAAATCATGGGTAATTTCTACCCCCGCTTTACCTAGCATAATGGAAGCAGAGCAATATTTCTCTGCCGACAATTTAACTGCCCGTTCAACAGCCGATACTTTCAAATCACGACCACTGACGACAAAATGCAGGTGAATTTTGCTAAACACACTTGGCACAGTATCTACCCGTTCTGCAGAAATTTCTGCCACGCAATTGACAATGTTATTTCTGCCTTTTTGTAAAATCTGCACGACATCAAAAGATGAGCAACCACCCAAACCCACTAGAATCATTTCCATGGGTCGCATTCCCATATTGCGTCCACCATGATCAGGTGCACCATCCATAACAACCGCATGACCACTGCCAGTTTCGCCGACGAACATTACACCATCAATCCATTTGACTGTTGCTTGCATTTTTTTCCCCAACTAAAATGACACATAGAGTAGCATATAAATACGCTTGCACGGAGTTTTCAATATTAATTTTTTGTTACAGTTTTTTAATGTTGGTCGATCCTTAGTTAAATGCTTTGTCATTAACCAATAATCCAAATATGGATAAAACACTTTGGTATTTCACCAAGAAGCATTTTATATAAGCAGTTAACCAAGAACCTATTTTTTGATATTGGCTTGCAGGTAACGGATCGGAGTTAAAGCTTAATAGTGCCTTGATCGATATTTTGATAGTCATGCTGATACCCGTTTTATCTAAATTAATGAGTCAAGATAGTTAGTGCTTAACCTCTATCAATTCATTACTTTTTTTGCTCAACAACCGCTAATGAACGCAAGCTTTCCAACACCTCATGTAACACCGCTGAATCACTTTTACCAGAAAAAACCATATAAGCCGGCAATCTAAATTGTGGGCTACCGGATACATGAAACAATTTATTAGCCTGAATTAAGGGTTCAGCAATGCGCATAGGTAAAAAACATGAGCCGCCATTGCTAAGTATTAACTGCACCCCAAGCCAGCCGATATTTACCAACTGGGGAGGGCGTTCCAGATCAGGATAGCTACTACTGTGCAAGGCATAAAATGCCGGTCCCCAGTCCACATAGATATAATCATCATTTGGCCAGGGTTTATCCGGATCGGTGGTCAGCAGTACCAGTGTTTCATCGAATAAATGCTCAATCTGAAGGCCGGGGCTATGTTGTGGTGTATACATCATGCCTACATCGATTCTGCCTTCGATGAGCCCGCGCATTAAATCGTCTTCAAAGCCAATTTCGCTACAAATGGAAATATCCGGCGCCTGCCTGCGCATTGTACCAAGCCAGCGGGGCAATAATTCTTCCCAGAAAGCAATCCGTGCACCTATGGTAATACTGGCATTAAAGCGACTGGGTAAGCCAATATCGTATTGTGCCTGTTCTAATGTTAATAATATAGATTTTGCATGACCTAAAAAACGACGCCCAGGTAATGTTAGCGTAGCGCCTGAGCGATTGCGTACAAACAGGCTAACGCCAAGATACGCTTCCAGTCTTTGTATGCGTGTACTCACTGTTGATTGGGTAACATGTAGCCTGGTCGCCGCTTCCAGAAAGCTACCATTAGCGACTACCCCCAAAAAAGTTTTGATCTGATCTATGTCCATTAATTTAGTATCGGATATATCGATACTAATGTCCAATAAATATCGTTTGCCTTATATAAGGACGAGCTTTTATAGTAGACAGCATGAATATTAATAAATCATTTGTCGTCGTTTTTTTTGCGTTAATTGGCAATAAAGACAATAAAACCATGCATAAATCATTACCTGTCAAAAACAGGGATCACAAGTCTGTGATTAGTATTTATCGACAGTCAATTTTTTATGCTTCGCATTCTTTAACAGAGATGAAAAATTATGGCACATGGTTGTTACTGGTTTTTTTATTAAGCGGTTGTGTTACTGAACCGGTCAAGCCGTCAAGTGACACGATGGCTCAAATACATACTATTCTGGTGGTGCCGGTGGAGTCACCACCACTGGAAGTTATTCCTGATCTGATTCAATCCCGATTTCCCGTATATAGACAGTATCAGTATCAAGCGCTACCTCATTCTGTTTTTTTGGAAAAACATATTTACAAAAGTTCCGGAGGGGTGCTTATCGCAGGCTTGGTAAGCAAGGATGATAGTGTCTCGGTAGCAGACCTTAATCAAAGTCCTGACTCAACGGAAAAGACTGCCAGCCTGAAGTCCTTGGTGTCGCTGTCAGGAAACTGGACGCCAACTTTCATGTTGGCGCAGGAAGCCGTTTCCCAATTAAATGGCGATAGAGTCAAAGCAATATTAAGCACGCATTATTATCGTTTGCCAATGGCTGGTGGCGATAGCAAAGCTGATATTGGTAATTGGCATAAGACCATCAGGCAATGGTACAACCAAAACCTGTCACCTGTCGATTATCGACAACTTAACCTGGAACACATTGATGCCGTATTGGAAGTGGGTATCGAAACCTATAGAATTTTTGCTGTGCAAACGTCATTACAGGTATTGATTAAGCTAATCGACCCCAATACCGGACAAGTTATCGGAAAAATTAGTACTAAAACTTTTTCTGCCGAGGATTCACCACAAACTTTACTTAACCATGATGCTGAAAAGTTCAAGCAGTTGGTGACAGAAATGGGTAAGCACTTAATTACTCGTGGAGCTAATCAGCTTGGATTACCATTGAAAGCGACTGACCCGTCCATCACGCTTTCGCCATTAGCCATTGATACAGTAACCCCATGACTATCGCTTATGCCGAACGGCTCAGTGGATGGCGTTTTATTTTGTTTAATATCATGCTCAGTTTAGGGCATATTATTGTGTTGTTTAATGTCGGTGCATATATTGCTGTATTGCCACATGTTACCGGTGATCTGGGTGGCGTATCACCCAGTTTTGGTACCTGGGGACAGACCTATTTCATTATTGCCCTGGTACTGGCTTTTCCTGTAGCACGCTGGCTCTCAGGTCTATTGGGTGATTATCGTTTATTTATCACAGCATTTATTATTTATGCAGTTGCTTCTTATCTATGTGCCATCAGCCAAAGTTTGTGGCTGTTTATTCCGGGACGTATCCTACTTGGATTTTCAGGTGGAATTACACTCTTTATTGGACAATCGCTGTTATTGAAAGAATATCCTGAGCATCTGAAATTATTAAGTTTAGGAATATGGGGACTGGTTACACTGATGCCTTTTACCATCAGTTTTCCTATTGGCGGACTGATCGCTGACGAGTGGGGGTGGCGTTATTTATTTTATTTAAATATCCCGATCGCCTTGGTCATCGCCGTGATTACCGGTTCACTACTGGTCGGGCGAGGCTTTAGGTATAACCACACGCGTTTTGATTACGTTGGTTTTATTTTGTTGGCTTTGGTTCTTGGTAGTCTGCAAACCTTGCTGAATCTAGGTAATGATTTTGACTGGTTGGATTCATTGTTTCTGGTCAGTATATTGATTTTGTTCACAGTGGCATTACCCTGTTTTATTATTTGGGAGTTCAATGAACATCACCCGGCGCTTAACATACGCCTTTTTGCACATCGTAATTTTACAATAGGTGTAATCTGCATTGCCGCCGGATTTTTTTCAATCCAGGGCTTACTTTCGGTATTTATTGTTCAGCTGCAAGTATTACTGGGCTATTCCTCGTTTCTTGCCGGTATGGCTTACCTGCCCATGATATTACTTGCTGTACCGGTGACGTTGGTAATGCATAAGCTACCCAAAGTACTTGATGCTCGTCCGCTCGTCTGTGTCAATCTTCTTGGTTTCGCGTTCACTTTTTATTGGTTGGGTCTGTTCGATGATCCGGGTTCATTCGAGCAAATTTTTTGGCCCTTGCTATTGCTTGGTTTTTTTTTAGGATCGTTTTTTACACCATTGGTCAAACTGACTCTTCACGGACTGTCTGGCGAACTGCAAATGCGTGCCTCTGAAGAAGCGGGATTCCTGCGGGTAATTGCCGGTGCCTTCGGCATTACTTTACAAGGTGTTGTGCTCTTTCAGCGCACCCCTTTTCATCAATTGCATTTGGCTGATCATTTCGGCGGCCGGCAGTTTGCTGCCATTGATTTACTGCAAGGGTTTGCTTCGGAATTAGAGGCTACCGGTCTTGATAAGAATATGGTAAAAGCCAAGCTCCTGATTCTCATAAAGCAGCATGCCGGCATCCTGGCGTTGAATGATGCTTTTTTATTGGCGAGCTACCTGTTTTTGGGATTGGCCGGATTGGTGTGGTTTGCTTATCCGACCTATCAACCTTTGCATCCTACTTTAGTGGAAGAAGTAAGAAATCTTCGCGCCGAAGAAATAATAGAAGAAGCATGACTCGTCAATTTATGGTAAAGCAATTTCTCCTTACGGGACTTATGCTCTTGCTGTCCGGTTGTGCCTGGATACCGGTAGGAGACAAGCGTGCCGAGTTTATAAAAATGCCCGCCATGAAACATACGTTATCGCAGACCGGTCATGATGAATTACCTGCGACTACCAAGCATTGGCCTGACAAACGTTGGTGGCGGAAATTTGGTAGTACGGAACTTAATAGTCTTATGGTTATTGCGCTTAAAGATAATATTGGTCTCAAGGTAGCTGCGGCGAGATTACGTCAAGCCGAGGCTCTGGTTAAGGTAGAGGGTGCAAGATTACTACCGTTTCTGGACGCACAGGTGGGCGTGGAATCAGGTCGTGTTTCAGGAAATGGTTTTAATGTGGCACTGCGGGGAGAAAATTTTTCCTCCGCTTTTATTAATCCCTTGAACTTGCGCTACCAGCTTGATTTTTGGGGTAAAAATCGTGCCGCAATAGAAGCAGCATTGGGGCAGGCAGCCGCTGAAGCAGCGGAGCTGGCTGAAGTTTTACTGCAATTAACCAGCACAATTGCACGTTCTTATATACAAGGAATGGCGCTACGCGAGCAACTGGAACTGGTACATACCATGGTGACGTTGCAGCACGATTTGCTTGAACTGTATGAAACACGGTTACGATTGGGACTGGATGCCGCCGACCAAGTTAAACAAGGTACCATTGAATTAGAGCAGATAAATAAGTACGAAGCCGGTATCCGTGAGCAGTTAACTATTCAGCGAAATTTACTGGCCCGGCTGATCGGTGACGGACCTGATTCAACACAAAACCTGTTTACCAACACCGTGATTAGCCCTGAGCCGATAAAGCTGCCTGAGAAATTACCGCTGGAATTACTCAGGCATCGCCCGGATCTCGCTGCGACTCTGCATCGAGCCGAGTCTGCAGAAAGAGGTGTTACCGTTGCCAAAGCCAGCTTTTTACCCACTATTGATCTGACTGCGTTTGCCGGCGTCAATGCCTTAAGATTAACTAATGGAGCAAGTTCTCTGGCCAGTATTTTATTTTCAGGCTCCAGTTTCTCCTATGGAATTGCACCGGGCCTGCGACTACCCCTATTCGAAGGTGGACGTCTACGCGGGGAGTTATCAGCACAACGGGCAGAATACGATGGCGCCGTAGAGTTGTACAATGAAACTTTATTACATGCTTTACAGGAGGTAGCCGATAGCTTAACTCGCTGGCGGGAAAGCCATACCATTCTTGAGGCACACGAGCGTTTGCTGTCTACACAACATGAAAATTTAGGTCTTATTGAAGAGCGTTTTCGCAGTGGTCTGGATGATCGTCGAGCGTTGCTGACTGGCCAGCATGCCTTGCTGAACCAGGAATATGCCTTGCAAACTTTGGCAGCTGATCAACGCCTTGCCATGGTGGACTTAATGGAAGCTTTGGGCGGCGGCTACGTTAACGATCTTCAGCCCATCCAACAGAAACCCGAACCCAAACTCATTAGTTGGCTGCCATGGTAGCTTTGATGAAAGTGGGATATTGCCATATAAATACCAATGAAAACTGATCCCCAAATTATTCGTAACCGTCGCAATCGCTACTTATTATTAGTGATGCTGATATTGTTTATAAGTACGTTGGCTTATACCGGTTATTGGTGGTATTACTCACGCTTCCAGGTTGTCAGTCATAATGCCTTTATCTCGGGTAATCTTGTTCCTGTTGAAGCTGATGCAACAGGTATCGTTATCCAGGTTTTGGTTGAAGAAAGTCAGTATGTCAATAAGGGCGATTTACTGGTACGTCTTGATGAGCATCGCGCCCTGACCGGTTTAGGTCAGAGTCGGGGTGAGCTGGGGAAAGTAGTACGGGATATCAGTGCTGTTTTTTCCACACATGAGCAAATGTGTCAAAAAATGCTTGCCCGTTCTGCACGATTTATCCGGGTGCGTCATGATGTTAATCGATTACGTCAGGCGCTGCCAAACGGTTCGGTATCTGATCAGGTTGTGCAAAATGCTGAAGACCAGATGATAGCTCTCGAAGCCGAGATGCGCGAAACCGAGGCAGAACTCAAATCTATTGATGCAAAAGTGGGCGGCACCAGCAGGGTATTACACCCCGATATAGAGGCGGCCAAGTATAAATTTATTGCCGCCTATCTTGAGTATGCAAGACAACAAATTCATGCGCCTGTTTCAGGTTATGTATCCATGCGTAAGGTTCAGGTCGGAAATCGGGTTCAGCCTGGTGATCCGTTAATGACACTGGTTCCTTTGGATCATCTCTGGGTAGAGGCCAACTTGCGGGAGACGGAGATAGCACTGGTACGCCCCGGCCAACAGGCCGAAATTATGGTTGATCTTTATGGCAAGCAGCATCTTTATCACGGAACGGTAGCAGGCTTGATACCAGGTACAGGCAGCGTCTTTGCTCTATTGCCGCCTGATAATGCGGCCGGAAATTTTATTCATATTGTCGAACGTGTTCCTGTGCGTATCGCCTTGCGAAAAGATGAAATACTGAAATATCCTCTGCGTCCGGGGCTCTCCACAATCACTTCTATTGACGTTAAAGAATCAAAACTACCTCTCAATACTTCACTGGCAGCTGTTTCCAGTCAAGAGTATGAGACTGATATCTTTATTGATGAACTTGATAAGGCAGAAGCCAACGCTCAAGAAATTATTATGGCTAATTTGGTACAGAAAAACGCGCCATTACCATCAAATTGTCAATATCCCCAAGCAGAGACAACCAAAAAATCCGGTATTTATCGATAATAATAGTTTTATTTTTATTACCGTGAGCTATAAGGCGGGTATGGGTTTTATGGCTTATGGTAACTGTAGCTATCAAGATAAGTTTGTTATGTTTACGTAAGGCGCACCTAAACTGTCAAGGTAATATCTTTAAGTCGGCAACGATACCGAGAGAAAAGTTTTCCTGAACAACTATATAAATATCCTGTTTTCGATTAATCTATGGAGCTTGCCACTTAGTCGCTGATGATGGTGGTTTCCTTAATATAAGTTGCCATGCCCGTTAACGGGTGACAGGAGCATTACAGTTTTATGAACTGGTATCTTGAAGTTTTAAAAAAATATACGGTTTTTGATGGTCGGGCAAGGCGAAAAGAGTATTGGTTTTTTATACTATTTAACGTGCTTATTAGCATGGCACTGGCAATTATTGACCGGTTTACAGGTAATGTTGATACTGAAACAGGCTTGGGTATTTTAAGCAGTCTTTATCCTCTAGGGGTTTTGCTTCCGACGCTCGCGGTATCTGTTAGACGACTACATGATACTGGCCGAAGTGGCTGGTGGTTATTGATTAATTTTGTGCCAGGTATTGGTGCCATCATCTTCTTTTTCTTTATGGTGCTTGACAGCAACCCGGAAAGAAATGAATATGGACCATCGCCTCAAGATACTGAGATATAACTAAATGTGTAACCCTTATCCTGAAAACGAAAGTTTTTCTACGAAAGATACGCAATAAATTAAGAGACGGTATTATGGCCGTTAACGTTTTTGGTAACGATTAACCGCTTAATAACACGTTTGACCATTTTTGTGCTGCCGCGAAGTGCTTGCTTTGGGGTTTTGTTAAGCACACAATTTTTTCATGTAAATACGTTAACTGATAGCTGAGAGATTGATATGTTTAGAGGGCTGATTATATTATTGCTGATAACGACTTTGTCAGGCTGTGGTTATAACACGCTACAATCTACTGATGAAAATATCACCGCGACATGGGCAGAAGTGTTAAACCAATACCAGCGCCGCGCCGATCTGGTGCCAAATTTGGTCAATGTCGTTAAAGGCTATGCTGCTCATGAAAAAGAGGTGTTAACCCAGGTTACTGAAGCGCGTGCAAAAGTTGGCGCAATACAGGCGACACCGGAGTTAATTAATGATGAAGCGGCCTTCAAGAAGTTTATTGCCGCGCAGGGGCAAATGACCAGCGCAATTTCCAGGCTGCTGGCGGTCTCCGAGAATTATCCCCAACTAAAAGCCGATGGTTTATTCCGGGATTTACAGGCGCAATTGGAAGGTACGGAAAATCGTATTACCGTGGCGCGTAATCGCTACATTGCCGCAGTCAAAGACTATAACATTACCGTAAGGTCGTTTCCCACTAATCTCACAGCAATGCTGTTTGGCCACAAAACCAAGCCAAGTTTTACCGTGGAAAATGAAAAGTCTATTTCAGAACCGCCCAAAGTTGATTTTGATACGCCTGCAATGGCTCCAGGTCAGTAA
The DNA here is from genome assembly GCF_025583945.1 of Methylobacter psychrophilus. GTDB lineage: Bacteria > Pseudomonadota > Gammaproteobacteria > Methylococcales > Methylomonadaceae > Methylobacter_C > Methylobacter_C psychrophilus. The sequence continues at coordinate 51,664 of NZ_JAOEGU010000017.1, forward strand.
GGTTTAGTCTGCAATGTTGCCATTAGTCCGTTACGGATTTGGGGTTTTCTTGCTACTGTTTTTTACGGTAGTCCGGGCACAGGTCGAAATTCCTGAATTATCGCATCGGGTCACTGATCTTACCGCTACTCTAGGTACCCAACAAGCCACTGCGTTGGAAAACAGGTTGGCGGAATTTGAAGCCAAAAAAGGCAGCCAGATTATTGTTCTGCTTGTCCCCACTACCCAACCCGAAGATATCGCTCAATTTGGCATACGCGTTGCCGAAGCGTGGAAAATTGGTCGAAAAAATGTCGATGACGGCGTTATTTTAATTATCGCCAAAGACGACCGTAAATTACGCCTGGAAGTGGGTTATGGTTTGGAAGGTGCTATCCCTGATGCCATTGCCAAACGTGTGATTGCCGATACTATCACGCCCTTTTTTAAAAAAGGCGATTACGCTGGCGGCGTAGATGCCGGCGTTACCCAGTTAATGCAACTAATTGAGGGCGAGTCTTTGCCCGCTCCTCTTGAAGAGTCGGATAACAAGCTAAACGAAAGCGCTTTTATGTTCATTCTGTTGGGTGGCTTGATAGCAGGTTTTATCTTGTCTGCGATGATGGGGCGAGTTATGGCGGGAATACTTGCCGGATTGGGTACCGGTGCGCTAGCTGCGCTATTTTTTGGTTTGAGTTTCGCGGTAGTCCTCATTGGAATAATGGTTTTTTTCATTGTCGGCGTTCGCCATAGTGGCGGTGGCGGCTGGACAGGTGGCGGTTTCGGTGGTGGCAGTAGTGGATCATGGGGTGGCGGTGGTGGCGGTAGTTTTGGTGGAGGAGGCGCATCAGGATCATGGTAGCTATTAAACGCTGGTTTTTGCATACCTTTACGCCGCCATGGCGTTGGCGACTGGCATTTCCTGCGGCAGTGCTTAAGGATATTGAAATCGCGGTAAAACAATCCGAGTGTCAGCACCGTGGCGAATTGCGTTTTGCTATTGAAAATACCCTTGCACCTACCTGGGTGTGGCGAGGACTGTCAGCCCGTCAGCGCGCGACAGAAGTATTTTCGACGTTACGGGTGTGGGATACTGAAGAAAATAGTGGTGTATTAATTTATTTGTTATTGGCTGACAGGGAAGTTCATATCATTGCTGATCGTGGTATTGCCAGACGTGTGCATCAGACAGAGTGGGATGCAGTGGCACACGACATGCAGGAAGCTTTTCGGGACGGCGATTTCCGGCGTGGCTCACTTGAAGGTATTGAGCGCATTACGAGGATGCTGACTACCCACTTTCCTGCCGTTGCAGACAATCTCAATGAGCTGTCCAACAAACCCGTTATTATAAACAGCTGAAATATAAGATTAACAAAGAAAATACTTAATGCATGTCATCAATAGCCTGAATCAGGCCGGTGATACCAAAAAGGCATCGGCGTATATATCGGCTGATGCTACACCCTTGAGAAAGGTCATTTTTTTCATTTGCTTGACCATATCAGGATTACCACAAAGAAATACCCGCCAACCTTTTAAATCCGGAAGCGATGCCAATGCGACTTCGTTGACTCGTCCATGGCTAAATCCTTCAGGACTATCTGCACCCGATAGGCAAGGGATGTAATGAAAATTTGCATGCTCTTCGTCAAGTTGTTGCATCTCGTCAATCCGGTAAAGATCTTCAACTTCACGACTGCCATGGAACAGATAAATGGAACCGGAATGTCCTTGCGTAAGGGCATCAGTTAGAATTCCCGCCAGTGGTGCCAAGCCGGTTCCTGTTCCTGCCAGTAGTATATTTTGATCATTTTTTTCGGGTAGGTAAAAACAAGATCCGTTCGCTTCGGATACAGCGATGGTATCTCCAACCTTGATTTCATTATGTAGCCATTCACTAAACTGACCATTAGGTAATCGACGAATATTAAATTCCAGAATATTGGATTCTTGCGGAGTATTGGCAATGGAATAACTGCGTGTTAAGCCGTCTGCTCGCTGCAGATTGACAAATTGCCCGGCATTAAATTTGAATGTATCCTTAAAAGCCAGGCTTAGTAACAAGGTATTTCTATTAAGCATTTCGGTAACAACAACTGTGCCTTCGCTATAGAATGCTGCTTGGTCGGGAAGTTTAATTGTCATGTCTTGTTCTGGATGACATTGGCAAGCAAGAAAATAATTGAGTTTTTTCAGGGTGTTTTTTAACCCTGCCTGAGCCGCTTCCGGTGGAGTGGTATCGGGACTGCTTACTATACAGCTATGACAAGTGCCTTTTTTACAGCTATAGGCAATAGCAACATCTTCGCGTAACAGGGCATCAAGCACTGTTTCATCGGCTTGGCAAGAATAAGCGTTTTCTTCAATGGTTAATTTGTACATGATCCTGTGCTTTAAACGAATTCCATAATGTTTTGGTAATCAATTAAAGTAAAACATTATGGAGTAGGGTTGTGGTATTTATCTGCCTAATATATCGTTGCGTGTGGTTTCACAAATCACCACGACTTCAGCAATGAGTTCTTGAGGGGCATTTAACTCTACCAATGTAGCGCCTAAATGTTCTACAACGGCATCGAAATGGCTATCATCCAAGCCCATCTTAACAAGGTGTGCATGACCTTTGCGCATGTCTGCGCCGGTATAGCTATGTGGCCCGCCAAAAGCCATGGTTAAAAAAGCTTTTTGTTTGGCTGCTTGCGTTTCCATGTCAACGTCGTCGAAAAAACCGTTAATACGGTCGTCATTAAGAACCTTGCGATAAAAAATATCCACGGCTACATTAACTGCCGGTTCCCCGCCTAGTCTGTCATAAAGAGTTTCACTCACTATTGCTTCCTCATGGTTTTGTATGTCGGTCATTATTATTTCCTCAATTGTTTTGCCAAAATATAATTAAACAAGATTAATTACAGGAAAATAATAACAAATCATTTTAACTTATACAATATAAATATGTTATATTAAATTTAAGTATTTAATGCAGTGTTTTCTGCTATGCTTAAAGTTATAAAGCAAATTAAAAGAAGGAGTTTTTATGGTGGAGAAAGTCAGGCCACGACAGCAGCAAATTTTAAAATTAATGCTGGAAAAAAAAGCCGGGCTAAGTATTGATGAAGTTGCTACTGCATTGGATATTTCCCGTAACGCGGTGCAGCAGCATTTTGTTGTGCTGGAAAGAGACGGTTATATACAGGCTGGTGTGCTCAATAAGACAGCTGGTCGTCCGGTACGTAGCTTTGTTTTAACCGAAGCCGGCATCAACAGTTTTCCAAAGCAATATGCCTGGTTTTCTGAACTCATACTTGCTGATATGAAAAACGAAATAGGGTCTGAAGCTTTTCAGCGTTATCTGCATAAGTTGGGCAGCAATTTGTCACAAACTTTGTTGCCTCAATTTGAAGGAAAGCCGATTAATGAGAAGATTGAGGCATTATTGAAAGTAATGGATAGCTTGGGTTTTGATGCGAGAATTATTACAGACTCCGATAGTAATGAGCCTGCTATTGAAGCACGTAACTGTATTTATCATGACCTTGCTCAAAAACATGAAGAAATTTGTGAGTTTGATAGAGCATTAATTTCCTCGTTACTGGATAAGAATATTGATCATGTAGAGTGTATGGCAAAAGGTGGCGCTGTTTGTTGCTTTAAAATTATCAACAAATAATCAATTTATTTGCCAAAAAATCTTTGAACGACTGGAATAAGCAGGAGTAACAGTCTACGTTGACGGATCGTTAGGATTATTTTTCGGCCTTAATAAACTGAAAACGCAGGTGAGATTAGTTATTATAAAGATGATATGCTTTTAATAATTTGGCTGTTCCGAACATCCCGGAAACCAATGCTTCCAGGTTTTCTCATGGGCTTGCTAAAAGCCAATTGTTTAACAGCTAGAGTATAGTTATTTATATATCCATAAACAGCATGGGAATGCCGTAAGTTAAAATAAAATAACTAAAGGCTGAAATAATGCTGACACTCATTTTAAATTCTAATAATTGTCGGAAAATATAACTGACAATGGCAATATACCAGCTGACCAATAACACAGCTAAAGAAATCGATATCACTTCCCGATATTCGTTGTGGTTCATTACCATGACAAAATCCAGTGCTTCGCCAGCAATGGCCAATGTCATAATAAAATTTTCGCAGATAAAAATAGCCGTAAATAGTTGATTGAAATAGTGCCGTTTTTTGAGAACCAATAATAGCAGGGCTATGGATGAAAGAGCCATAATGGCCCGTAATGAGACTTCCAGTGAGCCATCGGCAGGGTCGGCAATAAGACCTTCAACAATAATGCCGGAAATAAGGTAGAACACTATAGCTTTCCACATAAACGATTTTGATGGAAATAAATCAGTCGGATTATTTCTGAACCAGCAAAGCGAAAGGTATTTAATTAATAAATTCATGGTAAATAATGCTCGTACTTAAGAAAATCGGGTGGTTAATAGATTGTATTGATTGGCTTATTATAACCGCTGGCGCAAAATTAATGACTTAAGATTTAATCAGAAATGAAATCAACGAGATTGAAGTGAGCGTGTATCATGGAAAAATAAAAGCGGCAGAGTAGGGCATTTAGCCGGCAAAAATCTGAGATGTACAGGGCATATAATTTTTCTGGCCTTATTTGTAGCAGACAAAAAAATGGGGATAACCTTTACGCTTATCCCCATTTTTTTTATCTATACTTTGCTCTCCCTAAAACAAGAATTATTTAAGGGAGAAGACAGTGTATTATTTAACCACCAAAGTCATCCAACATAATGTTTTCCGGCTCTACACCGTTATCAATCAACATATTGATAACGGACGTATTCATAATTGGAGGTCCGCACATATAGAACTCACAATCTTCTGGGGCTGGATGGTTTTTAATGAATTCTTCATAAAGAATATTATGAATAAAACCTTTATAACCATCCCATTCTTCATTTGGCAATGGATCGGATAACGCAACATGCCATTCAAAATTATCATTTTCTCTGGCCAGCATGTCAAAATCTTCTACATAGAACATTTCACGTTTACTACGTGCGCCGTACCAGAAAGTGATTTTACGTTTGGATTTAAGCCGGCGTAACAGGTCAAAAAGGTGTGAGCGCATAGGTGCCATACCGGCACCACCACCAACAAAGACCATTTCTGCTTCAGTATCTTTGGCATAAAATTCACCATAAGGTCCTGAAATAATACATTTATCGCCGGGTTTTAAGCTAAATATATAAGACGACATGATACCTGGCGGTACGCTATCGGGTGCACCAGGAGGTGGTGTCGCGATACGAACGTTCAGCATGATTTCTTTTTCTTCAGGATAACTTGCCATTGAATAGGCACGCAATGCCGGTTGTTTCACTTCTGAAACATAACGCCATATCTTGAATTTATCCCAATCCTCATGAAATCTTTCTTCAACGTTAAAATCACTGTATTTGGCAATGTGCGGAGGACATTCAATTTGAATATAACCGCCTGCCTTATATTTGATTTCTTCGCCTTCAGGTAATTGAAGTACCAGTTCCTTAATAAAAGTTGCAACGTTATTATTTGACTTAACAGTGCATTCCCATTTTTTAACACCAAACACTTCATCTTCAACTTCTATGCTCATGTCATGTTTTACCGAGACCTGACAAGAAAGACGTTCGCCATGAGCGGCTTCGCGTTTGGTAATATGGGTCAGTTCAGTCGGTAAAATTTCCCCGCCACCTGAATGTACGACAACTTTACACTGAGCACAAGTACCGCCACCACCACAGGCTGATGAAACAAATAAACCATTATCAGCCAAAGCAGTTAACAGTTTTGAGCCAACCGGCACATGAATTTTCTTTTCATTATTGATCAGGATCTCAACATCTCCTTCCGCGACCAATTTGCTTTTAGCGCCGATAATTACAAATACCAGTGCGATAACAAAAGCCGTGAAAATAATGATCCCTAATAGAATTTCCAGCATTATACGCTACCTTCTTAAAGTTGGATTCCAGAGAAAGCCATGAAGCCAAGCGACATCAGACCTGCGGTAATAAAAGTAATGCCCAGACCTTGTAAACCGGCCGGAATATCACTGTATTTAAGTTTTTCGCGTACACCCGCCATAACAGTAATAGCCAATGCCCAGCCCAAACCACTGCCTACGCCGTAAGTAACGCTTTCGCCGAAATTATAGTCCCGTTCAATCATAAATAAACTACCGCCAAGAATTGCGCAGTTTACCGTAATTAAAGGCAGAAACACGCCTAAGGCGTGATACAAAGCCGGAAAGAATTTATCTAAAATCATTTCAAGAATTTGTACCAAAGCGGCGATCATGCCAATACAACTTAATAGTGCCAAAAAGCTTAAATCAACGCCTTTTATTCCTATCCAGGATAGGGCATCTTCTTTCAACAAGGCATGGTAAACGATATTGTTGGCCGGTACGGTAATGGCTTGTACCACCATAACCGCAATGCCTAAACCCATCGCCGTGGCAATCTTTTTTGATACCGCTATAAACGTACACATCCCCAAAAAGAAGGAAAGTGCCAGGTTTTCAATAAAGACTGCCTTAACAAATAAACTAATATAAGCTTCCATTAGTGATGTCCTCCTTCACCATGAGCAATCGACATAATCTTGAATTCTACTTTTTCAGCTTGGGCTGGTTTCCATTGACGGACACTCCAGATAATCAAACCAATAATAAAGAAAGCACTGGGTGGCAATAACATCAAACCGTTAGGATCGTACCAGCCGCCATCTTTTGTCAGCTTGAAGACTTCTATGCCCAATAATTTACCTGAGCCCAAAGTTTCTCTAAAAAATGCCACGATAATCAGTATCAAGCTATAGCCAAGACCATTACCGATACCGTCCATGAAGCTTTCTAAAGGTGGATTTTTCATCGCATAACCTTCAGCACGTCCCATAACGATACAGTTGGTAATAATCAAACCAACAAATACCGATAACTGCTTGCTGACATCATAAGCAAAGGCTTTTAGTAGTTGATCAACCACAATAACCAATGAAGCAATAATGGTCATTTGGACAATAATCCGGATACTGCTTGGAATATGGTTTCTAATCGCACTAATTGCCGCACTCGAAAATGCTGTTACCAAAGTCAAGGCAAGGGCCATAATCAGCGATGTTGACATTTGTGAAGTAACCGCCAACGCTGAACAAATACCCAGAACCTGTAAAGTAATAGGATTGTCGTTAACCAGTGGTGCAGTTAATACTTTTTTTGTTTCATCATTTAAAATTGCGCTCATGATTTCACCTGTTTAACTGTTCTTACTTTTTTCAAATACGGTGCAAAACCTTCATCACTCATCCAGTATCTCACCAGATTCGTTACGCCGGTACTGGTTAAAGTTGCACCAGCCAGACCATCTACCTGATATTGAGAGCCAGGTTTGGTTTTATCTACCACACCTTTAATTAAACTCAAGGCAGGTTCGCCGATATCAGCTTCAGTAATTAAACCTTTTTCTGATGACGGTTGATCAGTTTCAGCATAAACTTTTTTGCCTTTCCATAATGCACGCCAGTTAGGATTAACAACTTCACCACCTAATCCTGGAGTTTCAGCCTGATCGTAAAAGTTGATACTTTGTACGGTTTGGCCATCAGGATCCAAAGAAAGGAAGCCATACAAGGTAGACCATAAGCCATAACCGTGCATAGGCAGAATAATGGATTTAGTCACATCGCCTTCTTTAACCAAAAAAACTTTGGCATATTTGGCTTTTACCCGGATATGGGCAATATCTTTATCTTTTGGAATGGCAACGCTTTGAGCAGGATCTTTCGCCGCTTTACGTTGATCAAATTCAGCGACATCAATATTTTCAACATAGTCACCTGTTTCCAGGTCAACGATTTTTGCTTCAATTTTTTCTGCAAATGCCGAATTTATATCCGCGCCTTCTTCCAGCAAGCCGGCAACATCAAGAATATTCTTCTTCATATCCGCTGCTTTGTTATCTATTTGTAAGGGTTTTAATGCAACCGCCGCAAATGAAACCAGAACCGCACATACCAGACACAATGCAACGGCAATGGCAATCGTCTTTTCTAGACTATCGTTACCTAAAGCAAGAACTTTGTTTTTATAAGCGTCAAATTTCTGATAGTACGCATTATTATTGAGTGTAGTACACAATTTTTCCATCTGTTTACAAGACTTTTTATTATTAGGCATGACGTTTCATCCTTCTTCTAATATTGGCCTGAATGACGAAGTAATCAATCGTCGGTGCAAACATGTTTGAAAACAGAATGGCCAGCATAATTCCTTCCGGAAATGCAGGGTTAACGACTCTGATTAACACGGTCATACCGCCGACTAATGCGCCAAATATCCAACGACCTTTATTAGTCATTGCCGCACTTACCGGATCAGTGGCCATATAAACCATACCGAAAGCAAAACCGCCCATTGTTAAATGCCAATACCAGGGCAGGGCAAACATGGGGTTGGTATCACTGCCAATAAAGTTAAACAGCGTCGCGATAGTGACCATACCGGCAAACACGCCGCCCATAATGCGATAGGATGCAACACGGGTATACAGCAGGAATGCGGCACCAATTAAGATGGCCAGGGTTGATGTTTCACCTAAACAGCCAGGCTCAAAACCAAAAAATGTTTGCATCCAGCTATAATCAGCTGCGTAAACAGCATCAAGACCACCGTTTGCTGCCAGACCTAAAGGCGTTGCCCTGGTATAGCCATCAACTGCGATCCATACAGAATCACCGGTCATTGAGGCGGGGTAAGCAAAGTATAAAAATGCTCGTCCGGTTAACGCAGGATTTAAAAAGTTTTTGCCGGTACCGCCAAAAACTTCCTTACCAATCACGATACCGAATGAAATACCCAAAGCTACCTGCCATAAAGGCATATCAGGCGGCATAATCAAGGCATATAACATGGATGAAACCAAAAAGCCTTCATTGACTTCATGGCCGCGAACGGTAGCAAACAATACTTCCCAAATACCACCAATAGCTAACGTGGTGATGTAAATAGGTAAAAAGTATAAGGCGCCATGAGCCAGGTTAGAAAACGGATTCATGGTGCTATACCCGAATAACATCATCGGGACACTGCGCCAGTTATCAATTTTTTCCAGGCCCATCGATTCCATTGCCAAATTGGCTTGATATCCGGTGTTATACATCGCCATCAGTACACAAAACAGCGTTGCTATAACCACAAACGTCATGGTTCGTTTCAGGTCATTACCGTCACGAACATGGGTAGTTCCGCGTGTTACATCAGCGGGCGTATAGATGAAGGTATCAACCATCTCATAGAGACCGTAATACTTTTCAAATCGACCACCTTTTGTAAAATGCGGCTCTATGCTATCTAAAATTTCTCTAGCCGACATTATCCTTCCTTCTCGATTTTAGTTAAATTCGCTCTCAGTACAGGACCGAAGTCATGTTTACCTGGATCCACAAACGTAAATAAGGAGACATCTTCTTCATCAAGTTCCAAACAACCTAATAATTGCGCCTGATCTGAATCGCCAACAACTAATGCTTTTAGCAATGGTGTTGCCAAAATATCCATAGGCATGACCGTTTCAAAAACGCCAACGGGAACAATAGCTCTGTTACTGCCGTTTTTATCGGTAGTTAATGGAAAAAGACGATTATTTTTACGATCAACACTGGATGTATAAACATTCAATGCAGAATATTTGTCTTTACCGGCAACAATCCAGCCAAACAATTCTCGGGCACGGCCTTCCTGCAATACCGACAACTGGTTACTGTAACAGCCTAAATAGGCAGCCCAATCACTGGCAGTATGTCCGTATAAAACGGAACCGGAAATAACCCGACTCTCAACGTCATCCAGTAGCTCACCAGCAACCAAATCATTGGTGTTGGCACCAACGCGAGTACGGATTAATCTTGGATTTTTTACCGTAGGACCCGCTAACGAGACGACTCTTTCGACATTCAATTTACCGGTAGTAAATAATGCACCTATTGCCATTACTGCCTGATAATCCAGATGCCAGACAGATTTATTGATATTAACTGCATCAATAAAATGAATATGGGTACTGGGTAAACCGGCAGGATGCGGACCTGAAAATTCAGCAACAGTTGCTGTGCTACCAATTGTTATATCAGCATCTGACGCTTTACAAACGTAAGTTTTACCGGCTGTCAGTTTGGCAATTACCGCTAAACCATTAACGAAATCATTACTGCGTTCCTTAATAATAACGGCAGGATCTGCTGCTAAAGGTCGGGTATCTATAGCCGTAACAAAAATGGAGCTGGGCTTGCTGTCTATAGCAGGTGTTTTGCCATAAGGACGTACTCGTATGGTAGCCCACAAACCTGATGCCAACAGATTCTCTTTAACTTGTTCTGCTGTTAAATCGTTAAGTTCGGACTCGTTGTACTGGCTGAACGATACTTCTGCCGAGCCTTGCAAATCAATAACGACAGATTGTAATACCCGTTTGGCACCACGGTTAATGGCTTTAACGATACCTGCACCCGGTGACGTAAATACACATCCAGGATTTTTCTTGTCAGTGAAAAGTACCTGACCTAATTTGACCGTATCCCCCTCGCTAACCATCATGGTAGGTTTCATACCTACATAATCAATCCCCAGAATAGCAACGGAATTAACCTGATTGCCATCCTCAATAATTTGTTTAGGACCTCCCGTTATGGGTAGGTTTAAACCGTTTTTAATAGTAAATCGCATAGATAATAAGCCTACTCTCCAAACAAGTTGCGGCGAACCGAGCCCCTTATATCAAACACTTGAAAACAAGGGGCGCATTAAGACGTAAAACATTGGCATTACACCACAAAATCAATGTTTTCTCAATGTCGTATTTGGTAGTCAATAAATATACTAAACGGTAACTTATAGAGTAACTTCTCCTCATCCGGAGCTGGTATTCTTAAATTAAACAGGCTAAACGAAAAATGTGGTTAACCGGTATTTTTTATTCACCATAAAGACATGAAGGGTGCGATGTTTTTTTATTACATATATTTTGGTGCCTTCGTGGAGATGATTTTTTACCAATAATCCGCTTATGGTAAGTCTGTTTGGATAAGCTATTGCTGTGCCGTACTGATGGCCAGTGATAAATACTTTATTAAAATCCATGCTGCTTCTTGCATATTTTTGCCAAAAGCAACAACACCATCTTTATGTCCCAGCATGGTAAATAGTGACGTTTGTTGTAAATGATCAGTTTGAAATAACTGCTCAACGGCTATAGCCATTGCAACCGTGCCGTAAGGAATATTTGCGGAGATATGGGATAGCTTAAGCGCGGCGGTATAGTGCCATATTTCAGGGCTATGCACATGAATAACCGCCTGTATGGTGCTGTCTTGAGCATAAATGCTTGCATGAGTCAGTGCTTCAGATGAAGGTTTGTTCAGTCCGCATGATGCAATCCGGTTTTTTCGCGGATCGGCTTTGATAACCAGGCAATAATGCTCCGGATTTAACTGTTCAATATGTCCTGTTTGTGTACCACTAATAATAAACTGACTACTTTGAGGATGAAGTCGGTGGCTGATATTGCCAAATCCAAGATTGTCGTAGCGCTCAGGATCCTGTCCGATAAGACCAAGACGAAAAATAATAGTGCGCCAGGCATTAATTTCATTAAATGAAAAAGTTTCCTTGATAGGCTTTTGCATATGCTGCAATTGATATTTTATGACACCTTCTTGTTGGTTCATCTGGACAGGATTTTATAGTGTAGCAAGATTGCTTCTGAAGATGGCAGTTTAGTTTATCCACGAAAAGTACGAAAGGCACGAAAAAGTTTCATATATTAATAAAGTAATTGATTTTTTCGGACTCACGCGCGGGAGGGTTTTCAGTGAATAGAAAGTGCCTTGCCTGGCCAATTTCACAAATAACATACTATTTATTAAGCGCAGGATTAAATAATGCGAACCTTTTGCTTACGTTGTTTGTGAAATTGATCTGATTTAGATTCCACTACAGCTAATTTATAAGTATCTGCAAAGACAAAGTCGGTCTGAATAGCTATACTAATTTTGGTGGGGTAACTTTGTAGAGAGTAGAGCTCTGATAGAGCTGCTGCTCAATATCCTGTGGGAGATAAAATAAACTATTTATTCCTGATTTTATTTAGGGTAATATCAATTGTGACTTAATTAATGACTCTAAGGTGATAGTAATATGTCAGAAATAGTAGGTAATACAGCAGGTGAAATCTGGAAGTATCTGGATAAAAATGGCGCTACCACTATAGCCAAGTTAACCAGGGAAACCAAAATAGATGAAAAAAACATTCAGCGCGGTATCGGTTGGCTGGCTCAAGAAGGAAAGGTTTCTCTTGAGATAGTTAATCGTGCAGAAACCATCTCTTTGACATAACAACAAATACTATTTGCGCGCCTGTTTTTGTTTTTGTGATGATTGATTATTTTCTGTAAAAGGGTTTTAGCTTCGGTGATCACAGCTAAAACCCTTTCTGTAAAGAATGCTTTATTACCGCAATGTTATAGCTATAGTCTTTCAGAAATTAAATTTCTATTCACGTCTGTGTGGGTTGTTCATGCATATAATAACCCTTAGTCCCTTAAAGGAATGGTATCTGTTAGTATCGAAATTATTTATCTGAAAATCTATATAAGCCCTTTAAAATACCAAACAATCATTTCTTGATGTTGATGGCTGGTATTATCCATAGCGTTTATATCGTCATGTCGTGTTGCTCGTAAAAATCCGGATCTCTTTTCGTGATCAATGATTATTATTTTAAGAAAGGTTTTTTAATGTTGATGGTGAATCCCAGATTTGACTTGGCAACGGCCTTAATAAAGACGTGATAAGCATTTGCAAGCCATTCTTGCTTTTTTGCCGTCATTGCTTGAATCTTGTTCATGGAATAGTGTAGTATGTTTGCTTGCTGTTATTAATAGTTGATGTGGGCTTCGTTTTTAGGGGTTTTAAAGTTGAATATAGTTATTATAAAAAATAAATTTATTTAATACTTGCTAAATCCTGATAAGTCCTTATAATAGCTAAATCAATCGCGGGGTGGAGCAGCTTGGTAGCTCGTCGGGCTCATAACCCGAAGGTCGTAGGTTCAAATCCTGCCCCCGCTACCATATTTTAGAACCCCATTTTGGGGTTTTTTATTTTCTGGGCTTCGGTTTTGGGAAGCTTAAAATTAGATTGTTTATGGAAGAGCCTTTGGCTCTTTTTTTTTGTTCGAAAATAAGTGAGAAAACCATGAAACAGGCTCCTGAGCATTTGGTCAACTTAATCGAGCCAATTGTTGAAGGCTTAGGTTATGAGTGTGTAGGTATTGACTATAACCCGCATCCACAACATGGTTTGTTAAGAATTTATATTGATAGTGAAAATGGAATTTTGGTTGAGGATTGCACTAAAGTCAGCCACCAAATCAGTGGTGTTTTGGATGTGGAAGATCCCATACAAGGCAACTATCAGTTAGAAGTATCTTCTCCTGGTGGAGACAGACCGTTCTTTAAGATAAGTCAGTTTGAACAGTTTATCGGCAGCGTAGTATTGGTTAATCTATTTAAAGCGATAGGTGGTCGAAGAAAAATTACCGCTCTAATAAAAAAAGTTGAAGATAATATTATTACGCTCCAGGAAGGCGAGCAGATTTATGAGGTGCCTTTTGACGCGATGAGTAAAGCGCGTTTGGTACCTGAATATTTAATTGAAAAAGGAGGCCGCAGTGGCAAATAAAGAAATCTTGTTAGTAGTTGAGGTTTTTTCTAATGAAAGAGAAATTGAAAAGGAAATCGTTTTTCAGGCAATAGAGTCGGCGCTGGAAGCGGCTACGGTAAAGCGTCACGCGAATCCAATCAAAGCGCGTGTTGCCATTGACAGAAAAACCGGAGGCTATCTCACTTATCGACAATGGGATGTTGTTGATACTAATCCATCTTGTGCTGGTGATGTCGAATTTCCAACCACGCAGGTGTTATTAGAGGTTGCCCAACTGGATAATCCGGAAGTCCAAATTGGTGATGTCGTAGAAGAAGAAATTGAATCTGTTGATTTCGGACGTATTGCTGCGCAAACTGCCAAGCAGGTTATTATCCACAAAGTTCGGGAAGCTGAACGCAGAAAAATTGTTGAAGCGTATAATAGCCGTGTCGGTGAGCTGATTACCGGTATTGTCAAGCGTATTGAAAAAGGCAGTGTTTATCTGGACTTGGGTGGTCATGTAGAAGCCTATATCGCCAAAGAAGATATGATTCCGCGCGAAGCTATTCGTATTGGTGACAGAATTCGGGGCTATTTAAAAGATGTCCGGTCAGAGCCTCGTGGACCACAATTATTTGTCAGCCGTACGGCACCTGAATTATTAATTGCTTTATTTCGTCTGGAAGTGCCCGAAGTCGGTGAAGGTTTAATATCGGTAATCGGTGCGGCACGTGATCCAGGTTCCAGGGCCAAGCTGGCAGTAAAAAGTAATGATCCCCGTCTGGATCCAGTGGGTGCTTGTGTAGGCATGCGTGGCTCAAGAGTGCAATCAGTTACTAATGAATTAGCTGGCGAACGTGTCGATATTATTCTTTGGAATCCCAGCGAAGCCCAGTTTGTTATTAATGCCATGTCACCGGCTGAAATTCAGTCCATCGTTGTGGACGAAGACAAACACAGTATGGATCTTGCCGTCAGCTCAGATAACCTGTCGCAGGCTATTGGTCGAGGCGGTCAAAATGTCCGTCTGGCAAGCCAATTAACCGGCTGGGAATTAAATGTTATTGATGCATCCAAAGCAGAGCAAAATGCTGAAGCGGAAGTTGGCAAGATAAAGCAGTTGTTCATTGATCAATTAGATGTCGATGAAGATATTGCCTTGATTTTGGCGGAAGAGGGTTTTATTAGTGTCGAAGAAATTGCCTATGTCCCTGTCAGTGAAATGCTTGAAATTGAAGGCTTTGATGAAGACCTGGTCAATGAATTAAGAAGTCGGGCAAAAGATGCCTTATTGATTAGTGCCATTGCTTTGGAAGAAAAAATAGAAACAGCAAAGCCGGCAGAAGACTTGCTGGAAATGGACGGTATGGATGCTGATCTGGCTCATGACTTGGCAAGTCAGGGTATTATTACAATGGATGATTTAGCAGAACAAGCAGTTGATGATTTGCTGAATTTTTCAGGCATGAACGAAGAGCGGGCAGCAAAATTAATTATGAAGGCGCGTGAGCCTTGGTTTGCTTAAGGCACAGAGCGAGTAAGTAAGGGGTTAAAGATGAGCGATAAAACAGTACAGCAATTAGCAGAGATAGTAAAAATACCTCTGGAACGATTATTAGAGCAACTAAAAGAAGCCGGTTTATCTGCCAGAGCTCCTGATGATGTTATTAATGAAGATGAAAAAATGCAGTTGCTTGCGCATTTGCGTAAGCGACATGGCAAGGCTGAGGGTGAAGTCAGTAATTCTCCCAAGCGTGTCACTCTGGAGCGTAGAAAAGTAACCGAAATCAAGCAAGCTAGTGTACCTGGTAGTTCTACCAAAACCATTAGCGTTGAAGTTCGTAAAAAGAAAACTTATATTAAACGTAGTGAAGTAGGCGATGCTGATTTAAGCAGCAAAGAAGAGCTGGTAAAACCTGTTTTGGTTGAACCGGTAAAAATATCAGAGGTTGTTTTAGCGCCCACTGAAAAATTGCCTATTGTTGAAGCGCCTGTCGTTGCAGTCGAAATTGCTCCCAAGGAAGAAACGGTTGTCATAGAGCCCGTTAAAATTGAACCGGAAGTTCAGGCTGTCGCTGTACAAGAGGTTGAAATTGAGCCTGTTGAAGCCATTGAAGCAATTGAATCTGAAGCTAAATTTGAAGCTTTAAAAATAAAGGAAGAAAAGAAAATCAAGCAGGAAAAATCTATCAAGGTCAGTGAAGCGGATGAAGCCAAGAAAAAGCTGCAAGAAAAAGAGCGTCGGCTTGAGGAATCCATAAAGAGAAATGCTGATAAAGTAAGACAGCAAGCGGCGGCCAAGCAGGAAACACTGCACAGGAAAAAGCAGGAAGAAGGCGGTGGCAATGCACGTCCATCCGGTAAAGATGCTAAAAGAGGCAAGAAAAAAGGCAAGCAACCACAACGTGCTGCAGTACAAAACGATGGTAAACATCAGTTTGAGATGCCGGTTGCCCCTATAGTCAAAGACGTCACCATACCAGAAATGATTATTGTGTCTGATCTTGCCCAGAAAATGAGTGTCAAAGCGGCGATGGTCATCAAACATTTGATGAAGTTGGGCATTATGGCGACTATCAATCAAAGTATTGACCAAGAAACAGCGGTCATTTTGGTTGAGGAAATGGGTCATAAAGCGATTATGCAAAGTGATGACGATCTTGAGCAAGAAATGCTGGCTGAAGCGCAGGTAGAAGATACCCGCGTTGAATTGCCACGTGCGCCTATCGTTACCATTATGGGTCACGTCGATCATGGTAAAACATCATTGCTCGATTATATTCGTAAAACCCGTGTTGCTGCCGGTGAAGCGGGTGGTATTACCCAGCATATCGGTGCTTATCAGGTCAAAACGGATCATGGTTCGGTAACCTTTTTAGATACACCCGGACATGCTGCCTTTACTGCTATGAGAGCCAGAGGCGCGGACATTACTGACGTAGTCATTATTGTTGTTGCTGCCGATGATGGTGTGATGCCACAAACCAAAGAAGCGGTTGAGCATGCGCGAGCGGCTAACGTGCCAATTATCGTGGCTATCAATAAAATCGATAAGCCTGATGCAAATCCTGACAAAGTCATGCAAGAGCTGTCGGTCCTTAACGTGCTTGCAGAAGAATGGGGCGGCGATGTGCAGTTCCTTAAAATTTCTGCCAAGACCGGTGCCGGTATTGATGAGTTAATTGAAGCCTTGATTGTTCAAACCGAAATTTTAGAATTGAAAGCACCGGTTGTAGGTCCTGCTTCAGGTCTTGTGATTGAATCAAGACTGGATAAAGGTCGTGGTGCTGTTGCGACAATAATGATTCAAAAAGGTACCTTGGAAAGTGGCCAAATGGTACTTTGTGGTCAAGAATATGGCCGTGTCCGGGCCATGTTTAACGAAAATGGTAAAGCTATTAAAGAAGCTGGTCCTTGTTCTCCGGTTGAAATTCTTGGCTTGTCGGGCACACCGAATGCCGGTGACGAGTTTCTTGTGGTACAAAACGAACGTATCGCCAAAGACTTGGCAAAACATCGTGAAGACCGCAAAAAATTCACTAAACATGCTGCACAACGGGCTTCCAAACTGGACGAAGTATTCTCCAGAATGGCAACCGGCGAGATTGCCAGTGTAAATCTGGTTATCAAAACGGATGTACAAGGTAGTTTGGAAGCGTTACGCGGATCACTTGTTTCCTTATCCAACGAAGAAGTTGAAGTCAAGATTGTCTTTGGTGGCGTTGGTGGTATTAATGAAGGTGATGCCAACTTGGCATTGGCTTCTGGTGCTATTCTGATGGGCTTTAATGTTCGGGCCGATACGACAGCCAGAAAGTTGATTGAAGAAAAAAATATTGATCTACATTATTACAGTGTCATTTATGATGCGATTGATGAAGTCAAAAAAGCCATCAGCGGTATGCTGGCACCTGAAATCAAGGAGCAAATTGTCGGTCTTGCTGAAGTTCGCGACGTATTCCGGTCACCAAAATTTGGTGCGATTGCCGGTTGTATGGTCATTGACGGTTTTGTTAAAAGAAGCCTTCCTATCCGTGTATTGCGTGACAATGTTGTTATTTATGAAGGCCAGTTGGAATCGTTACGTCGCTTCAAAGATGATGCCGCTGAAGTTAAAATGGGCATGGAATGTGGTATCGGCGTAAAAAATTACAACGATGTTCAACCTGGCGACCAGATCGAAGTATTTGAACGCATAGAAATCAAGCGGGAACTGTAAGCTTATGGCAAAAGAATTTGGTCGTAATGCCCGTGTTTCATCACAGATGCAAAAAGAGCTTTCCTTAATCTTGCTGCGGGATATTGATGATTCGAGATTAGGTTTTGTTACTATCAATGAAGTGGTAGTAACTAAAGACCTGGCCGTTGCTAAAGTGTATGTCACCGTATTAAATGTTGATGAGCAAGGTAAACGCGCAAACGTTAAATTGTTAAATGAGATGTCACCGGTTATCCGGCATCAGTTGGCAAAAAGAATGCGCTTAAGGCATATTTCTGAACTGCGTTTTCATTATGATGATTCATTTGATACCGGTATGCGGGTAGCCGAGTTATTAAGTGATGTGATCAAGCCCTTCGACGACGCTCAGGGCAAGCCAGTAGACTCTGCTCAGGATAATTCCGTCGATATTGCTCAGGATAAGCATGAATCGGACACTTCCGATACATGAGTAAACGTAAGTCCGGACTTAATATTCACGGCATCTTGCTGTTGGATAAGCGTCTGGGCGTTTCGTCAAATAAAGCGCTGCAGGAAGTAAGGCATTTATTTAATGCCAATAAAGCAGGACATACCGGTAGCCTTGATCCTTTGGCGACCGGCTTGTTACCGCTTTGTTTTGGTGAAGCGACTAAAGTATCGGCATTAATGCTGGATGACAACAAACGTTATCAAGTACTTGTGCAGCTAGGTGTTATGACTGATACCGGTGATGCTGAAGGCACTGTTATCGAGACCAAACCAGTCCCCGATTTATCGATTGAACAAATACAAGCCTGTTTAGAGCAGTTTACCGGTGCAATCGATCAGGTTCCTCCCATGTATTCTGCGTTAAAACATAACGGCAGAAAACTCTATGAATTGGCACGCGAAGGTAAAACCATTGAGCGTAAAGCTCGGCGTATTACCATCTTCGAATTAAAGTTATTGCCCTATTCCGATACCGAGATCAGCAAACCTGATCAATTAAGGTTGGAAGTATTCTGTTCCAAAGGCACTTATATCAGATCACTGGCTGAAGATATCGGCCATGTTCTGGGCTGCGGTGGTACGGTAACTGAACTACGTCGACTGGAAGCAGGTCAGTTTCATATTAAAGATGCCATGACCATTGAGCAATTAAGGGCGCTAACCGAGCAGGATTTGTTTCAAGCACTTATACCGGTTGATAAACCTTTGGAAGCCTTGCGCAGGGTACAGTTATCTGAAGCACAAGCCATTTCCATAAAATACGGACAAGCGATCCATTTGGCTCCAGACCTGGCTTTTGCTTTGGAAGGTGGGGAAGGGCTGTTAAGAATGTATCACAGGGATGTTTTTTTAGGCTTGGGAGAAATGCTATTGGATGGTAAAATAACACCGAAAAAATTGTTTAATATAAACAACGAATAGTAACGGGATAAATCACGTTGCTACAATAAATATTGATTTCTACACCCTATCGTGGAAGTCAATGTACTAAACACCGTCATCAGACGGTTTTATTTTTTAATTTTAATCTTAGGGGATTATAAATGCCATTTACTGCAGAACAAAAAAAAGTCGTTGTTGAAGCCTACCGTCAATCAGAAACTGATACTGGATCACCTGAAGTACAAGTTGCCTTATTGACAGCGCACATTCTTCATTTAACTCCGCATTTTGCCGCTCATAAAAAAGATAACCATTCACGTCGCGGTTTGTTGCGTATGGTTAATCAGCGTCGTAAGTTGCTGGATTATCTGAAAAATAAAGACAGCGGCCGTTATCGTTCATTGATTGAGCGCTTGGGTTTACGTAAGTAAAAACAGCCTGATTCAATTGCTGTAAACGGATTGCGATTATATTCAATAAAAGTCGTTAAGAAGCAGCACATATGAGACCTTGCCATGCAAGGTCTCTGTAAATAATATCTACACAAAGGAACCTATAGTGAATCCTATCAGGAAAGAATTTCAGTATGGCGATAAACTCGTTACACTAGAAACAGGTGAAATCGCACGTCAAGCAGACGGCGCTGTCATAATCGATGTCGATGGTACATCACTGCTAGTCACTGTCGTTGGTAAAAAAGAAGCCAATGGTGGAGATTTTTTCCCGTTAACGGTTAATTATCAAGAAAAAGCTTATGCAGCGGGTAAAATTCCCGGTGGCTTTTTTAAGAGAGAAGGACGTCCCAGCGAAAAAGAAACCTTAACCTCCCGGTTAATTGATCGGCCTATTCGTCCGCTCTTTCCTGAAGGCTATACCAACGAAGTTCAGATTATTGCTACAGTAATCTCGTTAAATCCTGATGTTGATCCTGAAATTCCCGCACTTTTGGGTGCTTCTGCCGCCTTGGCAGTATCAGGCTTACCTTTTAACGGCCCCATAGGTGCTGCTTGCGTAGGTTATAAAGACGGCGTTTATTTAATAAACCCATCACCTGCCGCGTTAAAAGATTCTGCATTAACCCTGGTTGTCGCCGGTACTGCCCATGCAGTATTAATGGTTGAATCCGAAGCCACCGGTTTATCTGAAGAAATCATGTTGGGTGCAGTTTTGTTTGGTCACGAACAAATGCAAGTTGCCATTAACGCGATTAATGAATTTGCACTAGCTGCAGGTACGGGTGTCGTTGAATGGGTAGCTCCCGAAGCTAATGCCGAATTAGTCAGACTGGTTACCGAAGAAATTGAAGCCGGCATTAAAGCCGCTTATCAAGTACCTGAAAAACTGGTTAGACAAGAACAGTTAAAAGCGCTTAGAAATGCTGTTGTTGAAAGATTGACCGCCAACGCTGACTATGCCGAAAAAGATATCCGTAATATCATCGAACATCTGGAATACCGTATTGTCCGCAACGCCATTCTAATTGACGGCAAGCGTATTGATGGCCGGGCTTTAGACAAGATCAGACCGATTTCCATCAGAACGGGTGTTTTGCCAAGAACGCATGGTTCTGCCTTGTTTACCCGTGGTGAAACACAAGCCTTGGTTGTAGCAACATTGGGTACTGCTCGTGATGCACAAATCATTGATGCGCTGGCTGGTGAATATAAAGAACCGTTCATGTTGCACTACAATTTCCCTCCGTACAGTGTTGGTGAAACCGGTTTTGTCGGTTCACCAAAACGTCGTGAAATTGGTCATGGCCGCTTGGCAAAACGTGGCGTTGCTGCCGTGTTACCTAATATGGATGAATTTCCTTATACCATTCGCGTGGTTTCTGAAATTACTGAATCCAACGGTTCAAGCTCAATGGCTTCCGTTTGTGGTAGCAGCTTGGCGTTGATGGATGCCGGTGTGCCAATTAAATCACCCGTTGCCGGTATCGCAATGGGCTTGATTAAAGAAGGCGACAGCTTTGCGGTTTTATCGGACATCATGGGTGATGAAGATCATCTTGGCGATATGGACTTTAAAGTTGCCGGTTCCGTAGAGGGCATTACCGCTCTGCAAATGGATATCAAAATTGATGGTATCACCGCAGAAATCATGAAAGCGGCACTGGAACAGGCAAAACAAGGTCGTTTGCATATTCTGGAAGAAATGAACAAGGCATTATCCAGCACACGCGATGAAATGTCTGATTTTGCGCCACGTATCATCACGTTTAAAATTGATCCGAGCAAAATTCGTGAAGTTATCGGTAAAGGCGGCGCAACCATTCGTAGCATTACCGAACAAACCGGTGCCAGTATTGATTTAACCGATGACGGTGTGGTTAAAGTCGCTTCTGTTGATAAAGCCGCAGGTGAAGAAGCCCGTCGTCTTATCGAAGAAATTACTGCTGAAGTTGAAGTGGGTAAAATTTACGAAGGTAAAGTTGCCAGACTGATGGACTTCGGCGCTTTTGTTACCATTCTTCCTGGTAAAGATGGCCTGGTGCATATCTCACAAATTTCAGACGAGCATGTTGATAAAGTCAGCGACCGTTTAAATGAAGGCGATGTAGTCAGAGTAAAAGTACTTGAAATTGACCGCCAAGGTAGAGTCAGATTAAGTATTAAAGAAGTTGATAAAGAAGACGCAGCATCATAATACAAAGTTAGTCGTAGTACAAAAAAAGGGCCGTAAGGTCCTTTTTTTTGCCTGACAGATACCAATCTTGAATACCAATAATCTTTGTCGGGTTAAACGCTAGCCGTAACCCGACATAAATACTACGCGACTTTCTCTTGTTATGTTTAATTAGGTCTTGCCGTATTAGCTGATGGCATATTAGCCCAGACGGGATCAGGTTTCCAGGTCGTACACCAGCCAGGTAGCTCATTGGCCGGCATGGGGAGGGCAATACCATAACCTTGCGCCAGATCACAACCCAATTGCCTGAGCAGCGTGCCGTGTTCAATGGTTTCAACGCCGACGGCGATAACCTTAAGATCAAAAGCCGGTGCCAGGCCCAGCAAACCTTTGACAATGGCCTGGTCATTGGCATCATTAATGATATCATGCACAAAGCATTGATCTATCTTGAGCATGGTCACCGGCAGGCGCTTTAGATAAGTCAATGAAGAATAACCGGTACCAAAGTTATCCAGAGAAAATTTAAAGCCCATTTCCTGGCTAATTTCAAGCACTTTGGATACCTTGCTCAAGTCCTCCATGGCACTGATTTCCAATACTTCCAGCTCCAAGGAGGCAGGATTAACCGTCGGGTGAGCGGCAAGCAAGGTCCGTAAACTATCGACAAATCCGCTGTGTTGTAACTGACGGGCATTAATATTAATACTCACCGGGATAGTTAATCCTGCGGCAGTCCAAAGTTCCATTTGGGTCAGAACCGTATCGATAACCCACTCGCCAAGATCTATCGCCAAGGGATTATCTTCAATCATGGGCATAAAAATATTCGGCGGCAGCAGGCCTTTGCTGGGGTGTTGCCAGCGAATTAAGGCCTCAACGCCGATAATTGCCGCTGTCTGCATATTAACTTTAGGCTGATAATACAGCACAAATTCATGAGCGGTTAGTGCCTGGCGTATACGCTCCATACTTTCATGGTGGCCACGGATATGGCTATCGTGAACAACATCAAAAAAATGGTAACTATTCTTGCCGGCCAACTTGGCCTGATACATCGCCAGATCCGCTTGGTGTAGCAGTTGATCGACATTGATCTCCTCTGTCGATGTATAAAAAGTGACCCCCAAACTGGCTGAAACTTGAAGATTATGCTGCTTAAAATTTACCGGTCGGGAGGCTGCCATCAGTATGCGACTGAGTATTGGCACGCTGGCTTCAATAGTGCCGATATCAAGCAAGATGGCGACAAATTCATCGCCGCCGATTCGGGCCAGGGTATCACCATCACGTAGCGCCTGTTTCATACGCTGCGCCAGGGATATCAGTAATTGATCACCTGCTTCATGGCCATAATTGTCATTAACTGACTTAAAGCCATCCAGATCAATATAGATGACCGCTAATTGCTCGCCTCGTCTTTTGCTTTGCGCTATGCCTTGATACAGACGATCTGTCAATAATAAGCGATTGGGCAGACTGGTCAGTGCATCGTAATGGGCGATATGCTCCAGCTCATTTTCATGTTCCTTGATCATGGTGATATCAGATAACAGGGAGACATATTTCCGGGGTGATGTTTGATTATCATCGCTAACGGTATTAATACTTTGCATCACGGCATAAACTTCACCGTTCTTGCGCCGGTTCCACACTTCGCCATACCAATGGCCTTTAGTATTCAGGTTATGCCACACTGTTTCAAAGAAATTATTATCCTGAAGGCCGGCGTTTAAGATAAGCATGTTTTTACCCACAATATCGTCAAGTTCATAGCCGGTAATACGACTAAAGGCCTTGTTAATATCCAGGATAGTACCGTCAGAAGAGAGAATCATAATGCCTTCCAGGGTATTGGTAAACACACTGGCGGCTAGTTGAAGTTTTTCCTCCAGCATTTTTTTTTCGGTGATATCCCGGTTGACTTCAAGTAAACCAATAATTTTATCGTCTGTGGAGCGTAATGGCACTTTAACGGAATCAAAAATACGCAAGCTGCCATCGCTGTGATAAATAGCATTGGTGTTCTGGATGATTTTACCGGACAGCACGGCCAGATCACTATGCTCATCGCTTTGCTTATAACGGGCCAAGCCATTTTCTTGGTCCGTTTTACCATACAGGTCAGTCGGTTTTTTACCAATGGCTTGCGCAAAAGTCTCATTGCAAAGAATGGTATTTAAATTAGCATCTTTGGCTAAAATATAATCGGCCGAAGAATTAATCATATTTTCCAGTAGTACAGATTTCTCCTGAAGCTTTGCTTCGGCGGCCAACTGGCGCATTTTACTGCGATAACCCTCAACTACTTGGGCGCAGGCAGCCAATACCGGTTGGAGGCTTGTAACCAGCGCTTCATCATAGCCACCGGGGCGATTAGCCATGCCCAGACAGCCAATAATTTCATCTTCACAATAAAGGCATAAACCCAGAAAACAATCCAGCGCAGGATGACCGGGTGGCATCCGTCCGCAACTATAGCTATGGTGAGGGGGATCGTTGGCAATAACCGGCGCATTGGTAATAATAGTCGCAAAATACAGCGAGTCGGTCGCATAAAATTTTAAGCCGCTGGCGTAGTTATCCTCCCAAAAACGTCGACTGGCATCATCCCAGGTAATATTGGTCATTGCCAAGGCTTGCAGGTATTGACCACCGGTTTCATCATATTTTAACTCTTGGATAAAACCAAACCGGCTATCAGTCAACTCAAGGATATCCGTTAACAAGGTGTTAAATACTTCCTCTGCCGGTTTCGATTTGATATAGAGCGCTTGTAAGCGATTGACACAGTTTAATATTTTCATAAATACCGGGTTGGATCAGTTAGATAACAGATGACTTAATCACCAAACCTTGGGGTTTTTATAATCTGGCTATCAAATACCCAAAACTGCCCTTTGTACGGCGCTCCACTCACCATGAGGCTCGCTTTTATCCCACCAACGCAGACGATATTCACGGGTTTCATGAGTATTGCCAGGTTCAAAGGGACGTTCATCCAAATAGGGTTTTACGGTATCAATAGCCAGAAAACTCCACTCGTTACCATTAATACGGCTTTCAATCCAGATGCCATCATGGCCATATTTTTTAAAATCAATACGTACTCGGCTACCGGCAGGCCCCAGTTCCACCGAAAGAGCCAGCTCGGGAACCGGATGTTCAGTGGTATTGGCGGTTGCGATAATACCCAGATCATGGCCGATAGCTTCATGGTAATTGAGGCTGGCTTTGATACGGGCAATCTGGCTAAACAAACGTTTTTGGATACCGGGCGCAGGCGCAGGCGGTGGATCAGGAAAAACAGAGGGTTGCGGATAGTTGATAGGGGACTTGCCACTACCATTTGTCATCAGCAGCTTATAGGCGGTTGCCTCTTTGGCATCGCGGTGTATGGCAGGATACCAATGTTGCAGTAGCCAGACATAATAAAGACAATCGGTCAGGGTAGCGGCTATTTCCTTGGCATCAATACCACAGACCGGGCCATCGATAGGGAGTTTTAACGCATAGTGAGAAAGCCAGACAATTTGCCCGGCTTCAGTCGTGGGGAAAAAACTATAGGTAGTCATGGTAAAAGGCAGTCTCCGGCCGAATTAATTAGCGATAAGCGTTTTTTATAAAAAAAGGCGGGCATTTTTCACTGGGTTGTCGGTAGTTATAAGGCTGTTGCTGTTATTATTTATAACGTTAGCGGGTCTGGCTGGGCTTTGTGTCTGGCATTTAAGTTACGCCTCTTTTTATTCGCTGTCATTAAAATTATTGTAAAAGTTAACAGCCAGTTATTTTTGTTTCTTGTTGGTACTTATAAAGAGTGGGCAGTATATCTAAAGGCTTACAAAAAAACAGTGGGTAAGTTTACCAGCATACCGGGCAAGCTTACCAAAACAATGGGTAAGTTTACCAAAATAATGGGTAAGCTTGCCAAAACAGTGGGTAAGCTTGCCAAAACAGTGGGTAAGCTTGCCAAAACAGTGGGTAGGCTTGCCAAAACAGTGGGTAGGCTTACCAAATAATATTAAAAAGATTTTTAAGATAATGAAAAAGCCAACAGAAAGAATATGTGTATTTTCTGACTGTATCAGGCAACGAAGACAAATAGTTGGTATGATCATCAGCCATCTTTAGGCATACTGAAACAGTAGTAGTGAGTCTATATGGAGCCAAATAACCTTTTTAATTAGCAAGTAGAAATGCTGTTTGACTGGTAATATATGCAATATTTTTATTTTTTAATTTAAATATTTATTATCGGTAAATTGTAGGGGTTTTATTTTTATCGTAATCGCTTAGTGATTATTACTTTAAAGAACTCCAAAAAAATTACTTTTTTCTACGTTTCATTTCATCGCTAATAAAGTATCTATTATTGCCAATAGATTAAATAAATTTTATAGGCCAATGAATGACAACATCGATTTTTCAATATTGACATTGCTTAAAGCAATACCAATTGATATAGGGATTATATGAAAAAGATTAATAGTATCTGCCTTAATTTGTTGGCACTATGATTATAATTAACGAGTTTCTTGATTTACCCAAACTGGCAGTTGGTTTATATTGACTGATTTTAATAAACAGTTGATTGGTTTGCATATTCTGGTTGCTGAAGATAATCTTTTTAATCAGAAAATTATCCAGAAATTTCTCAATTTATTGGGCATTAACGTCGAGATCGCTAATAATGGCAAAGAGGCGCTGGCATTATTGGAGATGATTAAATTTGATGCAGTATTAATGGATATAGACATGCCGATTATGGATGGTATTACAGCAACACAGCAACTACGTAGTCAGGCACGTTTTGCCATGTTGCCGGTGATTGCTCTCACGGCTGCGGTAACTGAAGTCGAACGAAACCAATATATGGCGGCAGGTATGAACGATGTTATCAGCAAACCCGTTAATCCAACTCTGCTCTTGTCAGCACTGGTGCGCTGGATAAAATGCCATGGTGTGATGACAGCTGATAAAGATATTGGGCTTGAATGCATGGAAACTGATTCGCCTATTATCGATAAGCAGTCTATTGAAGAATTGCCGTATTTTGACAAGACAACGTTATTAGTCATGCTTGGTAATAATCAGGATTTGGCGGTCCGATTATTAGTTGATTTTAAGGAGGACATGGAAAACTTTCCGACTGAAATTGCCGCCATGATAGCAGCAAAGGATATCTCATCTATCCGGGCACATATACACAGTCTTAAAGGTGTCGCTGGTAATCTGGGCGCCTTGCAATTACAGGCGGCAGCGATGCTCTTGGGTGAGCAAATTAAGACAGGGCTGCCTACTATTAATATGGTTAATGATTTTAATGCTGTTTTTGTCAAAACAATGTCGATGATTGCCGAGCAGTCTCAGTTTGCAATAGCCGCGCCGGAAAATACCGGTAATAGTGAAATCGTAAGACAGTCTATCAGCGAACTTGACAAGTTACTGAAAGAACATGATTTTATCCCTGAAGCGTTATTGAATAACCTTAAGGAAAATTTGGCAACGGCAAAATTTGAGCTGTTTATTCGCTTACGAAAATTAATTTACGATCTTCACTACCAAGATGCACGCTTATTGTTACAACAATTGGTAATACTACCGGATATTCAAGAGGCTTTATGATCATTACCCAACAATGTCCAATGATACTTATCGTTGATGATATGCCTGTCAACATCAAAATTCTTGCGGAAGCTTTAGGCTCCGGCTATCGCATTAAAGTTGCCAATAATGGTAAGGATGCGCTGGAGATTGCAGAAAATGAGCAGCCGGATCTGATTCTTTTGGATATCATGATGCCAAATATGGATGGCTTTGAAGTCTGCCGACGTTTGAAGGGAAATACGCAGACTTGCAAAATTGCCGTGATGTTCCTGACGCTCTTGAGTGGTGAAATTAATGAGGAGCAGGGTTTAAACCTTGGTGCTGTTGATTACATTACCAAGCCCATTGCCATTCCGATTGTTAAGGCGCGTATCCGCAACCACATCCAGCTTAAGCGGCAAGCTGACTTGCTTGAATCTCTGGCGATGATTGATGCGCTAACGCTTATTCCCAATCATCACCGTTTTGATGAAACCCTGGTGTCAGAATGGCGGCGCGCTATGCATGATAAAACGCCGTTGTCATTGTTGGAAATCAATATCGATTATTTCAAAGGCTATATCGACGAATATGGCTATGGTGTCGGCGATATATTTTTGAAAATACTTGCCAGTACCTTGGCCAAAAATCTCCAACGACCGGGTGATTTTATTGCCAGATATAATAATGATACGTTTATGGTTGTTCTGCCGAATACCGATGCAGAGACTGCTTTGCAGATTGCCGAATGCCTGCGTGAGAGCATTGAAAAGCTGGGGATAGTTTATATTGACTCAACCGCAGGTTTTGTCACGATTAGTATAGGGGTGGCCACTCAAGTTGCTGTTTCGCAAAATTTATTTCCTCAAATACTCAGCGAAGCCGCTAATAGTGCAGTTAATAGTGCAACAAAAAATGACGGCAACCAAGTATATGTTTATAGGGATCAATACCTTCGCCAATTGGTATGAGTAATTTATAGATATCGGAGGAAGGAGGAGGAGAAAGGAGAAAGGAGAAAGGAGAAAGGTCAGAGAAGGTAGAATACCGCTTCTAACAGAGCATTCGCACCC
>NZ_JAOEGU010000018.1 GCF_025583945.1 Methylobacter psychrophilus
CCTTAAAAGTTAAGGCGCGCACGGCACGCCCTACTTAATTAATTAATGACTCTGTATCAGTTCCGGCTTAACTTAATGGCAGTGCCTTGGAGTTTTAGCCATTAATACTCAGGCTAATATTTATTACACCGTTTTTGTTGATTTTTTTAAACCGGGTATTGCCAACAAAGCCGAGGCAAATAACCAAGCAGCAGAAGGCAGCGGTACCGGTGAAGCTTGCAGTGTTCCAGCTACACCAGCACTTGCATATAGCGCTTCAAACTCACCGGGGGCAAGGGTAAAGTTGAATGCTTGTGAGTTTAGCAAAAAGGCCGTACTTAACGACTGGTTTGTTCCGGCGTAATCAGCACCAAAAAAAGTCGGATCAGCGGTCATGTCGAAAGCAGCGTTGTAATGTTCCGCCGAATAATTGACAACAACATCGGTCAATGCCTCATCGCCAGTGGCACTGGCAGAAAGCGCATAAGACAGGGTAAGGCCAACGTTATAACTATCGGTCGCTGACAAGTTACTAAAAGCAGTATCAAAATAAGCCAAATAATTGGTAAAAACAAAACCGTTATTGCTGGCTGACCCGTCCAATTGGAATGTCCGTGTATAACTACTGCCGACGGCAGCGGTTATGGCAGTGGGCTCTGCATCAAAAGCTGATGCAGTCACTGAACCAGTCCCGGTAATGTCTTGAAAATAGCCGCCGGGTGCCAATACAAAAGAGCCTGCTATATCAAGTCCCGAAAAATCGCCGGCATTGGTCAAGTTGCTCAAGCTGTCAATGGTATAAGTCACTGTTGCATAACTGCTAAAGTTTGCCGCCGCTTGCGCGTTTTGGATGGTCAAGGAGGCTAAAGTAGCCAGTGCCAAAGTAGGTAGTAAGTATTTTTTTGTCATTATAAAATTCATTTAAAGTCCATGATTAACGGTTTGTTGTTACTGGCCAAATGCGGGTGCATTTGGCAACCCGATTAAATCAGGTTGCCAGAAAGGCTGAATAACTTAATGTGCTATTAGTTGATCAAACGGTAATAGCGGGTCGGCTTTACCGTTGGCACCCACGGCAGGAATCACCAGTACTTCATCTTTCGCCAGAACAGGGCTTAAGGGGTTGCCGGCATTAACAGAGACAGCATTACCTTCATGGCCGTAAGGCAAAATAATCTCTGGATGATCAAACGGCGCTTTTTCGTAACGTACCCGGTCATCGGTAAAGGTTTTCAAAAAAGCGATAACGTCTGCACGGTTTTTTGCACGTTGGGTTTCAGAAACATCTGAATTACCTGCACTGCCTAACGTGAGGCCATTGACGATGGCGTGTTTATCGATGTTGTCAACATTGCCATGGCGTGAATAAAACTCTATAACCTCATCCAGGGTAGCCATACTGCCATTGTGCATATAAGGCCCGGTCAATTCGACATTACGCAAGCTGGGTATTTTAAAGGCCGCCTTGTTTGCTATCGCCATTTTCTGCGTGTTTACGTTAGCTATAGCAGCTGCTGTAGTTGGCATATAAGCTGAGTCAGGATCAAAGCAAAATTGGCTGCTACTGTTGGCTATCAAACCATCTACATCAGTAAAACGCCAGTCATCGGCATCCGGTACGTTGGTTGCAAAAGGCACTTCAGGGATAAAGTTACAGGTACGTACGCTAGTGACACCGGGATCAAGGATCTTTTTGGCAGGATTGCCTTGCAGGTAATCCAGATATTGCGCACTAAAAGACAGTGGCTGGCCAAAGTCATCAACACCACCAACACCGGGGTCAGAATCAGGATCGGCAACGCCGGTATTGGCGAAGCCAAAGTCCATTAGCTTGGGGCCACCTTCCGTTTCATCACGAACAATGACATTGGTAAACCGGCTTATTCCTACTGCCTGAGCGCCAAATTGTGGACCTAATGCTTGAGGACCATATGCTCTGGGATAGGCCGCAGGACCAAAGGTTTTTCCGGTGGTAGGGGTTACCAACAGGGCATTGGTAGCAACTGATGCAATGGTGATGGTTGGGCCGCCATGGCATAGATTACAATGGTTGCTGATAAACAAGTCATGCCCGTTTTTTAGCGAAACAATCTTTTCAGGACTATAACCCAGGCCCAGCCAAGTTGGCACATAGGTGGCAGGAACACGTTGTGTTAAATCAATAGGCGCTTGATCAGAAATCAGGGTTGCCTGATACATCTGCAAAGCAATACCAAAAAATAGCGAAAAATTGGCTTCGGTTTGGTTATACGGCATTTGCCCGGGCGCGGGTGCACCAAAGGGGCCAAGCGCATTATAGGACCAATATTTCTTGTTAAACGCCTTGGTAATCATGGTCTTATAGGTAGTATTTAAACCTGTTTTTAGGTCGTTTGCGGTACTTAATGTTAAATTTAAGGGGGCGAAAACGCTGTCTTCACCATGCACTTTCTGGTTTTGTAAAGGTTTGCGCAGGAGTAACTTTCTGCCTATTGCCGCCAGATTACGACCACGGCAACTCATTTCGGTGGCATTGAGTGGTGGACCCATCGCCAGTGAGGCAAGTGATGAGTTTTCCAGATGTAAGCGCTGCTTAACAACTGAGCGAGCGCCGCTGGTTACCCAGATACCTGCAGTGGGATCGCGATCACCCCAAGTACTACTGCCGTTAAAAATGTTATTGGCGCGACCATCCCAAAAATTACGGTAATTAAATATGTCATTAATAACTGTCGGCGTGTTTCTGGGTTCTACGCGTCGAGTGCCCGTGTTGCCAATATGAAAAACAGGATCGGCGCTCCGGTCGCAATTATCATTTGTGCCGTTAAACGGATTGGCTCCCTTAAAGGTGCCACTGAAAGTACCCGCCGAGGACACCACGTCATCGGTAATATAAGTTGGCACGCTGTTACTTTTATTCAGCGGATTGGGATATCGGTAGAGCGGAAAATCGGCAAGTTTTACGGTATAGTTAGGGCCGCCGCCAGTACCTGAAGGCAGCATGTCAAATGTTTGTCCGCTGGCATTGCTGCTTTTCTCACCGGGATTAATCTGATTTTTATCTCTCGCATCAGCGCCTGCATGATAATGGCATGAGCCACAGGCCTGACCGTCACTGCCCACATTCATGTCCCAAAACAAAGCCTTGCCTAAAGCAATAGCCATGTTTTTATCAACCACGATAGGACTGGTACCATCCAAAAGGCCGGGAACAGGAGGCAACGGTACATTTTGCAAGGGGTAAGGTATCGGACCATGCGCATAAACAGCTTGCGTTATTAGCAACCCGAAGCCCAGCATAATTTGAGGGAGAAATTTCATTATTTATCTCGTTAAATCGGTAAGATCAGTAACTACAGCCGATAACGCCGGGTATAGTTATTTTTTGCCAAGCCGGATAAGTCATCCGGCTTGGTGTTGTTAAGTCAGGTTTTAGGTCGTGCTTTTTTTACGACCACGTAAACCAATCAAGCCGGCCATGGCACTACCAAACAACCAAACCGCGCCGGGTACCGGTACGGCACTGATGCTTAATTTATAACCGTCTTGAGTTGCACCCCATGAGCCATTTCTATAGCCGCCAAGGGCGATGGTATAAATTTGACCTGCTTCGGCATTAAAACTGATGGTATTCAGGTTGCTTGGCGTAGTGCCGCCAATGCTGTAGGCAACCATATCGGCAACAGAGAAAGACGTATTACCCTTTGGTAGGGAAGATGATGTAGGTGCGCTTAGTTGAGTGTTGTTGCCCAGGTTCCATGAACCATGATGGTTATAATCGACAGTGCTGGTGTCCATACCTTTAAAGATGGTGAATCCAAAATTGGTGCCACTTTGGTTAATGCCCTGGGCATTGACGGTAACCGTGCCACCGACATCCGATTTAAACAGGCCAAAGTCCACATCATGTCGCCAGCCTTGTGCACCGCTCAATCCCTGGTCGCTCCATGCGCCTTTGGCGGTATCGATGTCAGCGCCAACACCATAACGGGTCAGGGAATCCTGGCTGGAAATTTCTGCCGTACCGTTTGCAGTCATGTGTACTCCCCAATGCAGAACACCGCCACCGTTGTAGCCAAACGGTGTGGTGTTGGTGCCACCGGTGCCTGCCCAAGCCGCAACCGAGTTCGTTGAACCTAATGGTGCGCCGTTAAATCCCCAGACCCAGCCATCGGTTCCTGCGCCACCATTGCAGGGCGCACAAGCTGTGGTATTGCTACTGAAATCATTGCCTTCATAAGTCGACAAATTGTACATGGTTGTCGACGATGCCGAGGCATTGCTGATAGCGCCTACAGACATTACGGTACCGGTGATTGCCATGGCAACGGCTTTAGCGATTTTGGTTGGTTTCATTGTGTTAATCCTGAATGGTTAAGTTAAATAAATAACACTGTTCAAAGTAATAAGGCTGGAGATTAGTCCATCAGTCTTATTACAAGAAGCAACCAGGCAGTCTTTAATCACAAGATCCTTGGCTTTCCGAACCTGCCTCACGACAGGAGTGGCTATTAAATTACTGATCATTTCTGTTGAAAAATTAATTTCAATAAGTGCATAACAAAGTAAACAAATTTGCCTGCTCTTACCTAAGCTATTAGCAATAATTGAGCCATTTTTAAATATCCCCTTTTTTATTCAGGGTAAATGTGCTTGTCATCATTTTAAAGTTGTGGGTTTAGGAATTTAACAAGTCTCAATAATTGGTATTTACTTATTGTTTTATAAGGATTTATTGGTAAAAAATTAATTTTCGTCCTATGCAAATAAGTAAAGAAAAAAGCCATTCTATGGTTGGTATTCCAGAAACAATATCGGTAATAATTTGCGGGATAGTCTGGTGATTTAAAGCTGAATATTAAAAAACTAGGTTATTTGACACAATTAATCAGGTTAAATAACACGATTTAGTTTTAAAGAGCTTGGTCTACGAAAAGCACGAAAAAAATTGCCGGGTTAGTTTGAAAAGCCTTATTCGACGTGTGGCCCTTTGGAAATTCTGACTGATATTGTCGCGATGAACTCCAACCTGATTTCAGGTATTAAATATTTTTTTCGTGCTTTTCGTGGACAACAGCTTTTGCCTTGCATGGCTAATATTTACCAGTAATTTGCTGTAAATAGTGTGTACACTGACATTTTTGTATTTTTAAATGCCCCCATGCCCTTAACACTCTACCGTTTTCCCTTTCGTGCGATGGGTTCGCCCTGTGAAATTCAACTGTATGCTGACGATAAGCAATCCGCGCAGTGCGTCGCAGATAAAGCCATGGCTGATGTGTGGTGTATAGAAGCACGGTATTCCAGATATCGGGAGGATAGCGTGTTGTCTGCGATAAACCGTGTCGCGGCCAAAGGTGGGGTAGTGCCGATAGATGAAGAAACGGCGGCTTTGCTTCATTATGCGGATACCTGCTACCGGCAAAGTAACGGTTTGTTTGATATTACTTCCGGCGTATTGCGCGGCGCTTGGGATTTTAAAGCGCAAGTTTTACCCGAAAAATCTGCCATCAAACAACTGCTGCGTGGTGTAGGCTGGAATAAAGTCCAGTTAAGCACGACACACATTGCTTTTAGCTGTGCCGGGATGCAGCTGGATTTTGGTGGTATTGGCAAAGAATACGCGGTTGACAGAGCGGCAGTTATTTGCCGGGAGCAAGGCATTCAACATGGCTTGGTTGATTTAGGCGGCGATATTAAAATCATTGGCCCACATCCCGACGGCAAGCCGTGGTCTGTCGGTCTAAGGCATCCACGCAAGCTCGGTGCTTTGTTGGCAAACGTCAATGTTTATGACGGCGCGGTGGCCAGTAGTGGTGATTATGAGCGCTGTATGGTCGTTAATGGTAAGCGCTATGGCCATGTAATCAATCCTAAAACCGGCTGGCCGGTTAATGGATTGGTTGGCGTAACCGTATTAGCCGGGCAGTGTGTGATTGCCGGTAGTGCTTGTACGATTGCCATGCTCATGGAAAAACGCGGTAAACAATGGCTTCATGATTTGGGCTTGCCACATATTTGGATGGATAACCAGGGCAAAGTTGGCGGACAATTGGAGTAGTTTGGCGATAAGCACTGCCCATGTAGAGTGGAACGATTTTACAGATAACATCTCTTCAAGGGATGGTATCTGATCCGGCTTGGTTGATAGTTATTATAATTTCAAAAAAACGAGTTATATAACCTGTTTTTTTATAAAAGCAGGTTATATAACCTAGTTTAATAAAGCTATCACCGGGTTTTATTCAGTCAATCCCGGTTTTTTATTACCTGTTGATGAAAAAAATCAATAATTATTTAATAAAAATAAAGGCTTGTAGTTATTGTCATTGTTATTATTTATTTGTATACACAAGGTGGCTTATATTTTGCTTAATTTGATTGGAGGGGGCTGTAAGACAGTTTCCCACTCCTGTTCCAAAGGTTAAACCATTAGTGGCTTTATTTTGGAATTTTTGATCGATGTGCAGGGCTTATTCTTTTTGTAATGTAAAGAGTATCCGGCGATAAGAAAAATGTAAGGAATTTATATGAATAAAAAAATAATTGGCGGCATGTTGTTTGCCGCTGTTGCTGTCAGTGGTACGGCCAATGCGGCTATTACTACCGAGACTATCCTTAACTTCAACAAAGGTGAAGCGGCTACTCCAAATACTGCAAGTACAACGGGTAACCTGGGCATGACTCAGTCTGCTTATGCCGGTTTTGCTAATGTTGCTCCTCAAGCTGGTGGTTTTACTGCTGGCACAAATTCCGCTGGCGCTTATTATGAAGATGGCTTGGTGGTGGGTATTGTCGAAGATACCTCAAATGGGATTGCCCATGTTCATCGTGGTGGTGCTGCTACTAACAGAAGCGTTATGTATCATTCCGACTCCAGTGGACTTTACATCAGGGCTTTGGACAGTACCGCGTTTAGCCTGACATCGCTTAATTTTGATGCATCGGCCAGTGATGAAAATCCGTATGCCACTGGCACTTACATTAGCGCCAATACCGGAGATTCAGTAACCAGTGTGGCTGGTGCCAATGATTATTGGGAAATTTTGGGTTATGGCTCTGCTTTAAATCCAACGCTGGATACCGATGCTAATAGTGGTGCCTATATTGCCCGTCAAACGCTGACTAACGGCTTTAACGGTCTGGTGACACTCGATAGCGCTTTTGATAATATTAGTGCTTTCTGGATTCATTATGCCGGTTATCAACAAACACCAAGTGATGGTATGCAGTTTGCCATGTCGTTGGATAATGTTCATGTCAACGCTGCTGTTGTTCCTCCTCCTGTTGCTGCGGTACCTGTACCTGCTGCGTTATGGATGTTTCTTAGTGGCATGATGGGTTTGTTGGCTTTCGGTAAAAAGAAAGCCCGTTTAGTTGCTTAATAACGCTGGTTAGTAAAGTTAAATTAAGGTGGAAGCTGGCAACCGCTTCCACCTTTTTTTGTCGCTGATGTAGTGGTGTTCCAGTTTTGTAAAGTCACTGATGATGCTCATCAGAGATTGTCATGTTCATGAAAAAGCCATTAATCCACGAAAAGCACGAAAGACACGAAAATATTTAATAAAAATGTTGGCTTGATAGTTAATTGACCGGACAGAATGATAGGTTACCGGTGAAGTAACTTCTCATTAGTCACAGGTAAGCTTATTTTTCAATAAGTTAGCGGTATGGAAATTCACTAAAATTCGCTTTTTTTAATACCGGATAATAAGAAATCAATGAGTTACGATGAATCCCTATGATGGAAGGCATGATTTTTCAATTTTATCGCCATGTAAGTCATTGATTTATAATCTACCTGCAACTAATGAGAAGTTACCCGGTGAACAATCACTGATTTGCACTGCATAACATTATAATAATTTCAGCAACGATTAATGTGTGCTTGGCAATGACTGATGAGTACTTGGCAATGATTATTCAGTGCCCAGCAATCGTTCATGAGCGCTGAACAATGATAAAATAATCTCAGTAACGATTAATGAGCACTCGGCAATGATTGTTCAGTGCCCAGCAATCGTTGATGAGCACTGAACAATGACAAAATAATCTCAGCAACGATTAATGAGTGCTCGGCAATGACTGATGAGCACTCGGCAATGATTATTCAGTGCCCAGCAATCGTTGATGAGCACTGAGCAATGACAAAATAATCTCAGCAACGATTAATAAGTGCTCGGTAATGACTGATGAGCACTCGGCAATGATTGTTCAGTGCCCAGCAATCGTTGATGAGCACTGAACAATGACAAAATAATCTCAGCAACGATTAATGAGTGCTCGGTAATGACTGATGAGTGATCATCATGGATTTAATAACGCTCGAAAAAACAACCTTGATGTCTGCCAAGCATTATTAAATCCCGGGCATGAACAACATGGCGGTTTTTTTGTGCTTTTCGTGTTTTTTGTGGACTTGGCGCTACTATCTAAAACGCATAATTCCAGCTTACTGCCAAGGCACCATTGCGATTAAGCTGATAACCGTTGTAATCGGTACTGACCGGTTGTAGCCATTCAAAACTGACATTATGGCCCACGAATTTGCCACCGGTAACCGAGGCATTAAGACCCACACCGACATCCAGAAAGCGGCCACCGTAATTACTGGCAGAGTCCACGGTTGAGGTAACTTGATGCGCCTGATTGGTTGCTCCCTTTATATCACCCTGTGCAGTATAGACACCGCGCACCGAAGCCGATAACCAATTAAACGCCTGATAGCTGCCCCAAGGGGTTGCCTGAAAAATATCCCCATAAGCATAGTCATATTTATTTTTTTCCAGACGCTTAACACCGCTCACTTGTACGCCCCAACTAAAGTCATTGACTTGTCCTGTATAGGTCAGGCTGGGCTTAAAATCCCAGGTGCCGCTACCGGTTTGCATGCCGTAATCCTGTAAGTTGCTGCTATCCAGTCGTGCGCCGATACTACCGGTTGGTGTACTCATACCTAATCCTAAGTGAACATGATGACCGTTTTTGTCCAAGACTTTAACCAACGCGGTAACTACAGTGTCACCGATATCGTTACTAAAATGCTTGGCTCCGCCATGGCCGCTAAAGTCATTTTCCTCGGTCTGATTGACATAGGGACGGATAGGATTGCTCATGGTCATATCCATACTCATCAATTGCGGCATCAGCATGATATTTAACCAGTCCGTCGGTGCGTACATTAAATCCAGCATATGCATTTGCATGTTCATGGAAGTGGGTTTATACAAGCAACCCTGGTTATAGTCTGTACAAGCATTACTAACCAACGCCTGATCGTTGACCGAATCGCTGCCATGCAGCATGGCGCCACCCTGATTACTGTATTGATAACGATAACCGACCATAATCTCGTCAGCTTGGCTCATCATGTGTCCATACATAACCCCGGCTGGTACCGGCACGCCGTGATGATGCATGGTGTGGCTACTGTGATCGCCACCGGTCAGTGCTTTGGCCGATAAATCCACGCTTAAATTGGCGTGGGCCAGGTAATAATCAAAGTTGGCATAATTACCAACCCCGCCGCCACCGAGTTTTAAAGAGCCTGAATGGGTAACATATTCAGCGCCAATCTCCAGACTGATGCCGCGAGCAAACTGTTTTTTTAGGGTGGCACCGCCACTTAAGTCACCAAAGGCAGATAAACGAAAGTCGCTGGAGTAGTTGCCGTCAGCACGGGGTGCCAAAAAGTACGGCGCAAAAAAGTCGGCTTGCGACTGCGAATAATAGCGAATACTGGGGATAATGGTAAAGCCGCCGGGCAGGGTTTGAAACCATTTTGCTTCAAAGGTATGAGAATTAATACCCCAGTCGTCGGTATAAAAGCGATAGTCAACATGTGCGGAGGCATCAAGCTCGGGTATATAGTGATTAATACGGTTGGATAAAGAGCCGATATTGCGTTGTCTGGGGCGATTTTCGCGGAATAATTCCAAACCAACGACCTCCAGATTGGTTACTGCATTCCAGTCGACGCCAGCATCGGTAGGATTCCAGAGATTATAGTATTCTGTCGGGGTGATTTCACCACGCACATAAACGGATTTATAGGGATTGCTCAAATAGCCGCTTTGATTGGTATAGCTGGCGGTGGACTGAAATAAGGTGTTTTTGGAAAGTACCTGGGCGATACTGGTAGTAAAGCTGTTAAAAGTACTTGCCTCATTTAATGCTTGGTAACTAGTCGGATAATGTGCCGGGTCACTGCCATGATGGGAGCTATGGCCACTGCCGTTGCGGGCAATGGTATTGCTGGTCATGCCGTAACCGGCGGATACTGTAGTGAGTTTGTCATTAAATTCATGACTGATGTTGGTGGAGCCAAAATTGGATAAATAATCCGGTTCGTCAGAAAGACCGCCGGATATTGCCAGTGTAGTTGCATCAAGATAATATTTGACGTTGACTTGAGGCATTGAGCGGGTTTCTTGGGGTTGCACCTGAAAAACCTGTACGGCTTGGGTGCCGGTGGGCACCTGACTATTGAGAATATCACTGTATAAAGAAATGGCGGCTTGCTTGGCCAGTTCGTTGAGCGATGCAGCATTCTGAGGCGATTGATCGATATAGCTTTGGTTTATTGCTGCTGTTTGAGTAGTATAGTTGCCCGTTAATACAGACATTTGCATCGTGTAGTTATTGGTTAGCAAGGCTAGTTGTACAGGATCGGTTAATGCCGCCAATTGTGTATTGTAAGTGGCGGTTAAGGTGGTTATTTCAGCATTATAAGCATTTACTTGATTGGATAATGCCACGACAGGGGAAACACTGATATTATCCAATGCCATGCTGAATTCTTTGCCATCTGCTGGTGTTTGCGGATAACCCTTGAAATGTATCCAGGCTGCATTAATATTATTGAAGCCACTATTAAGCTGCAAGGTACCATCAAAGCCGTTGGCAACCGTCTGATAAGCAACACGAGTGGCATAGTTGGTGCCGTCACCGGTATCCAGATTGGGATTGAGTGCGGTATTAAAGCCTAAAATTTCCCAATAGTCATTGGGGCCGTTATCGGGGTTTGCCCCAGAGATAGGTGCTTTAAAATTCATAGAATCAAGACTAAACGCCTTACTGTCTTGGGAGCGAATATAAATACCGCTGGAGTCTGAATGATATTGCAGGGATCTATCAGCCACAGTACCGGCACGATGTAAGTGGGCAATCGGGTTTGACGTATCCTCAACAATGCCAATCACCATGCCATTTTGGTAATAGCAGCCACTACTACCTGAGCCGGCACAGCCACCATCGGGGGCAGAGGTACCATTAGCAAAGCCGGCATAGGACGAGAAAGTCATACCGGAATTAAAGTCAATAGTTACAGGGCTGGCGATATTGCCGGGAACTGCGGCCAGATTGGTCTCGATAACGGCTTTATCGGTTTCGTATTGGTCTGTCAACGCAGGAATTGCAACATTGAGGTTATTTAAATCTGATTTGTAAGTGTCTGTAATAAGAGCCTTATCCGCATTATAAGAGGTGTCTAGCGCTGCTTGATCGTTGGTTTTGGTGGTTTCAAGCGCGGTTAGTTGGGAATTTTTATCAGTAGTAATTTCTGCCTGAGCTGCGGTATTACCATCAGAAAATGACTGAAAACCGTTAAGACCCCCAAGTATGGTTAATCCTGCTGCCGTGACACCACCTGATGCGGCTGATATGACATCAACATAACTAAGTTCGGTTGAGTTTGTGCCATCTGCTTTTTGTTTGTATTTGGGCACATTGGTCATGCTTGCCGGCATGCTAAACGATGGCGTGGCACCACTGTAAGTATCGCGATCAAGGCTAAAAGCCAATTCAAGCCGGTCGGTCAACGGAATAATCGCATCGGCATGGTAAATATCAACCTGCATACGGTTATCACTTTCCTGGTAATGGCCGTAACTGACATTGGATAGTATTTGTGCCGAAGGGATGGCGGCCGAGACAGTCAATCCGGGCAGACTGAGTGCCGCTGTCGTGAATGCCGCCAGTGCAGTTTTTTTGTCTGATTTAATTGCAGCCACAACCGCCTCCTGCACCGCTATGTCCACCTTGTGAGGCTTCTTTGCTGGTAAAAATATGATCACGAAAGCTGTTTAAATTGGGGTGGGGATTGATACCCATTTCCGGCTTGGCCAGATTACCCCGTTGCCAGGGCGCAACCGTGCTACAACCTTGGCAAACAAGCACGCTGCTACAGAGTAGGGCGATGACCAGTCGGTGAGTCCATTGATTTCTCGTGTAGTTCGATAAGTTACCGAATGTAACGAACACATTGAGTGTCGGTCGCATAGTCTTATCCAAGGTAAGACGTTGCTCACCAAGCCATTGTGTTAAAGCGTGCATGATGTAAATCCTTAAAGTTATTCAGCCAGTAGCGCCGAAACTTGTGCACTAATCATGTCTTTGTCCTCATCCCGAAAGCCGAGATGTATTTTTCTGATTTTGCCGGTTTTATCGACCAGATAAGTCGACGGCATGGCTTGAACATCAAACTTGGCAGGGCAGTCGCCTTTTGGATCAAAAGCCGTGACGTAATCAACGGCATTGCTAACAAGAAACTGTTTGGCTTCTTCGCTATTTTCATCGACATTGATGGCAATAATCTCAAAGCCGTTTTTGACGTGTTCGTTACGCAAACTGTTAAAAAACGGCATTGATTTTTTACAGGGCGGACACCAGGTAGCCCAAAAATCAATCAAAATCACTTTGCCTTTATAGGCATTAAGGTCAAGTTTTTCAGCATTGCCAGTAAGTGCGGCGGGACATTGAGGGGTAGGTTGACCTTCTTGTGCTGCGTTTGCCAGAGGGGCAGTAGCCAAAAATATCAGGGTTGATAAAAGCAATTTTTTCATGACGGTGGACGTTATTAGTTTTAAAAGACAAGCGCTTACATCACCTGTTTCTGTCGGTAAATAGCGGTATGTCGAAACGACAGAAAGGGTTGTACTAGGCGGCCGGGAAGGCATCATCTACAAACACAAAAACCCGATACATCAATTTGATGTGCCGGGTTTTTGTTTATATCAGCAGTTTTAAGATTTTATGCCGCTAATTTGCGTCGACGCAGACCGACAAACCCGGCTAACGCGCTGCCAAATAACCAAACGGCACCCGGCAAAGGAACGGGCGAGGTGGTTTTAATATTTAACGCATAACCATCAACGCCGGTATTCCATCTGGAAAAGCCAACACCGCCTAAATAAACAGAATACTGTTTACCGGCTTCTGCCAAAAAGCTATAGCTATCAACCGAATTAACGTTATCAGAATAGCCAACATTGGTAAGTCCGGTTGTTCCAAATGGGTTGCTTTTTGTGAATAGTGAAGGTGTTGTTGCGCCTGGCGCATTCCAAGCGCCATGATGACTATAATTTGCAGTATTCGTATCAACACCATCAAATACTGTCACACCAAAACGGCTAAAAGTGCCGCCGATAGTTGAAAGATTTAAGGTAACAAATTGAGCAACATCTGATTGAATAATACCGATATCAGTTTGATGTCTCCAACCGGTTGGACCCGTTGTAGTAGCAACACCAGATGCATTTAAGCCATTATCATTCCATGCACCGCCACCGGTGTCGATTTCCGCTGCTGTGCCATATTTTGCTAATGAATCAGCCGCAGAAATGGTTGCTGAATCACCTG
Organism: Methylobacter psychrophilus; assembly: GCF_025583945.1. Classification (GTDB taxonomy): domain Bacteria; phylum Pseudomonadota; class Gammaproteobacteria; order Methylococcales; family Methylomonadaceae; genus Methylobacter_C; species Methylobacter_C psychrophilus. The sequence continues at coordinate 13,597 of NZ_JAOEGU010000018.1, forward strand.
CACCGCTTAACTTAACTGCCCAGTTTAAATGTGAAGAACCGGTGTAACCAAGAGGCAAAGCACCAGCAGACGTTCCCAACCAAGGCACGATAGAACCTTTGTTGCCCTGACTTTGAGGGCCGGTTGCAATGCCGGGTGAGGTGGTACCGTTGTCAAATGTGCGTGTCCAGCCATCAGTAGCTGAAGTAGCTGTTGTTGTAAAGGTGTTGTACATTGTGGTTGACGCGAATGTGGTAGTCGCGCTCATGGAAAGTGCTGTGCCGGCAATGGCCACTGTGATGGCTTTAGCTAATTTGGTTTTTATCATGGTGATCGTTGTCGCTTATTTTAAAAGTTAACCTGTCCAGCATCTTGCCAAGGATTTATTGTCATTAACAAAATACTGGGGCCCTCTTTCGCTAATTGACGAAAGAGGCAGCCCGGCTATCTTAAGTAAAACCCAAGATCCGTGGCTTTCCGAGCCCGCTTCACAACGGGGGTGGCAAAGTTATAAAGTTTTGCATCATCTTTATGCAGTACTTTCTTTTTTGAGAGCAAACCGGCTGTGATAGTTGTTGCTGGTTTATTCTGTATTTTTAACAAGCAGATTTTATGCCATATATTTAACAAATATAGAGAAAACCTTTGCTTACAACAGGTTGCTTAATAATGTTATTGCATTTGTAGTAAAAACCAGTGCGAAACTGGAGGCACAATTATTTAAACTGTGTTATTTGACATAAAAAAAATGAAAAGCGGGGGATATGCCGTAATTTAATAAAACGGTTTATTTTAAGTGCCGGATAAAAATTACGGAAGCAGGGGAGTCGGCAAATAGCTTCGATGGCGTAAAGCAGAATCAAGGTGTCTGATTTCGATTAGTCACGATTCCATTACATTATATCGAGTCTACTTGCCGGGTATTATTTTAACGGTTCTATTGGGTAATTGCTTATGCCGCTACAGACCGACGACGCAAACCTATAAAACCAGCCAACGCGCTACCAAATAACCACACTGCACCGGGAACAGGAACAGCAGTAACGGTTAGTTCATGCCATCCTGTACCCCATGATTTAACGCCGGTAGTTGAGTTAATTGAAGTAACAGGGCCGCAGTTTTGAAGATCAACACAGCTGCCGCCGATAGCCAGTATGTAACTGCCCGCTGCCAGATTAACAGTTAGGTCAGTCCATTTAAAGCCGTTAGCATTGGTTCCGGAAGATGCGCCTGCAGAACCTGAACCAACTAAATCACCATTGCCGTTATACCAGCCACTGACACCGGAATTTGAATAACCAACAATACCATTCACGCCGCCTGCAGTTAAAAAATTACCATTGTTGCTGCTTGACGGTGCGGCTACTTGGTTAAAGCCCATCTTGTTGTTATTGCCGCCGGTTGTATAGCCATAAGCCAACGGGCTTTGAACGGTAGTTGCATTGTTGCTTTGGCCTGTACTGGTAAAGGTGCTGCCAGCTAACGACCATACTGTGAGCGAGGGGCTGATTGTGGTGTTTTGGTTAATCCAGGAAGCGGCGACATTGCGTAAACCAATGACTTCATCTTTGATCTGGTAAGTCCCAGAGTCAGTGATATTTAGTTGTACCCAATCTACTGCGTGCATCCAGCCAAGATCGATTTGCATATCTGCCCAAGATTTTACTGTGGTGTAATCATGGTAGATGGCTGACTGTGCTGTCCCTGCGGTAAGAATATGACCACCTGCATTGTTCATGCTGGTGCCAATAACGTTGGTGCCGGCACTATTCGTGATGGTACCAGTGGCATTAAATGTTTCTGGTGTTGCGCTAACACTAATGGCACTGGCTTGTGTAGAAACACCGGCTAAAGCTGCGCCAGCAAGAATGGTGGCTATGGTTGTTCTGAGTATTGTCATTTTAATTTTCTTTGTTAATAGTAAAAGTTTATTTAATTGGCAAATAAAAGTCATAGAAACGGATTAGTAGCAAGTAGCTTCGATAGGTAAAGTAAAATTGAGGTGTCCGATTTCGATTAGTCACGATTCCATGACGTTATATCGAGTCTATTTGCCGGGTATCATTTTAACGATCGTATCTGTGATCTGTTATGCGGCTACAGAGCGACGACGTAAACCTAGAAAGCCAGCCAATGCGCTACCAAATAACCAAATTGCACCGGGAACAGGAACAGGTGAGGCAGTGATGTTGGCTATATAGCTTTGAGAGCCCACTGGTGAAGCAATAGTACCGTTACCACCAATCCACAAGCTGTAATTACCTGCTGCCAGATTGGTAAAAAGATATGATGCAGCGCCACCAGCAACTGTTGTAGATGCTTGCCCCAAATAACTTAAGCCGCTGGTACTTCTGGGATTAACCGGAACTGCCGGAAGCGCAACATTCCATGAACCATGTTTATTGCTGGTTGCAGAAGTATCCCAGCCACTAAAAAGAGTGAACCCGGGCATAAAGGTAGAGCTTTGGCTGGTGTCAGCGGCAACATTAATTAATAAATTGCCGGTCGTATGCAAAGTAATCAAACCAAAATCAAGTGCATTGCCCCAACTGCGAGTTGGGTTCCATCGATTAGATGACGACGCAACCGAGTATGTACTGGCTGCGCCCTGGGTTATAGCATTGGCTGTCGATACGGTGTCAGTGGCATTTGGGTTGCTATTATTTTGAATATCGGCTACCCACGTTACCGGCATTCTGCCGGTGTAACCGATTGGATTTACCGTTGTTCCATCAGACCATGGGCCGGTTGAATTAGAATTGGCTGTTGAAGGATTTAAGTTGTAAGTCACGCTGGCTTCCGTTGCCGTTGTGATTAACATCAATGTGCTTATCGCACCGGCAATAGCCAGTTTTTTAAATTGATTCATTATTTCTATTCCTGATTGTTATGTTTTGCAGTCCCTCAATGTAAAGGGAGCAACCCGGCTATCTTGCAGGTAAACCCAAGACCCGTAGTTTTCCGACCCCGCTTCACAACGGGAGTGGCTTTATAGCATATGGTTTTTAAATAAGCCCTTACAGCGCTCTCTTTTTCTAATAGCAGGCAGACACGATAATTATTGCTTGTCTGGTCTATCGGATAATTAATTAGCAGGTTTCATGCCATCTTTTAAATAAACAGTGAAAGGTATTACTTACAACAGGTTGGATAAATATTTAAGTTACGGTAAGTAACAAATTGCGGCTAGGTTAACGGTTGATTAAGTAAGTTGTGTTATTTAGCATAAATTTTTTAAAAAGTAGGTGATATCCCTGTTTTTTAATGAAAATTGGTTGCTCTAGTGCTTGTTTTTGTTGTGATCGTAATTGTTAATATTAAGTAACCTATTGTAAGTAAATACTTAAATTCTGCTTTAAAAAAAAATGGCACAAAATCTGCTTGGTACATAACGCTCTATGATAGATAGGGGCAAGAGCCAGTAATAACACTGATGACTGGTTCACTTTCAGGAAAGATGGTGCGGAAAGGGATGCTGTAAATGCTTTAAAATTTGCCACCCCCGTTGTGAAGCGGGCTCGGAAAGCTACGGATCTTGGGTTTAACTTAAAGACAGCCGGGTTGCCTTTCTCGTCATTTAACGAGAGAGGGCGCTGGTGTTTTTCTGATGATAGTTAATTATTAGTAAAACGCCGGATAGAGTGACTTTTAAAAACGAGAAATAACGATGACAAAAACAAAATTAGCTAAAGCAATTGCTTTGACAATTACTGGCGTTGCTTTAACTGCAGGTTCTGTTTCCAGCGCCTCTGCGTCTTCAACAACGATGTACAATTTGTTTCATAGCCAAGGTACGGTTCCTTGTGCGCCTTGTTCTGCCGGAGAAACGGATGGTTGGGTTTGGGGTGGTGTGGCTGATAGTACGCCTTCCGGAACGGATACGATTGATCTGGCGACCGGTGCTGGTTGGTTAGGTACTGCTGCTCAAGACAAAACCCCTCTTGGTTATAAAGGCGGCGGTGTTTTGCATTGGGCAGTACAACTCAACGGCGGCGGTACAGCGCAAATATCCAATGCCGATTCAATTGCCCGTTATGGCGTATCTGCTGATATTGATATTGCCAAAGGTGGCTGGAGTGACAATATTAGTGGAAATACTGGAGTAGCTGGCGGATGGCGACATGATGTTGATTTCGGTCTTTTTAAATCCGATATCGCTGGCTTGGTTACCCTAAGCGCACTTGCTGTTAACGGCACTAGCCCAACGACTACACCCAACATTGGCTTTACCATCTTTAAAGGCATGGATATCAGTACCGCTAGTTATCTTCACCACGGTGCATGGAACTCCACCAATAACGCATCAGGCTTAACCTCGGCTTCATTACCCGGTGGGGGCACTAACTTTTCTGGCTTGGCATCTGGTACTACTGCAGTTAAAAACGCTGCGGCAATTGCCAATATCGTGGCCTATAGTGTGGGCGGCGCTTCGACCAGCAACTTGAATGATATTAGCTTTACTGCTGAAGCCGGTCAAATCTATACTATTGCTTTAGGTGGTTATAGAGCGGGTGGTTGGGTTGATACGTTGGATGGTTATAAATTAAATGTTGGTCAAGTCAGCGCTGTTCCCGTTCCTGGCGCCGTGTGGTTGTTTGGTTCTGCCATGGCCGGTTTCTTGGGTTTGCGTCGTAGTAAAAAATTCGCCGCTTAATTTTTTTAAGCGCAACAAGCTGTTTTGCTTCCTCAAGCAACCTAGTCTTCAATTGCGCTTTTTATAATTCAAAAATAATTAATAATAACCAAGGAGCTTAATTATGAAAAAAATCTTATTTATCGCCACAACTTTACTGGTATCTTCACAAGCTTTTTCTGCAAGCACACCTTGCACACAAGCCAATTTGGTAGGCAACTATGTCATGTACCAAGCGGCTATCAATCATCATAATCACATGGGTCGCTGCACCATAAATATTGTTACCGGTGGTGCTTTAACCGGTAACTGTGAGTTTGGCAATAACGCCGCTAATGAACCTGGCTATAACGGCCCTGTTTATGGAACGGCATCCATGAATACTAATTGTTCAGCGACTGCCAACATTAGTTTTGATCCGGTTCCTGGCATTGTCCATATCGATTCTTACTTTGACCTGCAATTTACACCAAACAAAGAATCATTTGTTGGTAACTTCACCAATACTTTTGGGGTTGAAGGCATTACTAACGGTACACGTTATTCAACTGTACTACCTGCCACTACTGCACCTTAAGGATTATTGATCATGACTATTAAATTTTTGGCGGCCGCTTTTATTGCCGGCTTTATGATAATTGCTCCTGCACAGGCATCGCTTTATAACTTTACCCAAACCGGCTATGAAGAAGGCGCTTCTATTTCAGGTTCATTTAGTGCTAGCGACGTCAATAGTGATGGCTGGATCTCAGGCGCAAGCTGGTCAAATTTCACTGAAATTTCTGACTACACAGTCTCTTGGTCCGGTAACTCGTTAGTGTCGGCGTTTACGCATATCTTTGCCGATTTGACTGCTTTAAACTACCAGCCATCCAGAACAGAGCTGGGAGATGTTGATCCTGAAATAATAGCTTCCAACTGGTTTACTACAACAGGCTTTATCTATGTGAGTGGAGTAGGTGCAGGTTCTCAAGGTGGCTCTGTATTAAATATGGCACTTGGTACTGAATCATTGACCACAAATTTAATTCAAGTCACCCCCGCAGCTGTTCCCGTACCTGCCGCTATTTGGTTGTTCGGCAGTGCCATGGCAGGCTTTATAGGTTTACGTCATCGTAACAAAAGCGCCGCTTAATTTCTTTTAAACGCAACGGACTGCTTTACTCTCGCAAACAGTCTTGTCTCACGAAACCCGCCGAAGGCTACTCTGGCGGGTTTTTTTATGCCTGGCGTCGTCGCTTCCACCAAATGATTAATTTGCTGTCAGTCGTCGTAGCTATAAGCGCTGATGAATGGTTGTAACCAAGTCGAGATTTCTGCATATTCGGCTTTGTAATGCCGCCAACGACCAACTGATGATGAATACAGCGGTTGTGCGACTTGGTTAAAGCTGGGGCTGGCAATGTATTTGCCGGCTGCCTGTTTATGAAAATCCGCAACGGCTGGATCCCAATTTACATCCAAAAAATCAAAAACTTTACGAAATGCCGGTTCAAACTGGAATACGGCATCTTCATAACGAAATTCGATAAAATCCATGGTTAACTGTGGCTTTATCGTCATCCACCAATCCATAACCTGCGCATAAAATTGTCCAGTATCTTGCCAGCTAAGTAGATGTACGGTTGAAGGTGTGGGTATCATGGTCTGCATAAAGCAACTCAGGCAGACATCACGAGGATCACGCAGCAGGAAAACCAGTTTGGCATCAGGAAAAATACAGTTGATCAGTCCTAAATCAATGGTGTTCATGGTGGTTTTATCAAGTAACAAGCGACTGCCAATCTTGTCGCCGTATAAGGCATGGGCTCTGTGCCAGTAAAATTCTCGCAAGTGCAGTACACCGGCTAAATCAAGTTTCCTCAGTTGATCCGGTACGCTGCCCTGGTTGTGGGAAAGCCGGTTTAATTCTTTAACCACGGTAACAATTAAATCGGTTTCGTCAGCGACAAAAATATCAGGGTTAGCACCCAACACTTCCTGGGTCAACGTGGTGCCGGTACGCATAAAACCCAGCAAGAAAACCGGCGCAGGTTGATCAGCCGGAAACAGGGTGTTTGACCAGCGCCCCAGTAATTCGTGGTCAAACCCGGCTTTATTGATTTTCAGCATCTGTGGTACCAATTTTACGTCTTGGCGTGATACTTCAGGCAGGCGTTTGGAAACGTCGGCTGATTGATGCAAATGCGTAAAAACCTGGTCATACTCGCCCAGTTTATCGAGGAAGCGAGCCAGTTCTTTATGAGCCCTGAATTGTTCTTCAGGGGTTAGTGACGGGTTTTGTAGTACTTTTTCCAGTCGGCGTTTGGCCTCTGCCGTAAGGCCGTCTGCAGCTTCCAGAGTTGCCAGCAGAATGGCCAATGTAGCGCTATCTGGAACCAGTTGTAATGCTTTTCGACCTGCGGCCAGAGCGGACTTTTTTTGATTCAGTCGTGAATGTGTCAAAGCCAGTAATTGAAAGCCTCTGACGAAACCGGGATTAATCAGTACTGCTTGTTTGCAGACATCAAGAGCACCTGGATAATCATGCCAATATTGCAGTTGATCAGCCATATCCAGAGCCAGCTGGGTATCGCGACTTTTACGGGCTTTTTTTAGTAATAATTGACCTGACTGACGTAAATGAATGATGCCTTGGTCACGCTGACCTTGCCAGCAAAGCGATTGTCCCAGACAAGCCAGGACTTGCGGATCTTTGGGGGTTTCTGTTAAGGCTTTGGTAAACCAACCGACGGCTTCAGCAATATTCTTTTGTTGAATGGCGGCCTGGCCGAGTTGCATAAATTGGCTCATATTTTTATCGTTAGTAGTCAGGTTACAAAAAAGAATCGGATGAAGTCAGATCAAGGTCTACTTGCCTTAATTTCGGGTATTTTAACACAGCAAAAAAACCGTCCAGAATCCAAAGCGGACAAAGCTGCTTAATTTGGATCTACCAGATTTTCTGGGGGTGACGGTATGCAGGAGTGAAAATAACCGCTTGATCATATGGTTTTTTTAGGAAAGTGACTTTAGCCGTATTTTTTTAACGGCTCAAGTCGCCTTCCGCGATCATTTTTTAACGGGGCGTACGGTGTGCCGTTCCTACGTAAATCCAAAGGCAAGATAACGGTTATGCAATCAAGCCGGTTTTCTTGCGACCGAATAAACCAAACCCGGCCAATGCGCTAGCGAAAAGCCAGACAGCAGCAGGCAGGGGAACGGATGAGACGGTTATGTTTTGGCCGTTGGTAGCGATATTCATTGTGGCGGAGCTAAGCGTAATACTATAGTCAGCATGATCAGTAACAGGATTAACAAAACCTGATGGCGAGGAGAAGGCATCACCTCCATTGATACCGGAAACCGCTTCAGTGGGTGTCAATCTGTAATCTGCCACCAGATAGAGATAGTCGCCTGCTGCCAGGGTAACGGTAAAAGACGGGTCACGTTTGTGAAGAGAGCCGTCGGCTGAACCAATGGAATTACCGGTCGAAGTATAAGAATCGGTCAATTTGATGGTGGCATTATTGACGGCGGAGCAATTGTTATTGACATCGTCGCAACGAGCCAGAAAATCTGCGGCTGCCAAAGGATTACCAGTATCTTTGTAAAAATTGGTTTCCGGGTCTAAAAATGTCAGTTCGCCGTCGCCGTTTAAATCAGCAGTTGCACCAGCCGCATTGGCCTCATAGCCCAGTAAGTCAATGTTAAACGAACCGGCGTTGAGCATGTGAATATGCCAGGTATCAAAAGTGGTTCCTGCCCCGATTTTGTTGATAGTTCCAGAAACCGCCGTGGTATTGGCCTGAACATGGGCTAATGGTATCAACGCCAACAGTAATAAACTTGCCGCTAGCAGGGAAGGTTTTAGGGCGAAAGGGCTTTGCATTTTTAATTCCTTTAATATGGGTAATAAATTGATTGAATCCGATTAGATTCGTAGAGATCAACAGCAAGTATTACGCCAATAAGACTGCAAAGAGAGTTATTTTTAGCTAAAAGTATCGGGAGGGATGTAATCCGGACAAACAAGGTCCGTTGCGCCGTGCGGACGTGCAAACCCACGACCAGGTTGGCGGGAATAGAGTATGGGGATGGGTAGAAGATGTATGACTGTCAATAAGGGTTAAGTGATTTCCTGTAAAAAAATAGTCCACGCTAAGCTTAGCTAGATGATTTTTTTGCAAAAGTGTGTGATATCCCATAGAAACGGATTTTTGTACGTCAAATAACTTAGTTTGAAAATTGACTGATTAGTCAAGGCTCATAATGACTACAAAAAGAAAGTGGTATAAATATTGCTAATAATTTAAGCGAAGATGTAATTAGATACCTACTTAACCCGGGCTTAGGTGATTTTCTGTGACTTTAAGAAAGATAAGCGGCCTTAACTTTTTACCAACATTGACAAATAAAATGACACGAAATCGACTTTTAGGATTAATTACGATCATGGTTCTTATTAGTGGCGGGGTTGCTAATTATGCCTTTAAAGCTGAAACAGAAAGCAGTGGAGAAATGGTTTTAGGTCATGGCAATCTGGATGCACTGAAAGGCATTTATGGCCAATGGCAAGAACATTACGAAGCGCGGGGTGGTAATGCGACTACGTTACGTTTATCACTGGCCCATTCTAAAGTGTTATCAAATACCGACTCAAAAGCTCGCGGCACTATGGAGCTTAACTTAATAAACGGTTCCATAGTCGTTAAAGTGAAAGATCTTGACAAGCAAATTTATGATGTGTGGTTGGTTGATAATCATGAAGGTGTTAATCGTACCGTTAAGCCGGAGACTGGCGATAGTTTTTTTCGTCTGGGTACGTTAACTCAACATAATGATATAGCTGAACTGACAACACAAATCAATCGAATCGCCCTGGCTGATTTTAAAATTGATATGGTAACAGTAACCTTGGCAGGGAAAAGCCCTGATCAAAGTATTGTTATTGCAGGGGCCCCCGATTTCTTACAGAATTTATATTACGCTGACAAGATCTGGGCTCAAGCGGCAGTTGGTAGTGTAAAAGACGTATCTGAAACCCGTTCACCTTTTGATTTTTTGTTACCTAAACTGGCACTTGCCGTTGATGCTAATCAACTTAATTTGGCTGGTGTAATGGGTACACAGATTGCCGAAGGACGCCGAATTTTTGTTAATGAAACGTTTAACGGTAATGGACGTACCTGTAGCACTTGCCATCGATTGGATAACAATCATACGATTGATCCAAAATATATCGCTAATCTGCCGCTTTCTGATCCGTTATTTGTCGCTGAAACCAATCCGGCCTTGAAGACAGGTTTTGAAAATCCCAAGCTGATGCGCCAACTGGGGTTGATTTTAACCAATATTGACGGTTTTAATAAACCTGCAGTGATGCGCGGTGTACCTCATACCTTGGGGTTATCTAAAACAATGACTACTGAACTTATGGTAAATCCAAACGGTGCAAAGGGCGAGTTTGCTTTGGATGAAGAATTTGCTCATGCATTGGGTTGGTCTGGAGATGGCTCGGTGGGTACCGGATCTTTGCGCGAGTTTACCTTTGGTGCAATTGTTCAACATTTTACCAAGTCTTTGGCAAGAACCCCCGGCACCGATTTTCGATTGCCAACTGATGCAGAATTAAATGCTTTACAAGCCTACATGCTTTCGTTGGGACGTAGTCAGGAATTGAATTTAAGCAAGATGACTTTTACATCCGAAATTGTCCAACGCGGCTTGGTCTTATTTAACGTAAAAAATAATCCGGTTGTTGCCGGTAAAGCAGTTTTAGGTACGGGAGCTAATTGTAATGGCTGCCATAGCAATGCCGGTGCAATCAGTTCTACAACGGGTGGGAATCCTACCAGAAATACCGGCATTGAAGCCATGAAAGATCAACCTGCGGTGTTATTGGATCCGACCATTGCTATTGACGGCGGAATTGGCGATGTCGATATTAAAGGTTGGTGTAACGATAATGATGAGGATACACCGTGTAGTTATGGTGAAGGTCGCTTTAATTCACCCAGTTTAATAGAAGCGGCAGATACGGCACCTTTCTTTCATAACAACAGTGTGAGCAGTATAGAAGAAGCCGTTGCTTATTATAATACCGATGATTTTAATCAGTCGCCAGGTCACCTTACCTCGTCTAACGCGGATAGAACTATCAAGATTGGTTCTTCGCAAGTGGTTGCTGTGTCTTTATTTTTAAGAACTATCAATGCGTTGGAAAATATTCGTAATTCCAATGCCCTAGATGATCAAGCTATTCGGTTAAATGCAGGCAATGGTAGAGAAATTACTTTGTTGGCGTTAGCTGATACCGAAGATGCCATTCAAGTACTGACAGAAGGACAGTTATTACCTTATCCTGAAGCAGTGAACAAGCTAAAAGCTGCTTATAAACTGGAATATACCGCCTCTTTGTCGCCATTGCCGGGACTGCGTAATATTATGTTGAATAAAGCTAAAGCGTTAAAATTGCAAGCTGATGCCTTAATGGTAAACAGAGCCCCATAATGATTAGTTAATCAATAACGGTGTAGTCAGGCCTGACAGGTACATAAAGCCTGTCAGGTTTGCTTTCATCAGCATTAGCGCTGTTTACGTTTGTGCCAGATGATAAATCCTGTACCGATCAACACTAGCGGGATGATGAGTAAAAAGCCAAAACCTATGGCAGCAACTGCTGTTTGGGTTAATTGCAGGCTTTTATCGCTTGCGATTTTTGCCGGAATGTTGATAAACCGGTCATCATGAATGAGCCATGAAACCGTTTTTAAGCCCATATCCAGATTACCGACATTGCCTAAGTAGGCATTGGATAAAAAGTCGCCATCACCAACCACCACGATGCGTTGCTGCGTTGTTTTATTGAAATTTCTGGTTAAGGCATAGGCAAAAGCAAGCGGGCCTTGTTTTTCTTGGCCATTGGCATCAAAACGTATTTTCCCTTTGATAGCCCCTGTTTCTGTCCATGACTTTGCCGAACTACTTAGCAAGGGTGAGCTGGTAAAATCAGTTTTACCGTCAATTTCAAGTGCTGCCACAACCGGATACAGGGTTATAGTCTGAAAACCTTTGGTGACAGGATGAGGTGCGTATTCGCTGACGAGTATAAAGCTGGGGTCATCAATACCATAAAGCGTTGAGTTACTGTCAACGATAATTCCATCAAGCTGCTTGATACCCAAGAATTTTAGTAAGTCAGTAAGTTGTTTGTTATCAGGGTCGGTTAATACCAGTAGATTGCCACCGCGTTGAATATACCCCTTGATGATAGCTATTTCACCGGTCAGTAACGCTACTTTGGGAGCGGCAATGACCAGCAAGGCCGAGTTGTCTGGAATAGCCGGTAGCGTTACCAAATTAAGTGTTTGAGCATTGATTTTTCGATGAGCCAATTCTTTGCCAAACTGTCCAAAATCGAAATTGGCTATACCATCAGGCGAGCGTTCACCGTGACCGGTTAAAAAAGTGATCCAGCGTTCATTGGCGTTGGTTAGTTGTAACAGGGCATTGGTCAGCGAAGACTCATCAATGAAGGTGAGCTTTTCGGTGCGTTCCTGATAGTCGACAATAATAATCCCTTCCGGGCCTATATTGAGTTCACGGGTTTTTTCAGGCTCAAAATCAGGATCGATAAAGTTAAGCGTTAAATTGGCTTTATAGCGGCTATAGCGATCCACTAATTGTGCAATTTGGGTTCTTATCGGCTGGCCTTGTTTAATATAAGCCGTAACAGTGACTTTATCGGGTAGGGAAAGGAGTAATTTTTGCGAGGCTTGCGACAGGGTATTGCCGGCATTGTTGGTAATATCTGTTTGTATGCTGTAACGCGTAGTTAAAAAAGCCAGTGTACCCAGCACAAATAATAACAGTGCGGTAACAAGAGTGCTTTTCAGGCGTAGTTGTTGGTGTATTCGTGGTGATAATTTCATTTTTGTAAGCGGTCGTTATCCAGACTGCGGATACTTAGCAAGATAAAGGTAGCAGTAAACAGTAAAAAATAGCTTATATCCACCGAGCTAATCAGGCCACTTTGAAGATTTTGGAAATGCCTTAAAATGGATAAATATTCAAAGAGTTCGCTGCGCTGTTCTTTCATCCCCGCTGACCAGTCCAGTATCCATAACAGTAATAAAATACCGAAAGTGCCCATTGCTGCAATCGTAGGATGACCTGCTACAGTGGACATAAACAGACCGGTAGCAGTAAAGGCACTGACCAATAACAATAATGCCAAAAAATTGGCAAATAATTTACCCATATCCAGTTCGCCGCCAATCAGTAAAGACAACGGCATCAAGGTGATGAGACATACCAGAAGCAACAATAAGCCAAGGCTGCCCAAGTACTTGCCGATAATAATATCGACAGTGGAAATGGGCGCAGACAGCAGCAGGGTCAGGGTTTTATTCCGGCGTTCTTCACAAATAAGGCGCATGGTTAACAAAGGAGTGACCAGTAATAAAATAATGCCGGCGTTACCATATAACGGTGTGACGATAATATCGGTTAAGCCGGGTGCACCGTCAATGCCGGCTAATTTGGGCTGGATTAAGGTGAAGGTTTCAACTTGGGTTAAAAATAAATAGGCCAACAGGCATTGCAGGATGGCCAATACTGTCCAGGCCAACGGCGATATAAACAGGCTTTTAAACTCTCGTGTGGCTATTGTTAAAATCATGCTCATGACTGACTATCCTTGGTCAGGGCAATAAAAACATCTTCCATTGACTTTTTTATAGGTGTCAGTTCCTGAAGTTCCCAGCCATTGGCAATAATAGTTTCGATAATTTGCCGGGTTGGATCATTAACTGTGTTGTAATGGATATTGAGCTGATGGTCGGTAATATTTTCGATAGCATTTATGCCGGAAATGGCTAATAAAAGGCTTTTGTCCGCGGCTAGTCGGGTGGTAACGTGAAGACTGTCGGTATTCATGGCCTCGTTAAGACCGGCAATACTTTCCTTTAATATCAGTCGTCCTTGATGAATGATTTGTACATGCGTACAGGATTCTTGTACTTCGTTAAGAATATGTGTCGATAGAATGATCCCGTGATCTTGCCCCAATTCACGTATTAAGGTGCGGATTTCTTTGATTTGTATGGGGTCAAGGCCAACCGTGGGTTCATCAAGAATAATAACATCCGGGTTATGCAAGATAGCCTGGGCAATACCGACACGTTGTTGAAAGCCTTTGGACAGATTGGCAATCAAACGGTGTGATACAGCCATTAAGCCACAGCGTTCCTTGGTCTTGTTAATGGCATGAGTGATGGCATTTTTAGGGATACTTTGAAGTGCCGCGCAATAGTGTAAAAACTCTTGTACACTCAGTTCCTTATAAAGCGGTGGTGTATCCGGCAAATAACCAAGACTGCGTTTGGCCTTGTTGGGTTGATCCAGTAAATCAAAACCATTAATGATAATTTGCCCTGAACTGGGCGCGAGGTTACCGCTCAGCATTTGCATGGTAGTGGTTTTACCTGCACCATTAGGACCAAGAAAACCAAGTACTTCACCTTTTTCCAAGGTAAAACCAACGTCATTAACCGCACAGACTTTACCGTAATAACGATAGAGATGGTCAACTGTTATCAGGTTTGCCATATTGGCGACTAGACCTTTTTTAGCAGGATTTGTAATTCAGCCTGAATCTTTTTGCGGTAAAACAAAAACTTCCAGCGCGTACCGCCACATTGTCGCCACAAGATAGCTGATCTTACACCTGCCAGCAAACAAGCACGTATTTTATTGGCAATTTCGGGTCTGGATAAATATTCCTGATTACCATTAACCATGATTCTTGGTTGCAAGGTACTGATGGTATTCTGATAAACATCGCCAAGATTTGCCAGTACGTTTTCATGTAACAAACCAAAGTGTTCACTCTGTGCCTGCGCTTTAGAAATGCCGATTTGAATGATATTAAGCAGATCCTTGCGATCTGATAACTGATTTTCTAGAAAAACCAGTGAAGCACAATAACGCGCCTGTTCAGGATTAACAATTTTAAAGCCGGTCATTTGTATGTTAAGTTGCGTCAAGCCCAGTTTTATTCCATCCAGGCTTCCATAAATATCAATGACGCTGTCTGAATCTATTTTTAAGACACTGGCAAGACTGGTTTCCATGGCTAGCGGGTCAGCAGTTCCTTTGGTGGCCAGTTGTTGTACCAATGCGGCTGCCTGAGCAATACCGGCAAGCGCAATAGTTTGGTTGGTAATGGTGTTTAATTGCATAAGTAACGTCGTGTTGTTTGGCAGTTAAAGTGATATCCAGAAATGAATAGGTTCAAATTACGCAGAAAACGAATAAAAAGTCATATTCTTCTCAGGAAATCACCTAAGATGGATAACTGTGTATTTAAAGTTAACACGTTGTATCATAATTACTGACGATTAGTCGAATATGATATAAAAATGTAAATTACTAACCCAAGGAAAAAGCAATGATTGAATCTACAGTTTTAACAGTGACCGGTATGAAATGTGGTGGTTGTGAAAGTAATGTAACCGGTAAGCTAAACGCCATTGATGGTGTTATTTCGGTTAAAGCAGTATTTAAGGATGAAACTGTTAGCGTCGAGTATGATACTGAAAAAACAACATTGGATACTATTAAAGACACCATTACTGGCGCGGGTTTCTTGGTAAAGTAGCTAATAAATTATCGAACTTTTAGCGTAGGTACATTTTATGAGTACAGAAAAAACCTCTGATGAGGTACGTTTATCTATTTTAGGAATGCGTTGTGCAGGTTGCGTAAGCGCTGTTGAAGGTGCTTTGGCTGCCGTTGATGGAGTTACTTCTGTCAGTGTTAATTTTGCCGATCATTCTGCGATGATTAAAGGCCATCCTGACACGGATGCTTTAAAGCAGGCGGTTCAAGAGGCTGGTTTTGATGCCGCAGTCATGGAGGGTATGGAAGATCCGGCCGAGCAGGAAGCGCAGGAATTACAGCGTTATCGCCAGCTAATGAAGAAAGCGGCGGTTGCCGGAGTTTATGGTGCCTTACTGATGCTGGCAGAGCATTTTAGCTGGCTGCCAGAAATAGGTTCTGCGACCGGGCAGTGGCTTTGGCCGGAAATTGCCCTGATCACTTTAAGTATACTGGTTTATTCAGGCTGGAATTTTTACAGTGGCGCGATCAAGTCCTTGCGTCTGGGTCAGGCCAACATGGATACCTTGATTGCCTTGGGTACCGGTTCGGCATGGCTTTACTCCTGCATAGTCATTGATTATTCAGCAACCTTGCCCACCTTGGCAAAACATGCTTATTTTGAAGCGGCTGTAGTGATTTTGGCTTTTATTAATTTGGGAACCGGTCTGGAAACACTGGCCAGAGGTAAAACATCCAGCGCGATTCGTCAATTAATCGGTTTGCAACCGCGTACCGCTCGTGTGGTTAGAGAGGGCGAAGAACTGGATATTCCTATTGAAGAAGTGGGTTTGGGCGAGACTTTGCGAGTCAGGCCCGGCGAAAAAATTGCCGTTGACGGTATTTTGCTGGAAGGACATTCAACAATGGATGAATCCATGTTAACCGGTGAGCCGATGCCGGTAGAAAAAACTGTTGGCTCAGAAGTAGTGGCCGGTACCATGAACCAGACCGGCAGCTTTCTGTTTCAGGCAACCCGTATCGGACGTGATACCGCTCTGGCACAAATTATTAAAAGCGTACGGCAAGCACAAAGCAGCAAACCTGAAATAGCCCGCTTGGCTGATAAAATTTCCAGCGTTTTTGTCCCTGCCGTCGTTGCTATTTCAGTGCTGACTTTTCTGGTCTGGTACACTTTTGGTCCCGATCCGTCATTGGGTTATGCTTTTGTAACGTCAATGACAGTGCTGGTTATCGCTTGTCCTTGTGCGCTGGGTTTGGCAACACCCATTTCAGTTATGGTTGCGGTGGGTCGTGCGGCACAGTCAGGTATTTTGATTCGTAAGGGTGATGCATTACAGGCAGCCGGCAAATTAACCTGCTTAATCCTGGATAAAACCGGTACGGTAACGGAAGGCAAACCTACTGTGTCAACGCTTGAAGCCTTCGATGATTATACCGAAGAGCTTGTCTTGCAATTAGCTGCAAGTATTGAGTCAGGTTCGGAACATCCTTTGGCGGCGGCTATTTTAAAAGCGGCAGAAAACCGGCAAATAAAACTTGAAAAAGTGCAGCAATTTGAAGCGGTTGCCGGTTTTGGAGTCACCGCCAACATTAATAAACAAGCTGTTGTTTTTGGCAACAAGGAATTGATGGATAGCAAGGGTATTAATTTTACCCCTTACAACAATAGTCTGGAAAAGCTGTCAACCTTGGGTCAAACGCCGATGCTACTTGCAGTAGATGGCAAAATAGCCGGTATTATTGCGGTCTCTGATCCCATTAAAAAGGATTCGTCACAAGCGGTACAGCGTCTTAAAAATCAAGGCCTGCGTATCATCATGGTGACCGGGGATAATCCACTAACGGCAAATGCTATTGCCCGCCAAGCCGGTATTACTGAAGTCAGGGCGCAAGTATTGCCGCAGGATAAAGCGGCTGTGGTGAGAGAGTTGCAACAACAGGGTGAAATCGTCGGTATGGTTGGCGATGGTATTAATGATGCACCTGCCTTGGCACAAGCTGATGTAGGTCTGGCTATTGGTACCGGTACTGATGTCGCTATTGAAAGCGCCGATGTCGTCATTTTACAAGGCTCCTTGTTAAAAGTACCTGAAGTAATCGAGCTATCCAAAGCGACCGTCATTAATATTAAACAAAACCTGATTGGGGCTTTTTTCTATAATACTATCAGTATCCCCGTTGCCGCAGGTTTGTTGTATCCCGTATTTGGTATTTTGTTAAACCCCATGATTGCTGGTGCAGCCATGGCCATGTCTTCTTTGACGGTAGTGACTAACGCCAATCGCTTACGCTGGAAAAAATTTGATGTCGATAAATAATATATCAAGAGCTTTCCCAATTCTTTGACTCGTAGAGGCTAACCTGTGTGTTTACCTGATTTAATTGATTTTTTCATTTTTGGTAGATATACCGGCCTGTCTTTACGCTTTTGTTATTGAATGTTAATGCTTTGACCGTACAAAAATGAGGCATGGGTGACTAATACTCGATTAAGCTTCACATATTGCCTTACTGTAGGTAAGAAAACTGATAATTTATGAGAGGATAACTGGCATTAACAGCCCGTTCAAATTAAAATAGACGGTTTTTTATTGAAAGTAATCAATAATCATATCAAGACAATCACCTCCGACGGACTTTTAATGACTGATCATAAACTAACACACCTTAAAGAGCTGGAAGCTGAAAGCATTCATATTATTCGTGAAGTCGCAGCTGAATTTGAACATCCTGTCATGTTGTATTCCGTTGGCAAGGATTCTGCCGTCATGTTACATCTAACCATGAAGGCATTTTTCCCCGGTAAGCCACCATTTCCGATGATGCACATCGACACGACCTGGAAGTTTAAGGAAATGATCGAATTTCGTGATCAACTGATTAAAAAGCTGGGGCTGGATTTAATCATTTATACCAATCAGGATGGTGTTGATCAGGGCATTGGGCCTTTTACCCACGGTAGCAAAAAACATACGGATGTCATGAAAACCGATGGCCTTAAGCAAGCACTGGATAAATACCAGTTTGACGCGGCTTTTGGTGGTGCGCGTCGCGATGAAGAAAAGTCACGCGCCAAAGAACGTGTGTATTCATTCCGTGATAAAAATCATCGCTGGGATCCAAAAAACCAGCGCCCCGAATTATGGAATATTTATAACGGAAAAATAGATAAAGGCGAAAGTATCCGGGTATTTCCGCTGTCCAACTGGACGGAATTGGATATCTGGCAATACATTCATTTGGAAAACATCCCTATCGTACCGCTCTATTTTGCTAAGGAACGCCCGGTTGTTGAGCGCGATGGCATGTTGATCATGGTCGATGATGAGCGCATGCCTATCGGTCCTGATGAAAAAATTGAAATGAAAAAAGTGCGTTTTCGTACCTTGGGCTGTTATCCGTTAACAGGTGCCGTTGAATCAAATGCCACGACACTGCCGGAAATTATTCAGGAAATGCTGTTAGCGACCACTTCTGAACGCCAGGGACGACTGATTGACCATGATCAATCCGGTTCCATGGAACAGAAAAAGCGTGAAGGGTATTTTTAATCTATTCCAGTCATACTCTGGTTATCAATGATGATTAAAATGTTTGTTCTGGCTTTTGCCGTGCTTTATTGCGTCAATGGCCAGGGTGGTATTTACAAATGCACCGATGTGAAGGGGCATGTCATCTATACGGATAAAGCTTGCCGTACCAATACCGGTCGTCAGGCTATTGAAGTGATACCAAAACAGGACGCGCCACCATCTTCATTTTTTTCTGCGCCCACTGAAAAAATAAAGGGGATTATCAAGAGTTTTTCCAGCGAGCGCACAACAAGCTCTGAATTACCGGCCAAGGCCTCATCTACTGTACAGCAAACCTATCATTGTGATGGTAGAACTTACTGTTCACAAATGACTTCTTGTGAAGAAGCGACATTTTTTATAAATAACTGTTCTAATACTCAAATGGATGGTAACAACGATGGTGTTCCGTGCGAAAGCCAGTGGTGTCAATAGAGCTTTGTTTTTTGTGTTTTTAACCTTTTACCTTTAAACCTTGAACCTAAATTATGTCCCACCAATCCGAATTAATTAATACCGATATTGACGCTTATTTAGCGCAACATGAAAACAAAGAGTTGCTGCGTTTTTTAACCTGCGGTAACGTCGATGACGGCAAAAGCACCCTGATAGGTCGTTTGCTGCACGATTCCAAAATGATCTACGAAGATCAATTGGCTGCGGTGCAGGCAGACAGCGTCAAGTCAGGCACCACCGGTGCCGGCAAGATCGATCTTGCCTTGCTGGTTGATGGTCTGCAAGCCGAACGTGAACAAGGTATTACCATTGATGTGGCCTATCGCTATTTTTCCACATCCACCCGTAAATTTATTATTGCCGATACGCCGGGGCATGAGCAATATACGCGTAACATGGCTACCGGAGCTTCAAATTGTGATTTGGCCATTATTCTCATTGATGCCCGTTACGGAGTGCAAACCCAGACTAAACGACACAGCTTTATTACTTCGTTATTAGGTATTAAGCATATTATCGTCGCGGTCAATAAAATGGATCTGATTGATTACAGTGAAGCCACTTATAATAAAATAAAACAGGATTATTTGCGCTTCACCGATAGACTGGATTTACATGATATCTATTTTATCCCCATGTCTGCATTGGACGGTGATAATGTCGTCAACCGTAGCGAGAATATGCCCTGGTTTACTGACGAACCGTTAATGGAAAAACTTAACAGCGTTGAAATTGCCAATGACCATAATTTTAGCGACACCCGTTTTCCGGTTCAGTATGTCAACCGGCCTAATCTGGATTTTCGTGGTTTTTGCGGCACAGTAGCTTCCGGTATTTTCAGAAAAGGCGATCAAATTACTGCCTGGCCTTCCGGTAAAAGCAGTAAAATCAAAGCGATTGTCACTTATGATGGTGATCTTGAAGAAGCTTATCCACCGATGGCAGTAACCTTGACATTGGAAGACGAGATTGATATCAGTCGCGGTGATGTTCTGATCAGCACCGAAAAACAGTCGCCAATCATTGCTGATAAATTTAATGCCACTATTGTCTGGATGACTGAAAAAGCATTAACGCCGGGTCGCCAATACACACTAAAACTGGCAACACGCAGCGTGTCCGGTTCCGTTGCCATGATTCATCATCGCATTGATGTTAATACGCTGGAACACCATGATGCCATTGAGTTGCAATTAAATGAAATAGGCTCCTGTACGGTGACAGTCAATGCACCCGTTGTTTTTGATGCTTACAAAATCAATAAAGGCACCGGTGCGTTTATTATTATTGACCGCTTGACTAACGGTACTGTTGGTGCGGGGATGATTACGGGTGCTGTCACTGATGAAAATCAGCAACCTGTTAGTACAGAAGAGCGTGCCGCACGTTATAGCCAGAAAGCTGTTGCTATTGCCTTAACCGGTTTAGTCAGTCAAGAAGTGGCTTATAAGCTGGAAAGAAAGCTGTTTGATAACGGTCATGCCACCACTATTTTGGAAACCCAAAATGCAGCGCTTATACCGATCATTAAAAATTCCGGCTTGATTGGTTTGTGCATCAATTACAGTGCTGATTTGGTTGATATAACCTTTGATACTGACAAACAATCTATCGATGATATTTACAGTGCCTTAAAAGAGCAAAAGGTTGTTTTTTAAATTGTAAAAAATCAGTTTTTCGCTCATTTTTTGAAAAATACAGGTGATGCTTATCTTGATAGCGGATTGGTTAATAGCCAATCCGCTATTCGGTTTTACTAAAAGCATTTGCGAAACAAACTAAAATACTTGATACTTGAGGTCAGCTGGTCTTGCCAAAAAGTAGACTAACGAGACCAATTTTACAACTATTAGCAGGTGACTATAGATGAAGAAAATGATCGTTTTAGGATTGACAGTGGCTGTTGTTGCATTAAACTCCGTTAGTACTTTTGCTACCGACAGCAAATATCCGGCATCGGATTTTGAACCCAGTGTTATTTATATTGATAAAGATACGATAGCTATTGATCCTGTTAAAAATGAAGTCGACCCAAAATACCCGGCCTCAGACTTCACTCCCAGCATTGTCTTTGTTGACAATCAACTAGCTGATCAAGCACAGGATAAATTTGATCCCAAGTATCCCGCCGCTTACTTTAAACCAAAAGTTATTTATCCCTGATTTATATGGATTGTCGCTTCGACAGATTAACCTGACGCTGTAGTAATCTTGTCGAGATTTAAGGGAGCTCTCTACTCGGCTTTTTTAACACGAATCTTGTTACCGGCTATATTCTTGCCGTTGAGGGTATTTATCGCTATCTTGGCTTCACCCAACTTGGGCATTTCGATAAAACCAAAACCTTTTGAACTGCCGGTTTCTTTATCTATGACCAGGTTACAGGACTGCACTGTACCGTGAGCTTCAAACAATGCCTGAAGCTCTGCTTCTGTAGTCGTGCGGGCAAGATTGCGTATCAGTAGTTTCATGGAATTTCCGTGTTATTATAAAATAGATCAATTATACCGCTTCTTGACAAACCATTCCTTATAACAATGCTATCAACTTTGAAACACCAAAGGTGATGCTTTTTTTAGCTTCTAAAAATAGCCGGACTGTTATTTGGCAAGCAATGTTGATAGAAAAATAAAAGACGGCAGTTAACGCTATAAACTCCCCAGACTTCGTGCTTGTTTGAGGTACTCTAATTGCTTAAACCTTAAGTCATATCAGTAAGCGTCGCATCAACAATAGCTTAATCTTGCATAGAACATAATAAAAATCGAATAATGAATAAGTTACTAAAAAATGCTATCTGGGTTCTCATCGCCATTCTTGGTGCATCGGCTATTGGAGGCATTGCCCTTAACCGCGGTGAAAACATCAACGCACTTTGGTTTATAGCAGCAGCACTTTGTGTTTATGCCATTGCCTATCGGTTTTACGCGACATGGATTGCCACTACCGTTTTGATGGTTGATGAAAGTCGCGCAACACCGGCAGAGCGCCTGGATAACGGTCGCGATTTTATACCGACCAATAAATGGATAGTGTTTGGTCATCATTTTGCTGCGATTGCAGGACCCGGTCCTTTGGTGGGACCGACATTAGCCGCGCAGTTTGGCTATTTGCCGGGTACGCTGTGGATATTGTTTGGTGCTGTGTTGGGCGGTTGTGTTCAGGATATGGTGACGTTATTTTTATCGACCCGACGCAATGCCAAAAGCCTTGGGCAGATGGCGCGTGATGAGTTGGGGCCACTGGGTGGAACGGCTGCATTAATAGGCACATTTGCCATTATGATTATTTTGATTGCCGTACTGGGATTGGTAGTGGTTAACGCCATGAAACACAGCCCGTGGGCGACCTTTACCGTATCAGCAACCATTCCTATCGCCATGATTGTGGGCGTTTATATGCGCTATATTCGCCCGGGGCAAATACTGGAAGGCTCGCTAATAGGCGTTGTTTTATTATTGTTGTCGGTAGCCGGTGGTCGTGTCATTGATGAAAACGAGATCTTGCGCAAGGCGTTTGATCACGAAGGTCTTACGCTGGCTTGGTGGGTTATGGCTTATGGCTTTGCAGCCGCTATTTTACCGGTTTGGTTATTGTTGGCACCGCGTGATTACTTGTCGACTTACATGAAAATAGGCACTATCACCTTGTTGGCGGTAGCCATTATCATGTTACAACCGGATGTAAAAATGCCGGCAATAACCCAGTTTATCGATGGCACCGGGCCTATTTTTGGCGGCAAATTATTTCCGTTTGTATTTATCACCATTGCTTGCGGAGCCATTTCCGGTTTTCACGCGCTGATTGCATCAGGTACCACGCCAAAATTACTCAGTAATGAACGGGACATTCGTATGATCGGTTATGGCGGTATGTTACTGGAATCGTTTGTTGCCATCATGGCAATGATTGCTGCTACCGTATTGGACCCGGGTATATTTTTTGCCATCAACAGCTCTGCCGGCGTAGTCGGTGCGGATGCTGCTGAGGCCGTTGCCAAAATATCTTCCTGGGGTTACCCGGTTACCGTCGAACAAATGCAAAATCTGGCGCGTCAAATGGGTGAAGCGACGCTATTTGCACGTACCGGTGGCGCACCTTCACTGGCGGTGGGCATGGCAAGTATTTTCGGCAGTGCTTTTGGTGAAGGTTTATTGG
Source organism: Methylobacter psychrophilus (assembly GCF_025583945.1). Taxonomy (GTDB): domain Bacteria; phylum Pseudomonadota; class Gammaproteobacteria; order Methylococcales; family Methylomonadaceae; genus Methylobacter_C; species Methylobacter_C psychrophilus. Next base: position 37,000 of record NZ_JAOEGU010000018.1, read on the forward strand.
CGCTTTGGTATCACTTTGCCATCATGTTTGAGGCTATTTTTATCCTTACTACGCTGGATGCCGGAACACGCGTTGGGCGTTTTATGTTGCAGGATATGCTCGGTAATGTTTGGCCAAAAATGGGCGAAACATCCTGGACACCTTCCGTTGTTCTGACCAGTGCTCTGGTGGTATCCAGTTGGGGCTATTTTCTTTATATCGGCGTGATAGATCCGAACGGTGGCGTCAACATCCTGTGGCCGCTGTTCGGTATTGCCAATCAAATGCTGGCGGCTATTGCGCTATGCGTAGCGACGGGTATTTTAGTCAAATCCGATAAATTAAAACAGGCTTGGATAACGGGTTTACCGTTAGTTGGACTAATAGTGATTACCACCACGGCAGCATGGCAAAAAATTGCCAGCGACGATATCCGCATAGGTTTCTTTTCTGCTGCCAACGATTTAACAGACAAGCTGGCGACCGGTCTTTTACCGCCGGCAAAAGCCGCCATTGCCCCACAATTGATATTTAATCTGCATCTGGATGCCTGGCTTACGGTGTTTTTTATCAGTATATTGTGGTTGATTGTTTTTGATATGCTGCGTGTTTGCATCCGTTACTTGTCAGGAAAATCCGTATTACCCCTGACGGAATCAGCGCATAGCACCAGCCGTCTGGTTGAAGATTGGGTAAGAGATTAATGATAGCCAAGCTCAAAGCGTTCTGGCGTATTGTGCGCCGTCTTTCAGGTGATGATGCTTACGAGCAATATTTAAAGCATTATGCGCACTATCATCAAACCGATGCCGGACATGAATGCCATCCGCCATTGAGCAAGGCCGATTTTTTCAGGCAGTGGCAAGATGAAAAATGGAATGGCATTAAGCGCTGTTGTTAGGAAAGAAGCTGGGGGGAAATGTTGCAATATCGTATTGTTAAGACGAATATCTTACAATATATTGAGTTGACTTAAGGTTTTAGTATTAAAAGCAGCATTCCCACGACGGAAGAGTATGGGAATGCTTTATAGTTTTCAATAGCCGGCTTTATTTTTTTACCAGCTTATTACGAGCAATTTCAATCAGATTACGGGCAAAATTAGTTAGTGGACGACGTTTGACTACGACGGTATAGCCTAATAATCCCATCACCAAGCCATAAAACAATTTGCCGAAGGCTGATGAACCTTGTTGTTGAGCGGCTATGGCTAAGTCTGATGCTTTTATGGCAACAGTTTGTACGGCTACTTTAGAAGGGGTAACTTCTGCATCGGTATCAGGTAAGCCCAAGCTGCGAAAAGCATCATAATCTTGCCATATAGGATATTTTCCTTTCCATAATGACTTGGAAAAATACGGTTCCAGGCTCATGCCATGTGCGGTGGGAATACCTCTTTCATCAACAAAACCTTTATAAACGACCAAGCTGATATCGCCGCCTTCGCCATGTCCGTCAGTAGTAAACGCTTTTTCAACGTGGTCATGAAACATCCAGATACCTTGTCCAAAGCTGTTCAAGCCATCGTCGACGCCGCTCAATTCAAGATCCAGTCGTTGTGCCGGAACCATACCATGTACATCGCGTTGGATATAAGAACCCGGGCCGTTGTCGACGCCATCATAATGGGTAATGGTCGGTTTGTGGCCATGGATATGCATCGCCAATGCTTCGGTATGACCATTTAAAACCCGTAATTTTACTTTTTGATTTTCTTCCATGTGAATCAATGATTCCCTTAAGGTATAAGGGAAAGAACGGCCATTAAGCATGAAATAATCATCGTTGGCATCGGTGATGTCGTATTCGGTGTTCATATGCTTGGCAATCAGGCGTGGATCATTGGCTGACCTTGCCACAACCTCATGCAATTCTTTATCCGCCGATTCATAATGCAAGTCATATTCACGGGCATATTTTTCAAGCACGGCTACCGACGGATGACGAACTTGACCGGCACCGACATTAAGCGTTTGCGGCCAATTGTTCGGGCGATTTTCCTCAACGACAAAAATGCCCTGCAAGCCCATAGGGATATGGGTGTGTGGTTGCACATGGCAATGGTAATACATCGTGCCGGGTTGGCGAGGCTTAATCACATAGGTCTTACTTTGTCCCGGCATGGTATCCATATTACTGGTTTGTGCCACACCATCATTACCGGTGCCGCTCATGTCCATAAAGGGATGGTCTATGCCATGCAAGTGTATGGAATGTGGCAAGTAATGCGTATTTTCCAAGACTATCCAAACCACATCATCCTGTTCGACACGGATAACCGGCGATGGTACGCGCAACAAAGGGTTGGCTTCCAGCTCATAAAGGCTTTTAGTCGACATGTCCCGGGTTTTTGGCGCATAAACCCAAAAAGTCGGTTGTATACCGGGTGCAATATCAAAGGTTGTCGTTGGGCCTTTCATGTCAGGTGAATGGCCGTTGAGTTCGACTACTTCAAGTTTGATAATGATTTTATCAGGGTCACCATCACCGTCCATATCGTCTGACATGGTAATGGCATCAGCGGCCAGTTGTGTCGACATCAATGTTTCCATTGAAACGCCATTGGTGCCTTTAACAAAGGCGGCAATGTCCGCCGGATTATCGGGATTACAGAGTCTCGATTCTTGTATGGTTACGCCATCAATAACCTGTTCTTTGCGCCATTCCGGATCTGTAAACGCAGAACAGACTTCTTCCACCGGGCCTAAATCAACTTTTGCTGAAGGTGGCAAATCAGTGGCAGCCTGACTCAAAGTATGCACAAAGAGCAGTGCAGCACCACCGGTAAAGGTAATAAGTTTTTTACGCATACAAGAACCCCTGAAAAACACTCGATTAAAAAATGAAACGTCGCCCCTAAGGCGGTATATTTATTATTATCCTTACTATTTTAACTGAATAGTTGGATTAAGTCTTATTTGACTGCTGAATAAATTAAAGCAGGTAATAATGTGCTTACTTTCTTGCGAATCGGTTTAAGAAGCCAATACGGTTTATATAGTTGATCAATAGAATATAAAATGGCCATCGGTAGATGGATGACAAAACCGGCGGCTTTAAGTTATAGCACCCTGAATTAATAAAGCAGGCAGTAGCTTATGTTGCAAGCGCTTTAGCTTACAAGGGCGGGCACGGCATAATATCTTTTAATCAACAAAGGCATCACTATAATCTATGCAGATATCTCCGATGTAATGAATAAATTTACACTTATGTTCTAAAAAAACTTTACACTAAATAAGAGAGGCAGCACGGATAAGTTGCCGAATTAATTAATCACTCAACATAACACTTATTTTGAAAAATCAAACACCATCTTATTTAGTCGGTATCGATTTGGGCACAACCCATACCGTTGTTGCTTTTGCCAACGCTGAAAAAACCCAGCAGGAAATACAACTGTTACAAATTGAACAGCTGATTGCGCCAGGACAAGTGGCGGCCAGGCCATTATTGCCATCGGTACGTTATCATCCGGCACCGGGTGAGCTATCGGCTGCTGATATTGCCTTTCCAAGTTATCGGTCAGAGTTATTGTTTTCTGATGAAGCCCCGGTTATTGGTGAAGCTGCACGGTTATTGGGTGCCAAATCCAAAGGTCGATTTGTTACCAGCGCTAAAAGTTGGCTATCACATCCTTCCGTCGATCATAGTGCTGAAATTCTACCATGGGGCAGTAGCGACGAGATTAGCAAGGTTTCACCAATTGATGCCAGCGCCAGTTATTTGGCACATATTCGTACGGTTTGGGGACATAAGTTTCCTGATGCGCCCTTGGAACAACAGGATATTGTTATTACCGTTCCCGCTTCTTTTGATGAAGCGGCTCGTTCGCTGACGTTGGAGGCGGCAAGCATTGCCGGACTGACAAAGGTGCGGTTGCTGGAAGAGCCTCAAGCGGTTTGTTATGACTGGTTACGGCGTAATGCGGAAAATATTAAACACGCGCTGGCTAATGTGCATTTATTGCTGGTGTGTGATGTCGGTGGCGGTACGACCGATTTAACCTTGATTAAAGTAGAGCAGGGCATAGATGAGCCAAAACTCACCCGTATCGGTGTCGGTGATCATTTAATGTTGGGTGGCGACAATATTGATTTGGCATTGGCGCATTTGGCTGAAAGTCGTCTGGTTGATTTAGCCGGTGGTGCAAAACGATTGTCTGCGGCTGATTTATCGCAACTGATTGAACAATGCCGACTGGCCAAAGAGCATCTGCTGGCTGAGGATGCACCAGAGCATGTGACGGTTACCTTGCTGGGTGGCGGATCCAAACTGATTGGCAGTTCCCGCTCTGTGCTACTGACTCGCGAAGAAGTGCGAAGTCTTGCTCTGGATGGCTTTTTCCCGTTATCAACGCTCGATGAATTACCTGACAGAAAACGTAGTGGCGTTGTTGAATTTGGACTTCCTTATGCTGCGGAACCTGCAGTCAGCAAACATATCGCGGCATTTTTAAAGTTGCATGCTGCCGCTTCCAGTGAAGCCTTAAAAGGCGAAGGTAGAGTACCTGATGCACTGTTACTTAACGGCGGCGTGTTTCGTAGTCAACCCATTACGCAGCGACTGGTAAACTTGCTTAATTCATGGAGCACCAAGCCGCCGGTTTTGCTGGAAAATAAACATCCCGAGCTTTCCGTGGCTTTTGGTGCGGTCAGTTATGCTATTGCCAGGCGTGACAAGAAATTAAAAATTGGTGGTGGGGCTGCGCGTAGTTATTTTCTGTTGGTCGATACCGAGCAGTCAACCGAGCAACAAGGGATCTGCATTTTGCCCAGAGGCAGTGAAGAAGGCGATGAAGTTATCTTAAAAAATCGGCATTTTGCCTTGCGATTGGGTACGCCGGTACGTTTTCATTTAGCCTCGATGAGCGGTGACAGCGAATTTAAACCCGGTGATGTCACCGAAATAACCGAACATTTTCATTCCCTGCCACCCCTTGCCGTGGCTTTTGAAGGCGATGAGAGCAAGCCGAATGCTGAGGCGATTGTACAGTTGGCGGTTACTCAAACAGAAGTGGGAACCCTTAAAATTCAATGTATTTCTGTCGAAAACAGCGAGCAACGCTGGAATGTTGAGTTTCAAATCAGAAAAAAAGGTGGCGCAGGAGTGTCGATGGCTGCGGAATTACCACCCCAATTTAATGGTGCCGTAGAAAAAATACACAGTGTTTTTGGCTCAAAATCCAGGCAGATAGATCCTAAAGCGGTCAAAAACTTACGTGCGGATTTGGAAAAGCAGTTGGGAGCTGCGCGAGCAGAGTGGGAAACTCCCTTGCTAAGAGCCATGTTTGCTACCCTGCTGGAAGGAACCAAATATCATCGCCGTACCGAGAATCACGAAAGGGTATGGCTAAGTCTGGCCGGATTTTGTTTGCGCCCCGGTTTTGGTTATCCGCTGGATGACTGGCGTGTAGAACAACTCTGGAAAAATTATTCTCAAGGCATACAGTTTGTCAACGAAACTCAAAACTGGACAGAATGGTGGACGCTCTGGCGACGAATTGCCGGTGGTTTATCCGTCATTGCGCAGGAACAAATTTTTGCTGATATTGCCAAGTTTATTAATCCTGCTGCAGCAAGACAGCCCGGGGTTGCCAAGCAAATCAAAAATCGCGGTTATGATGAAATGGTACGCCTTGCTGCCGTGTTGGAACGATTGCCGGTTGACAAGAAAATACAGTTAGGCGAATGGTTGTTAAAACGCCTGCAAAAATCCAGCGAACCAACCCAGAGCTGGTGGGCTGTAGGACGTATCGGTGCAAGGTTGCCGTTTCATGGCAGTAGCCATAATGTTATTCCTGCTGATATAGTTTGTGGCTGGTTAACGCAGATTTTGTCTGAGGATTGGAAGAAAATACCCCATGCCGGATTTGCTGCTACCCTTATTGCGCGGATGAGTGGAGACCGCACGCGAGATATTGATGATGCGATACGCCTGCAAATTATAGCAAAACTTAAATTCAGTAAAGCGCCCTTATCCTGGATAGAGATGGTTGAGCAAGTTAAAGAATTGGATGAAAGGGAAGAAAAGCAGATTTTTGGTGAAGCACTGCCGCCCGGATTAAAACTAATCAATAACGAGTAAAATACGCGAGGATAATAAGGAAATTGATCCCGTCGGGATGTTTGCTTATTTGTATACTGACTTAATCACACAGAAGTAATCAGTAGTTAGTTGACAAAATATAATTCCTCTTTTAAAGGAGCACCATGAAATACCCTGTAGTTGATGCACAAATTACCCCTGACGGTCGTCTGGATGTTTTATCCAAGGCTGAAGTTAACAAGCTGTTCGATAGCAGTCAGGGTGATTTATATAAAACATTCCGCAACTGTTCGCTGGCAGTATTAAATTGTGGCAGTGCTATGGATGATGGCAAGCAACTACTTGAGCGTTATCCTGCTTTTGATATTCGTGTGGTTCAGCAACAGCGGGGGATAAAGCTGGAGGTTACAGGCGCTCCTGCTCATGCTTTTGTTGACGGTAAAATGATTAAAGGCATTAATGAGCATCTGTTTGCAGTATTACGCGACATTATTTACGTCAGCGACGAGATTAGTGATAATCCAAAGTTTGACATGGATTCGTCAGACGGTATCAGTAATGCGGTGTTTCATATTTTGCGCAATGCCAATATTCTGCGTCCGATGATTAATCCAAAACTCGTGGTCTGCTGGGGTGGACATTCCATTAGCCGTAAGGAATATGAATATACCAAGCAAGTGGGCCATGAAATGGGCCTGCGTGGTTTAAATATTTGTACCGGTTGTGGGCCGGGTGCCATGAAAGGACCAATGAAGGGCGCGACTATCGGACATTCCAAGCAGCGCGTTAAAGATGGCCAGTATTTAGGCATAACTGAACCCGGCATTATTGCCGCTGAATCCCCCAATCCGATTGTCAATGATCTGGTTATTTTGCCGGATATTGAAAAACGATTGGAAGCTTTTGTTCGTACCGGACATGGTATCGTGGTATTTCCTGGTGGTGCCGGTACGGCCGAAGAAATTCTTTATTTATTGGGCATACTGTTACATCCTGACAATAAAGATATGCCGTTTCCGTTGATTTTTACAGGGCCAGACAGTTCCGAGGCTTACTTTAAGGAGATTGATCAGTTTATTGCCGGTACCTTGGGTAAAGAGGCGCAGCAGCGATACCAGATTATTATTGATGATCCTGAGTTGGTTGCTTGTGAAATGCTGGCAGGAATCAAGCAGGTGCGGGCTTTTCGTAAAGAAAAAGGTGATGCCTATTATTTCAACTGGCTACTCAAAATTGACCGGGTATTTCAGCAGCCTTTTATCCCCACACATGGAAACATGAGCAGTCTGGCTTTACACAAAAATCAGGAGAATCATTTGCTCGCGGCTAATCTGCGTCGTGCTTTTTCCGGTATTGTGGCAGGTAATGTAAAAGATGATGGTATTCGCGCCATTGAACAATACGGCCATTTTGAAATTCATGGCGACGCCAATATCATGAAATTGATGGATTCTTTATTGGCCTCTTTTGTTGAACAACATCGCATGAAGTTGCCAGGAAAAAAATATTTACCCTGCTATCGTATTATTACCTAAGCTTGGTTGCATTAGCTGTATTAACAGCACGTAGCAAAAAGTTTCGGGCGATTTTGCACGATTAATGATCATGCCTACGCTCATGCCCATTTCTATGGTTTTGGTGTCTATTGTCATATTGATAGCTTCTTTGGGAATGGCGGTTTTGGTATCTATTGTTATACTGATAATTTCTTTGTGGGGGATAGTTTTGGTAGCCATTGCCATACTGATAGATTCTCTGAGGGCCATTACTATACCCCTGACTCCAACCAGAACCTTGGAAGGGCTGATGATGTGAGCAGGCCGCTAATAGCAGAAATAAAACAGCAAGACTTAATGTCGTAATAATTTTCTTCATTTTTATATTCCCTTAAATTATAAATGCCGGTTTAAGATTACCTGATAGACCTGAATGCCAAGTGAATTAACAGTTGTTACGCAATAGTTCGTCATAAGCCCTTTTGCCGCACAGTATTAAGCGGTAACTGGAGCTTTTGAACCCGATCAATAAAACTTGTTGTGATAACGACACTAAAGTTGATTTCATAATGATCTGCGTAACATCAGTACATTAATAAAATATTACCTCCTGATAATGAAAGTTATACTTACCGAAAAACCCTCAGTTGCCCGCGATATCGCTAAATGTTTACATATCAATAATAAACATGATGGTTATTTTGAGGGTAATGGTTATCAAATTACCTGGGCATTTGGTCATCTGGTTGAATTAAAAGAACCTGATGAATACTATCCCGAATGGAAACGCTGGTCGCTTGATTCTTTGCCCATTATTCCTGAAGAATTTGGCCTGAAAGCACGCAGTGATGTGTCGGCACAAAAACAATTAAATACTATCAAGCACCTGTTTAAATCAGCGGATGAAATTATCTGTGCTACCGATGCCGGGCGGGAAGGTGAGCTGATTTTTAGATATATTTTGGCCTGGACAGGATGTCTGCAAAAACCGTTTACACGCTTGTGGATTAGCTCATTAACTGATGAAGCCATACGCAAAGGTTTTGCCCAATTACAGGATGGTAGTCTCTATCAGGGGCTTTATCGCGCTGCTAAATGTCGTAGTGAATCAGATTGGATAGTGGGTTTAAATGCAACGAGGCTTTATACCCTTAAGTTTGGTCAGCAGGGCTTGTTATGGACGATAGGTCGTGTACAAACACCGGTGCTGGCGCTTATTGTCCAAAAAGATTTGGATATCGCCAAATTTATCCCCAAGGATTTTTGGGAGTTACATACCCTTTATCGAGCTGCTGATTTTCAATATGTTGGCGGGCGATTTGATAAAAAGCCCGATGCCGAGGCCTTATTAAGCCGGATTGACGGTCATGATTTTAAGATTACTTCGGTTAAAGGTAAGCGTGAGTTGGTTCATCCGCCGTTATTGTATGATCTGACGGATTTACAAAAAGATATGAATATTCGTTATGGTTTTACTGCGGATCAAACCTTAACGTGTGCCCAGCAGTTATACGAGAAAAAACATATCACTTATCCGCGTACGGATAGTCGTTGTTTAACCAATGATATGAAGTCAGGTATTAAGTCTTTGTTGGAAAAATTACGCTTGCGTTTTGAGCCACAGATAGCTGCGCTGGATCTTGATAAATTGTCCTTAAGTAACCGTTATTTTAATGATGCCAAAGTCAGTGATCACCATGCCATCATTGCTACGACTACCTTACCTGGTTCTTTAGCCAATGATGAGGCTAAAGTCTATGAAGCCATTGTGTTGCGTTTTATTGCCGCTTTTTATCCGGCTTGTGTCAAACAAATTACCACTGTGCTGGGCTGTGTTGACACCAAACCAATGCTGGCGGCCTCTTTGGCTAATACTTCCGAGTTGCCCTCAAGCGCAACTAAAAAAGCGGCTATCAATTTTAAAACCACAGGTACCATTATCGAATCACCCGGTTGGCAGGCATTGTTTAAAAATGTATCGCCTGGCGAAAATTCTCCAAAGGCTCAAGGTAATGAAACAAAAATTTTGCCCAACTTTGTTCAAGGTGAAATTGGGCCACATCAACCTACTATTAATCAGGGTAAAACTACCGCGCCAAAAGCTTATAACGAAGCCAGTTTATTAGGCATGATGGAGTCAGCCGGAAAAACCTGTGATGATGAAGAGCTTAAAGAAGCATTAAAAGAAAAGGGTTTGGGTACACCGGCAACCCGAGCGTCGATTATTGAAGTATTAATCAAACGCAACTATATTCAGCGCCAAAAAAAGTTATTACTCAGCACTGAATCAGGACGTCATCTTATTTCAATTATCGCGGATGATCGCTTAAAGTCGGCGGCAATGACCGGCGAATGGGAAGCCAAGCTTAAAAAAATAGAACACAACGCTTATGATCCTGATCTGTTTATGGCAGAAATTATTCAATTTACCCAGCAATTAAAAGATGAATCGACCAAGCCGCTTTATGATGACAGCAGGCTGGGCGACTGCCCACTCTGCCAGCAGCCCATTATTGAAGGCAGGCAAGGTTATGGCTGTAGCCAATGGAAAGCCGGTTGTAAATTTGTATTATGGAAGCAGGCTTATAGCTTGACCATTACCCGGGACATGGCTTGTCAATTATTACAAAATGGCCGAACCTTGAATGCTTATGCGATTAAAGTTAATGATGACGTGTTTAATGCCCAATTAACCCTTAATCCCTCGGGCGAGATTGGTTATAACAAATTGCAAAATCAGCCGGTGCAAAATATAACCGATGCGCTTGCCGATTGTCCGTTGTGCAACGGCAAAATTATTGAAACCAGTAAAGCCTATAGTTGTAGCGAATGGCGCAATGGCTGTAAGGCAGTTATTTGGAAAACTATTGCCAATAAAAACATAACCCCGACCATCGCTAAAAAGCTGTTAAGTAAAGGTGAAACCGGTGTTTTAAAAGGTTTTAAATCGACTAAAGGCACCGAGTTTGAAGTCAATTTGAAGTTTGTTGATGGTAAAGTTGAAATGGATTTTGCCGGACGCTAATTTTTCCTTTGGATAGAAGTCGAAATCAACCGATAATAGCCACATTGTTACACAACCATGAGATAAAAAATGAGCAACGTTTTTAGTTTTACCGGCACTATCGGCCGTGATGCCGAAGTAAGATACGCGCAGTCCGGGCTGGCCGTATTAAATTTTACCGTCGCCAATAATATCGGCTTTGGTGATAAACAACAAACTCTATGGATACGGGTCGCATTGTTTGGTAAACGCGCTGAAGGATCTCTAAAAGATTATTTAAAAAAAGGTCAGCAAGTGTTTGTATCGGGGGAATTAACCCAAAGCGAATACAAAGCTAACGATGGCACGACTAAAACCAGTCTGGAACTTAACGCCAATATTATTGATTTAATCGGCAAGAAAAATGAGTCAGGCAGTCAGCCACAACAAAACTATCAATCTTCTGGAGCACGGGAACAGGCACCTGCAAAACAAGCATCGGGTAATGAGAACTTTGATACACCTTATGATGACGATATACCGTTTTAACGGACACCTTGATATAGTTATGTAAAGAATATAAATAAGCCTCTGTTATAAGAGGCTTTTTTATAAATGATTTAACTGATGTTACGCAGACAATTGTATTACATTGATTGCTTGCGCTGGTTAATTTCCATGAAATTTTACCCCGCTCAATCAAACAAATTTTGGCAAGGAAGAACTGCATTTTGACCCTGAATAAAGAATAACTTTTGTTCGAGATACAATCGCACCGGTAAAAGTAGTTAATTATTTAGCATTGCCGTTTTAAAGCGGGCAGAAGCCCCCAAGAGTCCAACCACGAAGAAAGCGGTACCGACAAGTGTAAAACGTAGATTTGGCTCCTCTATGGTTATATCGTCGGTAGCATAAAGCATAATAATGACGGCACCGGATCCCCATCCAAGAAAACGCAATGCAGCGGCCATAATTAGCGTACCTGTAGTTTCCGATTCACTCACTGGCGTATCCATTCGGTAGGCGACAAAGCCGCACATAAGTGCAGGCAAAATCCCCCAACGCATATGTTGAATGAAGCTTTCCAGAAAATTGAAATCCAGCCTGCGGTAGAAAGTTAACTCGAGAATGAGCGCTGATACCGTGGTGCTAACAATGAACCCCATTATCATCACTGCCATATAAAAACCATAGTATCGATCGGACTGCTCCCGTTGATGTCTGATTGCAATTGTCCGTAAAATAAAGACGAGTGCTATTGGCAGGACATACATCGGAATGACATACGCGACCCAGCGAAGTGTTGTGTAATTAAAATGCGCTAGCGGTTTATCTGGAAACAGGAAAGCATTATGTAGGGAGACCGATATTTCTCGACCTAACATAACCCCTATAGCCGTAGCCGCAGTAAAAAGCAGGACATATTTATAGGTGTGTTTCAAAGGAGCTGCGTGGACGTTGCCGCCAAGTTGCTTAACAGTTGTCCATATATCATCCTCGCTTGCGCTCTTGAACACGACTAGAGAGGCGAGTAAGCGGCAGAGTAGGCCGGTGAGGTGGTCGAGTTCTTTGAGCAAATTGACTGTCTTGGTATAGTGTGGTTGTGCTTCTTTCCAGACCGCAACTTTTTCCGACATTGCATTGTAAGAGATACAGATTTCCCCCCATTTTAGTGATGGTTCGTTAAAAAAACGACGAAAGGACGATTCGTTTGCGTAGTTCTGTATCTGGTCAAATAAAAGGCAATTATGAGCCCATTTATATTCGACGGTTGCGCTGGATTTTTCGAAATCACCAAAGTCAATACTCGACACCAGCAGGCGATTGGCAATTTTTGCTTTTAAGTTATCGTCGACTGCTGATAATCTTGATGTGACTAAAGCATTATAAACTTCTACTGCTTTGGTTGGAATTGCGAAAGCATCATGGATACTGTCTCTCAAAATAAGTAAAGGATTAAAGCGGCTTTCCCAATCGCTAAAAAAAAGAAATAGCCCGGCGACAATCAACGGTATGATCGTGTTGCCATCCAAGCCATTCAGAAGATTTACCAATTCCCGAGAGCGCAGGTTCTTCACAATGAGAGTTACCAACGGTTCCAAGGGTAGCCACCGCCAGGTAAGTAAGCAGTAAAGAGCTACCATAAACGTACAGTACGATACGATCCCTAGCCAGTAGGTGCTTCTGCGGCTAAAGTATTGGGGCAGCGTAGGTTCCTCGCCCAACTGAATTCGGCGTTTTTGAAAAGAGCGATAAGCAAGAAATACTGCGGCTGCGGCTCCAAGAAACTGCACCGCGTAGTTAATCAAGAATTCAGCAGTCATTGTGGAACGGCTCCTAGGTATTTTTACAAGATTTTGAGTTTAGAGGGTGGGATGTCACGATCAGCTTGCTTATCAGCAAATACGGTTGTTTTTATGCCGGTTTTGCAAGGCATGAATTAACGTGAGGTGGCCGAGGCATTATAAATTAAGGGGAAGATGCGTGCAGCGCCGAGTATGACTCCAAAAGCTCACTCGCCAACGTCCAAAACGTTCCGAACACATCTTCATAACTAATTATAGCAGGGTGAGTTTAAACAAACGATAAAAATGTTTAATGGGCTTTACAAGCGATCGCTATTTTAATTTGTGGACTTGTCGCTGTACTAATTTAAATTCTCAATCAATGTCTTTGTTTTGCCGATTTATGCGAGCAAGATAAAAAGATAAAAAATTAATAACAGGAATGATATCGCTGAAACCGGGTGATTTTTAATCAAACCGAAACGGTCTGAAGTATTCTTTGTGTAAAAATAGCCGCAATATAAACATAAAGGATTTATCTGTTGGGTTTGAAAAGTTGGAAAGTGAGTCGTGGACGAGTAAGATATCTGTTTTTTGCAGATTAACCATGTTAGTTTGTTTTGTAGACACAGACGAAATATAAAAGTCATCAAATTTGACCTGATGGTGTTTATTTCTTGGCGTTTGATAAATGTAAGTTATATTCAAAGCAACGTTTGTTTTTCAATACAGCTGGTGGTATTGGTTTAGCATTCTCTGATTTTTTTAATCATCATTTACAGGTAAAGATAATAATGTGTAACAAATTTTTAAAACCGGGTTTTTTAGTGTTGGCACTATTATCGGTTTCCGTTAATGCTGAAATTTTGGATAAAGAGGCCATTCCCTCTCCAATAAAAGATCAGTTTTATAAAAGACATCCGAATGCCATGGATATTTCTGCTGAAAAGAAAACCCATTTTAAGCAAGCCTTATACGAGATTAGTTTTAAAGAAGATAAGGACAAGGAAACAATTATTGAACTATATAGAAGTAACGGCCATTTTTTTGTTAACGGCGATAACGTGACAACTTCCAACATGATGCCCTCTGTTGGTTATGATAATTTGAAAGCTGCTTTCGGTACTTACACCATTAAAAACGCAACATTAGTGGTAAATCCTAATGGTATTGGCGAGGAGTATGATTTAACGGTTAACGCAGCGGGTAATAACTGGAGTGTTATTGTTGATCATAATGGCAATATAACTCAAAAAGAGCGTGATTAAATCGTAAAATTGCTCTCGGATACAAGTTTAATTGCTTCTTTTTAGGTAATAAAAGAATCATATCCTGATATGTTTTGTTACCGGGAGAAGCAAGTATCGACAGTCTTTACAAGATAGAATTAAATGTTACAAAAATTATTATTGTAAAATTTTTCCAAGAGACAGTGATAGAAGGGCCTTATTAATGTGTTAAAACGGGACAATCAATGCGCGATAATGCTTCTACCTATTAGTTTAGTGAAGAAATAGGGTTAGAGTAAAAGAACCTTAAACAATTTGCTATGGCGATTGGGAAAGGAATTGCCGTTGCATTGATTTTTTATGAAAATAACAACTGGATAATACAATGGCAATAAATAGTAACAGACCTATTTCACCACATTTACAAGTCTACAAACTTCCTTTAACCGGTATTATCTCAATTCTTCACCGCATTACCGGCGTATGTCTATCAGTCGGCTTAATCTTTTTTGTCTATATTATCTATGCCCTGGCGGCCGGTTCAAATACTTACGCCGCAATGCAGGTTTTTATGAAGCTATGGCCAATGCAAGTGCTGTATTGGGGGTTTATTTACGCATTTTTTTTCCATTTATGTCACGGTGTGCGCCATTTAATTTGGGATGCGGGTAACAGTTTTAATAGTGATACACTCAATCGCTATGCAATGATTGAACTGGGTACTTCCTTGGTTCTCACCCTGATCACCTTGCTATTTGTCTGAGTTAAGGAATATTTATGGATTATAGATCGCCTTTAGCCAAAGTTCGCGGATTAGGTTCGGCAAAATCGGGTACTTCTCATTGGTGGATGCAACGTGTTACCGCCGTAGCATTGATTCCCTTATCTTTTTGGTTAATTATTTTTCTTGATTTAAGTGTACACGCGCCTTATCAGGAAATGATAGCGTGGCTGGCATCACCATTGAATACGCTGGGTATGGTCGCTTGGATACTTGCTGTTTTTTATCACTCAGCCTTGGGTTTGCAGGTAGTTATTGAAGATTATATTGCTGCTGAAGGAATTAAAATTATTGCCGTCTGGACGGTGAACTTAAGTTTTCTGTTGTTGGCACTAGCGGCGTTGATTGCAGTGTTTCGAATATTATTGATAGGGTAACTTATGTCGTCAGATTATAAAATTATTGAACATGAATATGATGTCATTGTAGTGGGCGCTGGCGGGGCAGGTCTTCGGGCCACTTTTGGCATGGCAGAAAAAGGCTTGAAAACAGCTTGTCTGACTAAAGTATTTCCAACTCGCAGTCATACCGTTGCAGCGCAAGGTGGCATCAGTGCTGCATTGGGCAATATGGGTGAAGATGACTGGCGTTTTCATATGTACGATACTGTTAAAGGCTCTGACTGGTTAGGCGATCAGGATGCCATTGAATATATGTGCCGTGAGGCCATGGCCGCAGTTATTGAGCTGGAACATTACGGCGTGCCTTTTTCCAGAACAGAGGACGGCAAAATTTATCAACGTGCCTTTGGCGGGATGACGACGCATTATGGTAAAGGCACGGCACAACGTACCTGTGCGGCAGCGGATAAAACCGGTCATGCGATTTTACATACCTTGTACCAACAAGCGCTAAAACATAATGCAGAATTTTTTGTTGAATACATTGTGCTCGACTTGATTATGGAAAATGATGAGTGCCGTGGCGTATTGGCATGGTGTCTTGATGATGGCTCACTGCATTTGTTTAAAGCACATGTTACCGTTTTGGCAACCGGTGGTTACGGGCGTAGCTATTTCTCTTGTACATCCGCTCATACTGTAACGGGTGATGGTAATGCGATGGTATTGCGCGCAGGATTGCCATTACAGGATATGGAATTTATTCAGTTTCATCCGACCGGCATTTATGGTGCTGGTTGTTTAATTACTGAAGCGGTAAGAGGCGAGGGCGGTTATCTGACCAATTCGGAAGGTGAACGCTTTATGGAACGCTATGCACCGCATGCTAAAGATTTAGCTTCACGCGATGTTGTTAGTCGCGCCATGACTATTGAGATTCAGGAAGGGCGTGGTGTAGGCAAGCTCAAAGATCACATTTACTTGCACATTGAGCATCTTGATCCGGCTATTATTCATGAACGTCTACCCGGTATCGCTGAAACCTCGAAAGTTTTTGCCGGCGTTGATGTGACTAAAGAGCCTATTCCGGTTTTACCGACTGTGCATTACAACATGGGCGGTATTCCCACTAATTATAAAGCCGAAGTGGTAACGCTCGACGGCGATAATCCCGATAAAGTCGTGACCGGTTTGATGGCCATCGGTGAGGCCGCGTGTGTTTCTGTTCACGGTGCCAATCGGCTGGGTTCAAACTCGTTATTGGATTTGGTGGTTTTTGGCAGGTCAGCGGCCATTCGTTGTGCAGAATTGATTAAATCGGGCACGGCACAAAAACCATTGGCCAAGACTGCCTGTGATAAAGCATTGGCGCGTTTTGATAAAATCCGTAATGCCAATGGCAGTCGCACGACATCAGATATTCGTTTGGATATGCAGAAAATCATGCAAACCAAAGCGGCAGTATTCAGAACGCAATCGACACTGGATGAAGGTATTACCGCCATGGCAGAAATCAAACAATCGTTTGAAGAGGTCGGTGTTAAAGATAAATCCTTGATTTGGAATACTGATCTGGTTGAAACCCTGGAGTTGGATAATCTGCTCAGTCAAGCCAGTGTCGCGATTAATGCTGCCGGTAATCGACATGAAAGTCGTGGTGGACATGCACGCGAAGATTACCCGAGTCGTGATGATGTCAATTGGATGAAGCATACCTTGACATGGATGGTCGATGATAATATTAAAATCGATTATCGCCCCGTGCATTTATATACCTTAACCGACGAAGTTGACGTTATTCCACCCAAAGAGAGGGTTTACTAATGGCTGAGTTCACCTTGCCTAAAAATTCGGTATTGACCGAAGGCAAAAGTTTTAAAGCGCCGACGGGTACCAAAAATACCCGCCGTTTTGAAGTCTACCGCTGGGATCCCGATACTAACGAAAATCCGCGCATTGATAGCTATGAGCTGGATATGGACACTTGCGGGCCGATGGTACTGGATGCCATTTTAAAAATTAAAAATGAAATCGACAGCACCTTAACGTTTAGACGTTCTTGCCGTGAAGGGGTCTGTGGTTCCTGCGCCATGACGGTTAATGGTAAAAATACCTTGGCGTGTATTAAAGCCATTGATTCTTATCCTGATACTATCAAGATATTCCCGCTTCCGCACTTGTCGGTTGTTAAAGATTTAGTGCCGGATATGACGCATTTTTACGCGCAATACGCGTCTATCAAACCGTGGATAGAAACACAAACCCCGGCGCCCGCTGATACTGAACGTCTACAAAGCAAAGAAGACCGCGAAAAGCTGGACGGGTTATATGAATGCGTTATGTGCGCCTGTTGCTCTACTAGTTGCCCAAGTTACTGGTGGAACGGTGACCGCTATTTAGGCCCTGCGGTATTATTACAAGCTTATCGCTGGTTGGTGGATAGCCGTGATGAAAATACCGGTGAACGCCTTGATGAATTGGAAGACCCGTTTAAGCTATATCGTTGTCACACAATTATGAATTGTACTGATACCTGTCCCAAAGGCTTAAATCCCGCCAAAGCCATCGCTGAAACCAAAAAATTGTTAGTCCAGAGAAAGCTGGGGTAATGCAGCAACTCGCCAAACTGCGTTGGCAATGTCGACGCGGCACCAAAGAGCTGGATTTTCTGTTGCTGCGTTATCTTGATTCAGGGTATATGTTGGCTGACGACGAAGAGAAAGCTCTGTTTGTTGAGTTGCTGGCGCTGGAAGATGATCACTTAATTTCAACTTTGCTGGGTGATTTAGATGTGATGATAGCGGCTATGAAGATTTTGGTTGAGAAGATCAGGGCGCAATAAGCAATATTACTTTGGTAGTGGGGTGGTTTGCGAGTTTATGAGATGATTGGGTTATAGTGGTTGAAATCTGGTGTTTTCCAGGATTTTTAACTGGTTCAGTTTATTGATTCACAAAGACAAATACTCTTCTTTACACATAATCACAGCTTTCATCCACTACCTTCTCTCTGTATTTAGCTACGTTTTACACAGGTTACGCAAGATAGGTACAAAGTCCGTTCCTATCTTGCTGAAATAACTGTTAAGATAAACAATCGGATTTGCCCTTATTTATTCTCTACGGGCTTATCGAATTACACTATTTTTGAATGACTATTTTAACTAAAGAGGTAATCATGTTACATATCACATCAAAAAAAAGCACATTGCTGTTATGCTTTTGCGCTATATCTGTACTGTTCACTCCATCAATTGCATTATCTGCATCAGAAACCGGGTCTGTAGCAGCGAATCAGGCCGCTGATCAAAAGGCTGCACTGGCAAAAAAAGCGGCCGACAGACAGGCTAAAAAAGCAGCTAAGGTACAAGTACCTGCCGAGAAACAAAAGAAAAATGCCGAGGAACAAAATACTACTACGGCACCAATATCTACCGAGGAACAAAAGGAAAAATAATCGGTAAGGTGGATTTGCCGTCAGGCAATCCACCATTGTTTTGAGAGTGGCTGGGGTTGCTGTCACGAAACTGTCCTACCAGTCACCAGGAGGCTTTCGAGAATAGAAAATCTACTGCGGAAATGCTATTTTGGTCCTGTTTTCTGCTCATTTTCGTTTAATAGAACAACTATTTTCCTCAAATGACCAAAATAGCTGCCCCTCGCTAGATGCCGATATTAAAAAGCTTTTTTCGTATGATGATCTTAGGGTTAAAAATCATGGAACAAAATTACCCTTGTTCTGTGTGTAATGTCAACGAAAGCAAATCGTGTTATATCTTAGCCGGTATCAGGAAGTTGGGTGGCATGAACAAGAAGTCAGCATTTATCAATACAATTATGCAAGAGATTAAAAGTCGTGCACTTACTTCGGATTAAAATGTTTCATGTCATTTTGTTCATTAATTGTATTGATCCTTTAGTTACAGAGCCATAAATCGTAATAATTGCAGAAGAAAACACTGCCATAAATCGTAATAATTGCAGAAGAAAACACTGCAACTGAACTTGATTTATTTCCGGGAAACCAATTCGACTCCTGTCTGGTGCCGATTGCCTATTGAATTGTTACATTTTGTTACAATTGATAGAGTGTTTTTGGTTATCGCCTAAGGTAAACTAACGTCTCTTTAATTAGTAATTCTGAGTATTAGTTTTCAGAAAATAAAGAGTTTAGTGAGCAATTGTTGCTACATTTATATTTGTGTTGCGGCAATGGCCCTTTAGGTGTGTTAATTAAGAACCTCTCTTAATTCATACCCGCATTCATGGGTAGTTGTATGAAAAAATATATGGTTAAAACTTTAGTGGCAGGTCTTGCCGTTTGTGCCGTTAGTGTGGCTCAAGCCTCTCCAATTGTTGGTTTGTATAACACTGGCGCAGGTATCACGATTAACGGTACAACAGATACCAACTATGCCTTGACTAATTCGTCTGGTGCTGCAATTTACGGCAACTACGGAGAAGCGGCAGTTGGGTCAGGTTGGCCCATTAGCCCATGGCTTGCTGATAATAGTACTTCACATTGGTTAACGCCTACCAGCAATAGAGCACAAAGTTATGACTCTTCCTCTGCTGGCACCTACAAATGGACGCTGCAATTTAATTTGACTGGTTATAATGCGACTACAGCCTCATTTGAAGGGAAGTTTTCAGCAGACAACAATGCTGTTGCTTATCTGAATGGTAATAACATCGGATCGGCCGCAGGATTTTCAAGTTGGTACAACTTTTCAGCAGGCAGTAGCTTATTTAATGCTGGCGTTAACAATTTGGAGTTTGTCGTTACTAATCTTAAAGGATCAGGCAACCCAACCGGTTTACGTGTTGAGATGACAAATTCCAATGTATCAGCGGTGCCACTACCTGGTGCTGTTTGGTTTTTTATGTCCGGTATGCTGGGATTGTTGGCGGTAAAGCGTAAATCGAAAAGTATTTAAAGAGACCAATAAAAATTATTCCATTAGGACGTATTGTAGGCGTTCTTTTAGCTTATGATAATGCCTGTGTACTGAACGTAAAACAATTTGATGCATAAGACATTAGCCTTATGGGGTTATTTATTGTAAATCAGCTGTTTTACTGGTTAATCTTAATCACTAAATTCATGGGTTTTTATACCAATGAGCCGATGCCTATCGGCTCATTGGTCTTTTTAATTTTCCATATTAACCAGTTAGAAAGCTTTTAAAAATCAGTGATTTGTTATCTAATACTTGGAAATTATTTACCTGAAAAATATAGGTAAATTATGGGCCATTAAAATTGAGGTTTACATTGACTGAAGAAAAAAATGACACCATCAATAAGCTTGGCGAAGAAGACCTGGAATTTAAACGTTTTGCCAATAGAGGCAATAAACTTAAATGGACTTGGATCATTGGTGTGTTGGTGATAGTTGTCAGCCTGCTATATGGCGATACTGCCCAGTTGTTATTAGCGGCTTTTGCAGCAGTTTATATAGCGATTACAACCATTAATTATTTTAAGTGTGTTCGCAAGTTGGGTTAGGTAACAGCCGTAACCCAATACATGGATGCTATTAACTGTTATAAATAATAACGGTATTTATTGTTTATCCAGTTTGGCTTTGGCGGCATCTGTGGCACTCTTGATTTTTTCTACGACTGCCCGAAATTTGTTTTGATGTTCAGTCGCCATCTTGGCGATGACTGCATTGTCGGCATTGGCCTCATTAATGACACAACTATTATAGGCATTTGCTTTTTGTTGCCATTCATTAATCATTTTGATGCTTTGGTTATAAGTCTCAACATTATCCTGTTTAATAACCGGAACCTCGGGTTCAGCACCACAAGCACTTGGCAACCAAGTCCCGTTATTGATAGTCCCCGCCGTACCGACAGAGACAGTAGCGACAAAAAATATAGCAGTTATAAAAGCTTTTTTTAGCATGGTAAGACCTCTTAATCCATAAGGGTTTTTGAGTCGGTTATGGTGATTTATTTTGCTTGGGCGATTAGCTTACACCCAGATGATAAGCCAGACATTTTTTGAGTTGTAATCACACCGGACGGGTTGCAACCCGTCCGGTGTGATTACTGTTTACTTATACCGCAGGAACCAATACACCTTCAGGGAATTGCATGGTCATACAATGTAAGCTGCCGTATTGATGCACCAGTGGCCGGCAAGGTATCGGGATGATTTTATGCTCAGGAAAGCACTCAGCCAGTCGTGTTAAAGCAATGTCATCCATGGGGTCACCATAAACAGGCACCAGGACAGCATGATTGATGATTAAAAAATTGGCATAATTGGCCGGCAATTGTTGCCCATCTTCATCATAAATCGGTTTTGGTAGCGGTAATGAGACTAAATGGTAGGGGTCACCTGCCTGGTTTCTAAAGTCCTGTAATTGCATTTTCATGTACTTCAGGCTGGTATAGTGTTGGTCGTCAGGATCTTTACAACTAGTATAAGCAATGGTGTTGGCTGAGCAAAAACGCGCCAGGGTATCAATATGGGCATCGGTATCATCACCGGACAAGTTTTCCTGATCCAGCCATAATACCCGTTTGGCGCCCAAATTTTCCAACAATTGCTGTTCTATTTCCCATTGTGTTAAGCCTTTATTTCTATTGGGATTTAACAAGCATTGTTTCGTCGTTAAAATAGTATCAATGCCGTCACTTTCAACACTGCCGCCTTCCAGTATAAAATCAATATCCTTGTAAGCTTTACCTTTAAAGGGTTTGGCGTTTAACAGTTTGTGATTAAGGGCATTGTCGTTTTGGTGCTGATATTTTTCGCCCCAACCATTAAAAAGAAAATTCAGATGGGTAATGGCACCCTCTTTTTCTACGCTAAGAAAAACGGTATCTCTAACCCAGATGTCATTAACGGTGGCATGAATGAAGTCAATAGCCTTGTGATTACTGACTAACGTTTGAATATGTTGCTGATGGCTGTCATCCCTGCAGACGATTATAAGGGGTTGATATTCGGTAATCGTATCAGCAATGATACTGTACGATTGCTCTACAGACTCAAGTCGATTACTAAAGTCGCCCGTATTATGTGGCCAAGAGATTAAGACGGCGGATTGTTTTTCCCATTCGGCTGGAAATCGATTCATTGGTTTTAGTTTCCTGATGTAGTACCTTCCAGCTATTTGCCGGAAGTAGATTGAAATAACATTTCTTCGGCATGCGCCAGGGTATTGGCTGTGATGGTAACGCCGCCCAACATTCTGGCAATTTCTTCAATGCGTTCTTCACCCTCCAACAATCTGACACTGGAAGAAGTGATATCGGTTTTATTATTTTTTTCAACGTAGAGATGGTGATGTGCCTGTGCGGCAACTTGCGGTAAATGCGTGACACACATGACTTGTCGATTATGGCTCAAACTACGTAATTTTTGCCCGACAATTTCAGCAACGCCGCCTCCGATACCCGAATCCACTTCATCAAAGATGAGTGTGGGTGTGGTTTTATCATTAGAGGTCGTCACTTGTATGGCTAAACTAATGCGCGATAATTCTCCTCCTGAAGCGACTTTAGCCAGTGGTTTTGGTGGCAGTCCCGGATTGGCACTGATTAAAAATTCTATTTTATCTTTGCCGTTTAGTTTTGGGGTATCAGTATCCAAATCGGTAATATCAACTAAAAATTCGCCTTGCGGCATTCCCAGTTCTTTGATCATGTCTGAAATTTGTTTTTGTAATTTTTGTCCGGTTTGACTGCGTTGTCCGGATAATTTTGCGGCTAGTTGTTGGTATTGGGCAAGTAATTGTGCAGTTTCGGCAGTTAATGTTTCGATGCGTTCACCACTATGGGTGAGTCCATCCAGTTCAGTTTCCAGTTTATCGACCAGTTCGGGTAGTTGATCGGGGGTAACATGATGTTTTCTGCTAAGATTCTGAATGACACCAATCCGGTTTTCAAGTGCTTCCATACGCTGGGGATCGGCTTCCTGAGATTCCAGAAAGCGCCGTAACTGGATGGCGGCTTCTTCTGTTTGAATTTGGGCTTCTGATAATAGCGTGCATATTTCAGTTAACTCCGGGGCAAATTGGGCAATATGAGTCAATTCGCTGACACTATGGCTAAGCATTTGATTAACGGATTGTTGGTCACTCTCATAAAGCAGGTCAACCTGGGCTTGGCCTGTAGCTAGTATTTGTCCCAAATTTGCCAGTTTGCTGTGTTCTTCTGAAACGGAAGAATAACTAAAACTGGCGATATCCAATTGTTGTAATTCTTCAATTTGGTAACGCAATAACTCTTCGCGTTCAGTTTGGTCTACGCTGGCTTTAATCAGACTTGCCAACTCTTTATGGGTAAGCAACCATTGTTTATAGCAGGTGTTGACTTGATCAAGAAGGTTTTGGTTTTTTGCATACACATCCAGTAAACGGCGTTGCTCATCACTATTAAGCAAGGTCAGGTGCGCATGTTGGCCATGAATTTCAACCAATTGTTCACTCAGTTCCTGCAAGAATTGCAACGTCACGGGACGGTTATTAATAGTAGCTTTTGAGCGGCCATCCTGATTAACAATACGCCGAATTAAACAGTGCTGCTCATCATCCAGTTCATTTTCTTTTAGCCATTGTTGGGCGCCAGGTGCATCGCTTAAATCAAACTCAAGATTAACTTCAGCGCGTTTACATTCCGGACGCACGTAACCGGAATCGGCTCTGTCACCGAGCGCAAGGCCCAAAGCGGTTAACAAAATAGATTTTCCCGCTCCGGTTTCGCCGGTAAGCACCGACATGCCTTTTTCCAGATCAAGGTCGAGTGATTTGACTACGGCAAGGTCAATAATATTTATATTTAATAGCATGGGTATTAGCTGTGGTAGCCGCTGCTCCAGTTTAATTTGTTCCTGAGGATTTGGAAGAAATCATGGCCTTCAGGATGTAAGATTCTAATGGGTTTTGGGTCTTTTTTAATCAAGATTTTGTCACTGATTAATACATCCGGTATTTCAATGTGATCACACGTCACCAGAGCATTGATTTGCTTGGTTTGGCAAAAGCTGATTTCGATTTCAGCGGAATCATGAATGACTATTGGCCGGTTTGATAAGGTATGGGGATTTAGTGGTACTAATACAAGGGCGTTTAATGAAGGATATAGAATGGGACCTCCCGCTGATAAAGAATAAGCTGTTGATCCGGTGGGTGTGGAAATAACCAAACCGTCAGAGCGTTGTGAGTTTAAAAAGACGTTATCAATTTTAGTGACAATTTCAATCATGCTGGGGGTTACCCAGCGATGGATAGCCACTTCATTAACGGCAGTTTCTTCGTGAATAACCTCATTATCGCGGATGATTTTTGCCCGTAATAAATAACGTTTTTCTTCCGTATAATGGCCTTGAAGTATGTAGTGCAATTTAGCCGGGGCTTCATGGGGCGATATATCCACCAGAAACCCCAGCCTTCCCAGATTAATGCCAATCAACGGGACATCATATTTAACGATGGCACGGGCGGCAGCTAGAAAAGTTCCATCGCCACCTACGGCAATAACAACATCGCAATGTTGACCCAGGGCTTCCATTGAATACGCTTTAATAGTGTTGTTTTTAATAAACTGTACACTATTTTCAGCAACACAGACCGTGTATTGATGTGCAATTAAATAATCGTAAAGCCCGGTTAACGTATCAGCAATGCCAGGGTCACTGGGTTTTCCTATGATGCCTATCGTCTTAAAAGGAGTCTGCATTGATAAATTACAACCGGTAAAAAGTTTGATTATACAAAAAAACAGCTGTCAGCCTAGATTTATCGGTTTTTTTGTTCTAAAGACCGCTTGGCTTATGCTGTGGCAAGGGATAAATAATGCTTAACCCGCTTTAAGATTACGCTTTATTGCTGGTCTTGGGTTAAATTTTTAGTCATTCTAAAAACGACTAGATTTAGTTTTAGAGAATAACGCGAATAGCGTATAGTTAGAAGTTTTGTGTGGGTGTAGTTGATGACTGAAACCGATGTTATTATTATCGGGGCAGGCGCGTCGGGTCTGATGTGCGCTATTGAAGCAGGTAAGCGGGGACGACAAGTGCTGGTTCTGGATCATGCCAATAAAGCCGGAAAAAAAATCCTGATGTCCGGTGGCGGTCGTTGCAATTTCACCAATTATTCTATTGATCCTGATAATTTCATTTCAAATAATCCGCATTTTTGTAAGTCTGCACTCAGCCGCTATACACAGTGGGATTTTTTGGCATTAATCGCACGTTATCAAATTCCTTATCACGAAAGAGAACATGGGCAATTATTTTGCAACGACAGCGCCAAAGATATTCTGACGATGTTGCTAAAAGAATGTGTCGATGTTGGCGTGGTCGTGCAACTCAATACCCCTATAGAGCGCATTGAGCAGCTCAACAACCGGTTTCATCTTAAAACTGGCAATGGAGCGTTTACTAGTCAATCTTTAGTAGTCGCTACCGGCGGGCTTTCCATTCCAAAAATGGGTGCAACGCCTTTTGGTTACAAAATAGCGCAGCAATTTGGCATTAATGTAATCCCTACTCGTGCAGGTTTGGTACCGTTAACCTTGCAACCGGAAGATAAAGAACAATTTTCGCCTTTATCGGGTATTGCCGTACCTTGCAATATCAGCAATCAACGGCAGAGTTTTACTGAAAATGTATTATTTACCCATCGTGGCTTAAGCGGTCCGGCCGTGCTGCAGATTTCGTCCTATTGGCTGGCAGGAGAGAGTGTGGCGATTAACTTGTTGCCCCGGATTAATTTGGAAACAGAGCTTAAAGCAAAACGTCAGCAAAAATTAAAGAACACGTTAAAAACCATTTTGGATGCTTATTTACCCAAACGACTGATTAGTTGTTTGTTACCGGAGGAGTTATTAACTATTTCCTTACCTGATTTATCGGATCGTCAGATTCATCAGGTTGCCAATCAGTTGCATAACTGGGAGATTAAACCTAATGGTACTGAAGGTTATCGTACTGCAGAGGTTACCATTGGTGGTGTGGATTGTGATGCGCTTTCCTCTAAAACCATGGCCAGCAAACAAGTACCAGGGCTTTATTTTATCGGTGAAGTGGTTGATGTGACGGGTTGGCTGGGCGGCTACAATTTTCAGTGGGCTTGGTCATCTGCCTGGTGTGCCGGGCAATATGTATGAAACAAGTGTTAAACTAAGCCATAACGACTATAAAACTTATTCTGAATTTACTCAGAGATATTCTTGGTAAACCGGTAGAATTGTTAAAAATACTATCTAAAGTTCTTCTGATGTTAACTATTGAGCTAAATCCAACACTAAAGGTATGCAATTGAAAACACAAGTTCTGGTATTGGGCGGTGGCCCTGGCGGCTATACGGCAGCATTTCGTGCGGCTGACTTAGGTAAACAGGTGATACTGGTTGAACGTTATCCGGTATTAGGCGGTGTTTGTTTAAATGTCGGTTGTATCCCTTCAAAAGCTCTGCTACATGTGGCTAATGTACTCAATGAAGCGAAAGATTTAAGTCCTGCAGGGATTAACTTTGTGCAACCGGAAATTAATCTGGGACAATTGCTCGATTGGAAAAACAAAATCAGTTCCCAGCTTAATTCGGGTTTGGCTGCGCTGGCAAAACAGCGAAATATAAAGGTGATCACTGGTACCGGGCGCTTTGTTTCCGACACACAAGTGCAGGTGGATACTCAATTAATAGAATTTGAACAAGCTATTATTGCCGTCGGGTCTCAGCCGGTAAAAATACCTTCGTTTCCTAATGATGATCGACGGTTAATCGATTCAACCGATGCGCTTAATCTGCAAGATATTCCCAAAAAACTGTTGATTGTTGGTGGCGGTATTATTGGTCTGGAAATGGCAACCGTTTATAACGCGCTGGGCAGTAAAATCACCATTATTGAGATGCAGGAACAAATTATTCCCGGTTGTGATAAAGATTTGGTCAGGCCGTTAATGACAAAAATTAAAAAAGACTATGACAATATCTTTTTGGATACCAGTGTTAGCAGTATTGTGTCCGTAGCTGACGGTTTAAAAGTGACTTATCAAGGCAAAGGCGCACCTGAAACCGATGTCTTTGACAAAGTTTTGGTTTCTGTCGGTCGCAGACCCAATGGCAATTTGTGTGGCGCGGATAAAGCCGGGGTTACTATCGATGAGCGAGGATTTATTCCTGTTGATAAACAACAACGTACCAATATAAAGCATATTTTTGCGATTGGTGACGTAGTGGGTAATCCCATGCTGGCTCATAAGGCGACGCACGAAGGTAAAATTGCTGCCGAAGTTATTTCAGGATTAGCCTCTGAGTGGCGGGCGTTAACGATTCCTTCGGTGGCTTATACGGACCCAGAAATCGCCTGGATGGGGTTAACTGAAAATGATGCTAAAGCGCAAGGCATAGATTATGAAAAAGGTACTTTCCCTTGGGCAGCCAGTGGCCGATCACTTTGTATCGGGCGTAAGGAAGGCCTGACTAAATTACTTTCCGATAAAAAAACCGGACGTATTCTGGGTGCCGGTATTGTTGGCACCAATGCCGGTGAATTAATTGCCGAAGCAGTGCTGGCTCTGGAAATGGCTGCCACTGTTGAAGACCTCGCCTTAACTGTTCATGCGCATCCTACTTTGGCGGAAACCTTGGGATTGTCGGCTGAAATGATTGAAGGCACTATTACTGATCTTTTTATTAAAAAACGATGAATAAACCTCTGAATAAAAGCGTTATTACCAATCTTGTCGCTGTTGCCATTATTATTATTGGCGCTATCAGCCCGGTAGCGCCGGGTTTAATTACCTCCATCGGTTTTTTTGCGTTGTCCGGAGCTGTCACCAATTGGCTGGCTATCTACATGTTGTTTGAGAAGGTGCCGTATTTATATGGTTCCGGGGTGATACCTGATCGCTTTGAAGAATTTAAGCTCTCCATCAAGCAATTGATGATGCAACAGTTTTTTACCCTCAAAAATATTGAGCAGTTTATTCAAACAGAAGAAGGACAAGGCAGTAAAATGTTAAATCTTGAGCCTTTTTTAAATGCAGTCGACTATGACCGGATTTATGAAAGTCTGGTTTCATCCATTATGGAATCTTCTTTTGGCGGTATGTTGCTAATGATGGGAGGGCCGGATGCCCTGGTACCTTTAAAAGAACCCTTTACCGAGAAAATGAAAGTCACTCTGGTTGACATGATTGAGTCTGAGCGCTTTAAAGCGGCACTCAAGGAAGGGCTTGATGCCCATAAAATTGGCGTCGATATTATCGATAAAATTGAAACCGTCATTGATACGCGTCTGAATGAATTAACCCCGCAACTGGTTAAAGAAATGGTGCAGGCTATCATTCATCAGCATTTAGGCTGGCTGGTAGTTTGGGGTGGATTTTTTGGCGGCTTGATGGGCGTGTTGTTCGCTATTATTGCCTAATGGAAACTGTGGAATTAGTCTTTGAAGAACTGGGTAATCCTGATGATGCACCGCTTATTATTCTCCATGGTTTTTTCGCATCCTCGCGTAACTGGCGGCAGATAGCCGAAAAGCTGGCAGCCAATTTTCATGTTTATGTGCTGGATCTACGTAATCACGGCGCATCACCGCATCATCCGGTAATTGATTATCCCTCTATGGCAGCGGATTTGTTAGAATTTATGAATAGCCAGCACTTAAAAACCGCCAGTGTGCTGGGGCACAGCATGGGCGGTAAAGTGGCGATGTGGTTTGCGTTAAACCATCCAGAGCGTATTGATAAACTAATAGTCGTTGATATTGCCCCCATCAGTTATACGCATTGTTTTAATCACTTGATTAAGGCATTAAAGGCACTGCCGCTATCCAAAATCAGTAATCGTAAACAGGCCGAGTTATTGCTGGCTACGGACATACCCGAACTGAGTTATCGCCAGTTTTTGTTGCAAAACCTTATCCTGACAGATGGCGTTTATGACTGGCGTGTTGATCTGGATATTTTTTTGTTGATGGCACCCAATATCATCGCCTTTCCCGATGTTAAGCAACTATCGCCGTATACCGTAAAGACCCTGTTTCTGGCAGGTGCCCAGTCCGACTTTGTTAAAGCAAGTGATCTAAAAACATTATTTCCCAATGCAACGCTGACTGTCGTTGCCAATGCCGGACACTGGTTGCATGTCCAGCAGCCGGATATTTTTATAGGGCAAGTAGAACAGTTTTTTGTGTAGGCCTATGGCTATCGCTTAATCCAAAGGCTTACGTTAAAAATTTTACACATAATCCATATTTAATAATTTCTCTACTATACTTTTTATTGTTGTTACTCACTTCTAATATTTGGTATTTATTATATGAAAATTTTAAAATCTTTGGCTTTAGTTTCTTTACTAGTTGCACCTATTTTAGGTGAAGCTTCTATTACAAATTTGGGGCCTATTGCGGCAGGCTCCTCGGCATCATTCAATTCTGGAACTCTATCCGGTAGCTTTAATGATACCTATAGTTTTACTACTACAGGTACTGTCGGTATTGCTGCATTTATTAGTAGTCTTTCAATTAATTTTGGACCTGTTACACCATTAATAACAGGTCTTTCTGCTTCACTTGATGGAACTGCTTTAACTTTTTTAAGTACTCCTGGCAGTCTTTCAGTTGGTTCTTATACATTCAATTCTGTAACCGATTTTTTAACAGGTGGAGAAATCTCTAGTAGTTCTTTACCCCATAATTTATCAATTAATGGAACAAGTTCTCCTGGTGGTTCTTACGCTGGTAATATTGCTGTTGCAACTGTTTCATCCGTGCCTTTACCTGCCGGTGTCTGGTTGTTTATGACAGGTTTGATGGGATTAGTTTATTCTGGCAAGAAAAAAGCACAACATGCTTAAGTATTAAAAGTTGATAAATAGATTTTTTGACTGCCCATTTAAAGCTGGACGTTTTATAGATAGTATCCCTGTAAAAGATATTATCTGTCTCTTTTAAGTTGATAGTTAGATTTCTTATTAAAAAAAACGGCGGCCTTGGGTCGCCGTTTTTGTTTCTGTGGTATTGGTTACGACTGTATGAACAGATATTGGTGCTGGTAAACTTGGCATTTAGAACACTACAGAGTATTTGTAGTAGTATACGAAACATCTACTTATGTATTCGCTTAATATCAATCAGGTAAAAAATGTTAAAGAAAATTTATCCAGCCATCATTGTAGTCGCTGTTTTTTGGGGTGCACCACTTTATGCCGACGGGCATAAAGTGGCAATTGCCAGCGCACATCCGTTGGCAACGGCGGCAGGTTTTGAGATTCTGGATAAAGGCGGTAATGTCTTTGATGCGGCGGTGGCAGTTAGCGCGGCATTGGCGGTTGTTGAACCAACCGGTTCCGGCTTGGGGGGTGGTGGTTACTGGTTACTACACAGAGAGAAAGACGGTTTTGAAACCCTGATTGATGGTCGTGAAAAAGCGCCCTTGGCGGCTCATAAGTCTATGTATCTGGATAAAGACGGCAAGGTCATTCCAAAATTATCACTTGATGGTGCGTTGGCAGCGGCTATTCCGGGTATGCCGGCAGGCTTGGTACATTTATCGGAAAAATACGGCAAGTTGCCCTTGGCAACAAGTTTGGCACCGGCAATCCTTTACGCAAAGACAGGTTATGCCATTGGTGATCGCTATTTGAAGATGTTGAAATTTAGGGCGGAGTTACTCAAGCAATATCCTCAAACAGCAAATATATTTCTGGATAATGGCAAACTGCCTCAGCCTCATTCAATACTCAAACAAACGGATTTGGCAAATACCTTAACCCAATTGGCTGAATCGGGTCGGGATGGCTTTTATAGTGGCTGTGTAGCCGATAAACTGATTAACAGTGTTAAAAAAGCCGGTGGTATCTGGACAAAAGAAGACCTTGCATCTTATCAAGTGGTCGAGCGAGAACCGATAAGAGGCAACTATAAAGGGGTAAAAATAACCAGTGCGGCACCGTCATCATCAGGCGGCATTGTATTGATTGAAGCCTTAAATATTTTATCGGCTTACGATTTGCAAACAACAGATGAGATAAATATCAAGCATCTGATAATAGAATCTATGAGGCGAGCTTACCATGATCGTACCTTGTATTTGGGTGATGCCGACTTTATTGATATCCCCGTTAAACGCTTGTTGAGCGAAGATTATGCCGCCGGTTTACGTAGCAGCCTTCGGGAAGACAAAGCTTTGCCCAGTGATATGCTGTCAGGCGAGATTAAACAACAACCGGAAGGTACTAATACCACCCATTTTTCTATTATTGATGACGAAGGCAACCGGGTTGCCGCAACACTCAGTATTAATTATCCTTTTGGCTCAGGTTTTGTCGCCGCCGGAACCGGTGTGATGTTGAATGATGAAATGGATGATTTTTCAAGCCTTCCCGGTGCCATGAATGGTTATGGTTTGGTGGGTGGTGCTGCCAATGCGATTGCACCGGGTAAACGTATGTTGTCCAGTATGACGCCGACTTTTCTTGAAACCGACACTCAGGTTGCTGTGCTGGGGACGCCAGGTGGCAGTCGTATTATTTCAATGGTATTGTTGGCGGCGCTGGATTTTGCCAAAGGCAATGGGCCTGATTCGTGGGTACAAGTGCCGCGTTTTCATCATCAATTTATGCCTGATGTGATTGAATATGAAAAAGGCGCATTGTCTGATGCCGAGATTACCGGTTTAACCGCGAAAGGTCATCAACTAAAAGTCGCGCGTTATCCTTACGGAGATATGCAGGCCGTACAATTTAATAAAGCCACCAAAACACTGTCTGCTGCCAGTGATAAACGCGGTGAGGGTAGAGCAGTCGTTGGGCATTAATGAAGTAGAAGTTTGGCATGGTACGGTAGCCGCCCAGGATCCGAATTATCTGACTTACTGGCGAATGCTTGATAATGCCGAACAAAATCAAGTCCAAAAATTTAAACAGGTATTGTTACAACAACGTTATGTAGTCATACATGGACGGTTAAGACAGTTGTTGGGTCAACTGCTAAATCAGGCACCGGAAAAGATAAGTATAAAAAAAGCCAAGTACGGCAAACCTTATCTTGCCGATTATCCTGAGTTGGCGTTCAATATTTCGCATACCGCAGATAAAGTGGTCATCGCGCTAGGCTGGAACTGTCATTTGGGCATTGATATTGAAATTTGTAAACCAAGAATTAATGTGTCCGGCCTGGTTAATAAATGTTTTGCGAAAGAAGAAATTGCTTATTGGACGTTACTTCCGGAAGCCCAAAAAACTCAGGTATTTTATCGTTTTTGGACACGTAAGGAAGCTTTTGTAAAAGCCACGGGGCAGGGCATTATTTCAGGATTACATAACTGTGTTGTTAATCCTGAAAAACCTGTTGGATTTTTAAGAGTCCCTGACTTGTGTGGCAAAGCTTGCGCTTGGCATATAGTGGATATTGAATTGGGGGAAGGCCTTTGTAGTGCATTAGTGACGGATAAAAAAATATCCGTGATAAAGCAGATGGCTTTTACAGAATAAATAATGCTACTATCCGGCAGGCTACATAAAAACAGGGATATCTGCTTTGTAATTGATTACCCCCATGTTATGTCGTTAATTTTTGTTTAAATATAGAACGATTAAGTGATAAAGCGACATCAAACTTCCTCTCCTTCGGGGAGAGGGCTGGGGTGAGGGGAATTGAATGTCGCTTTATTTACTTGGCTCTCTATATCTCACATTGGAGTTTCCTCATTGAAAAATAAGTTAATCAGATTATTTGCCGGCTTATGTGCCATCATTTTTAGTGGTTGCGCCAGTCAAAATATGTCACCGGTGAAACCGGTATCCCAGGTAAATTTAAATCAGTTTATGGGCGACTGGTATGTCATTGCGTGTATTCCGACGATGATTGAAACCGAGGCATTTAATGCTGTTGAATCCTATCAACTTAAAAAAGATGGCACTATCAATACCATTTTCACTTTTAGAAACGGTGGCTTTGACGGCCCTGAAAAGCGCTATAACCCACAGGGTTTTGTTGTTGAAAATACCAACAATGCCGTCTGGGGTATGCAATTTATCTGGCCGATCAAGTCTGAATTTATCATTGCCTACCTTGACAAGGATTACACCAGTACCATTATTGCCAGAAATGCCAGAGATTATGTCTGGATTATGGCGCGCACACCGGTGATTAGTGATAGTCAATACGATGAATTAACAAAAAAAGCGGCCAGCTTGGGTTATGAAACCGGTAAACTGCGTAAAGTGCCTCAGCAAAACCGTTAATAATTTGTTTAATTAGCTGTTTATAGCGGATTTTATGCAACGTAGGGCGTGCCAAGCGCGCCTTTTAAGTTGAATAGTTATAATTTAACAGGTTTTTTGTAAGGTAATACGTTACTCTAGCGTTTTATTTTGTAGGAGTTGGATGATGACCGTACGTAAAACCACCGACCGTTATGGATCTTTATCCATTGGGCTTCATTGGATAATGCTACTATTGCTTATCGCCGTCTATGCATGTATTGAGTTGCGGGTATTTTTTCCTAAAGGCAGTGACCTACGTACAGGATTAAAAACTTGGCACTTTATGCTGGGCTTATCGGTTTTTGTTTTAGCCTCACTACGCTTGACTGCACGCCTTACCAACCCCGTTGATCTTATTGAGTTAGCCATGCCATGGTGGAGCAAGTTTTTATCCAAAGCCATGCAAATAACACTCTATGTATTCATGATTGGTATGCCGTTGGCAGGTTGGTTACTACTCAGTGCTGAAGGTAAACCGATTCCGTTTTTTGGCTTGCAATTACCAGCACTCATCGGTGAGAGTAAAGATCTCGCGGAGTTGATTAAAGAGATCCATGCCACCAGTGGTACTGTCGGCTATTTTCTTATAGGTTTACATGCCTTGGCTGCACTGTTTCATCACTACGTGCTAAAAGACAGTACGCTGACAAGAATGCTTCCAAAACGGGGTTAATTTCGTATCTGCTGACGACAGGTAAATTTACACGTAAACGCTTGCGGTATTTTTACTAAATGTTGAATAAAAAAGTCACCATGTGGTGTATGTTAGAGTTAAATTATTTTTCGCTTTAAAACTGGACTATAGATTTTCAGATAAATAATTTCTATGCTATCGGATACCATCCCTTCAAGGGATGTTATCCGTGTAAATTAAATCATCATGTTATGGAAGTTTAATTTCTGAAAGTCTATACCAATTTAAAGTGGGAGGATTTTACAGATAACATCCCTTCAATGGATGGTATCTGTCCCCGCTTAAAGTAGTAGCCAAAAATTGCTTGCTGCAACTCTGGCCTGAATTAATAAATGGCAATTTTTAAAGACGGAAAACCTTTCTAAAGATTTTCAGACATTAAATTTTCACTCTACGTTAATTAAAGCTTATACAGATAACATCCCTTCAAGGGATCGTACCTGTCGGTATAGAAAATATTTATCTGAAAATGTCGAAGTAACCATTCAGGTAAGGAGATCAATCATGGTGGAAGAAAATAAACCGGAAAATGGCGGTCTGACCACGACCATTCCGGTGACGGTAATATTGGCAATATTAGCCGGCTTGGTTTTTACACATTCTTTGCCTTATCAAGATGAGCGACCCTCAACTCGCCCTTTGCAAATTCGCTACGCTGCGGCACAGGATGTGGATGCACGTTTGTGGCAAGACCCCTTTGCGGCGGTGGATAGCGCCAGTGAAGAAATGCCGGCAGAAAAAGTAGTCATCGTGGCTAGTCCTGATAAAAAAACGTTGCGACTGGATACCGTTAAACAGGTCACCAGCCCTTTATCTCATTCCCCGGCTCAGATTTATAAAGGTAAAAAATTTGTTCGCGGCGAAGCGATTACCATACTTGCGGTGACTCTGCCCGGCGATTCCTATCAGGAAGCGGCAGAACAGCGCATGCGTCGGCGTTATGCAGTACTTTCAGCTTTAGCTAATCAAGGCTCGGCACCGCAGGATGAGCAGCATATTGGTTACTTTCATCCTGATCCGGAAAACGGCTTGCAGAAAAGGGTTGCTTTTGAATGGTGGTCGCTACCAGATAACAAGAAGCAAGTATTACTGTTATGGATTGA
Organism: Methylobacter psychrophilus; assembly: GCF_025583945.1. Lineage (GTDB taxonomy): Bacteria > Pseudomonadota > Gammaproteobacteria > Methylococcales > Methylomonadaceae > Methylobacter_C > Methylobacter_C psychrophilus. Next base: position 72,173 of record NZ_JAOEGU010000018.1, read on the forward strand.
TGAATCAAGTTTGCTTGGATGTCCCAATACCAAGTTAAATAAATTGCTAAGTCAGACAAGTCAGGAGATTAAGCAAAAAGAAAGCGTATTTAATTATGCGGTTATTGGCCCTAACACTTCTACTTTACTACGAGACCTGTTGAAAGAAGTTATGGTTGATAGTAACAGCACCTCAGTTGCTGAATGTATCGATAAGCCTGAGGCTAACCTGGCCAAAACGACTGACAGGCATATGCTGGTGTATTATTCTGCGGGAGCGACTGCTTCGGACAATCGGTTATTGAACGGTGTTGGCATTACTCCTCAGTCGTTATGCAAAACGGTTTCAGATTGCCTTAGGAGTCGTGGATTAACGCTATATCGCACGACTGCTACCGAGCATGACATGATGGCCGAGTTGGTCGCTGAACTTGGTATACGTAAGATCGATAAAAAAGATCATATTATTATTCTATCTGAATGGGATACTTTTTATGGTCGTTCTATGCCGGATACTTTTAAGAATGCATGGAAAAGAACAGAAAAAGATGAGCAACCCGTGCAAGCTTATGGTTATATGCGCGGACTGGATGGCAAATTACCCGATAAAGATGACAAAACCGATAGTTCGGCAGATAAAAAATCTGACAATAAAGACAAGTCTGCAACCAATGCACAAATTGAACTGCCGGAAGGGCAAAATCAGAAAGATTATTTACGCAGACTGGCGGATAACCTCCGTGAGCTGGATCAGCATTTGATAAAGACTGTGGCTAACAAAAAAGGCATCGCCGCTATCGGAGTATTGGGTTCTGATGTCCATGACAAACTGATGATACTGGAGGCATTGCGCCAGTATTTTCCGCATAAATTATTTTTTACGACCGATCTTGATGCAGCTTACACTCATCCGGCCAAATGGCCGCAAACCCACAATTTACTGATTGCCTCGGCATTTGATTTGAAGTTGCGACCCGAATTGCAGGGCAATATTCCTTCTTTTCGTGACAGCTACCAGACGGCATTTTTTCTTGCCACGCAAATGGTACTTAAGAACGAAACAGATAGTACTAACCCGATAACCATACAGCCTCCACCGCGCCTGTTCGAGATTGGACGCAGCCATCCGTTACCTTTGCCCACAGTTAATGACACACCTGTTTTATCGATAGCTAGCAATGACAACAACGGGGCTAAATGCGCCTGGGTTAATTGGTCAGCATGTAACCATACGGTACAACCAGTGCTTGTTGCTTCGTCCCCTATAAACTTGAAGTTGCCGGATTTTTACGTCACGGTGATGATTATTATATTGCTGATTTTGATTAGTTGGCGGGTTAGAGGGATGGCGGTAAAATTTTTTAAATACAGTCAGTCACAGCCTTATTCCATGGCTATAGGTACTGCCGCGATGCTTTTTTTAGTTTGCTGGCTAATACCATTTTGGTGGAATGATTACATTATTCAGCAGGATGCCGAACCATTTTACTGGCTGGAAAGTACCAGTGCCTGGCCCAGTCAGTTACTGCGGCTATTCGCTTGTCTTTTTGCGGTAGCATTTTATCGGTGGGGAGCTCTGCGAATCAAAAAAATGCAAAATGATTTGCAGATTCAGGGCGGAAACACACAACGGACTTTTGCTTTACCAGCCGATCCCGCACACTTGGGGAATTGTGAGGTGCTTTTTGTTGGGAGTTGGCGGTCGGAAATTAATAAAAAAGCAATGGTTTTCCCCGATGTCTTATGGCAAAAGTATCTGGGATACTGTCAGCAGAAAAGATTTGGTATTTCAAGTGCCTGGTTAAGAGTATTAATTCGTGTACTCGCTTTTGTTATTGTTGGAGTCCTGCTGGTAAGCCAGGGTGGCTTTCCAAGTGTGCCGATACGGGGCAATTTAGCCGTGAATATCAATACGATCATGATTTCTACAACCGTTTTTTTAACCTTGTTTCTGACCATGTGGGTCGTTGAACATGCCCGTCTTTGCGAGCAATTGATTACACATTTATCAGTAAAACCAAGCGAATGGAACGAGAATGCCAGGGATTGGGCAATTGATGACAATAAAATTGCACCGGAATGCGTCAAAGACTGGCTCGATATCCAACTGGTAGTCCGACTGACAACAACTATCCAGCCGCTTATCTGGGGGCCGATGGTGTGTATTGGTTTGTTGATTTTGGCACGTAGCCCGGCCATGGATGATTGGGATATTCCGCCAGCATTGTGGGTTGTGCTTATTGCTATGTTATTTTGTGCTATCTCCGCAGAGTTATTTTTACAAAAAGGTGCCAAGCTGGCTCGTATAAAAGCGCTAGATGAGTTGTCTGCAAAAATCAGGGAGCAACGTAATCTGGATAGTCCCAATGAGATTATTATCAAGCGCATAGAAGTAGAGATTGACCGTATCAGGGCATTGCGTGACGGCGCTTTTAGACCTTGGTACGAATGGCCCTTATTACAATCATTCGGTGGCCTTGGTACTTTGGTATTTTTGCTGCAATATTTTGCCGGTGTTTGGCAAAATGGCACCTTTTGACCAACTTTGTTAATTAAAAGGTACCTTAGGTGATTTCCTGAGAATAATATACTCAGCTTGCTGGTCTTTTTATTTATTTTCTGCGTTGTCAAAATAGTTACGTAGCCAGCTAAGCGCCTACTTTTCCGCCTCAGCAACTGCTCCTGCGTCTCTTAAGGAGCCTACTGTTGGTGCTCTCGATCGCTGTTCCAGACGCGATTCTACCTTCCGCCATCCATGGCTACGTAGCTCCTGCATAATCCACAGGGATGTGGTGAATGCAGAGTTTGCAGGAGCAAATATCTGTCCTTGCAGTCGTTGTAGATAAACAAAAATCTTTTGCCACTTGGGACTATTAATTCTCGGATATCACCTTATTTATAGTATAAAAAATAAATCTATATTATTTGATAATAGAGTCTGTATTAATGTATTGATTAATACAAGAGTTAAATATTTTAGTGATTAACGCGTATTAGACTGTGAAAGCATTCGTGTTTTATACAAAATTAAAAAACTTACATGAATGACTGGATTGACAGATATTTGCTTCTGCAAACGGCACCCTTCATTTTCCAATTAACAGTTTAATAAAATCTTCCCAAATGTTGTGATATGCATTTAGCGCATTCGCACAGAAGGAAAAGACCATTAAATTTACTCGCCGCCCCGATCTCAATACTCAAG
>NZ_JAOEGU010000019.1 GCF_025583945.1 Methylobacter psychrophilus
CAAGCACAAGTCGATAAAACCATTACTGTAACAGCCGGCTATACTGACCTGTTAGGTACCCCTGAAATTGTAACCAGCACTGCAACCACTGCCGTCGTTAATGTTAATGATGCGCCGACGACTTCTGTCGTCACGTTGGTATCAATTGCCGAGCACAGCCAAGCCCGCGTAATTACCCAAGCTGAGTTGTTAGGCAATGCCGTTGATTTGGATGCTAATACCCTTACCGCTACTAACCTTAGCCTTGCGTCCAGCAACGGTACTTTGGTCGACAATGCCAATGGTACCTGGAGCTATACGCCGTTATTAAATGATGCTACATCGGTGAGTTTTAACTACACCATTACCGATAGTGTCAGTCCGACTGCAGGGTTGGTGGCAGCCACAGCGACACTGGATATTACACCCGTTCAATTAACCGCTGAACCGGTTGCAGACTTGTTCAAATCATTTGGCAATGGTACCAATACCTATATTAAACCTGAGGCGTATGTACAAAATTCCGGACAAAATTTGGATTTGAAATATCAGATAATTGACAAGTCAGCTGATGCCGTCATTATCGGCAGTACCAGCAATGATTTTATCAAGCTGGCCGGCACAGGTAATAAGGCAGCCAATGGTGGTGGTGGCAATGATGTTCTTGATGGTTCAACCGGCTCCAGCTTTTTGAGTGGTGGCGATGGTATCAATACTTTCTTTATGGATGGCAGAGCAACGGGGGTGACATGGTCAACGCTGACTGATTTTACTCAAGGTCAGGATAAAGCCACGATTTGGGGTTGGGTTAAAGGCGTCAGCACGATTAATGCCGGGTTTACCGACTTTAACACTGGCGGCGCAACCGATTATACCGGCTTGACTTTACATATCCAGAACCTGCTACCAGATGGCTCTGTCAGTGGCGCGACTAATTCCGCGTTAAACTCTTTGACACTGACCGGACATACCTTGGCTCAATTTGGCGCGTCTTCTTTGGCGGATTTAAATACTCAAATTATCAATGGTACCAATACGCATTTTATTGTTGGACAAACCACTGATGACTTAGGGGTTCATGGCTACTTGTCTATTAGTTAACTGATTAACTTCAATGCCGGTCTGGGTTTGTAACCCTGACCGGAACGTTTGAAAGCCTTCAATAGTTTTAAAACGTGAGTAACGGGGTTACGAACTCAGTCACGCTTTAAATAAAAACCGGTAATCTGCACGTGGTACGTGCGTATCTTCACGTGGTACGTTTGAAAGTCTTCAATAATTTTAAAGCGTGAGTAACGGGGTTACAAACCCCATCAGGCTTTTGCTTATATTGCAAGCACGAGGCGCCCTACAAAAAATTAAGGCAGTGAGGTAACAATCGGGAAGGTATTCAGATGGATTTAACAAAAAGATAATGCGCTACCCGCCATTCATTACCTTCGCTATAGCCAAACAATTCTGCACAAGACATAAAAAATATGCGCCAGCGTTGTTGCCAGATACGCGCCTGTTTTTCGCCATAGGTATTGGTAAATACCGCAAGAATTTCTTGTTGATGTTTATCCATATTATCCAACCAGGCCTCGGCTGTTTTTTGGTAATGACTACCGGATAAGTCCCATTGCTGCTGTAGCTGTAAATCTTGTTTAAAATGCAACAAGGTATCTTGTGCCGGCATCAATCCGCCGGTAAAAAAATAGCGTCCCATCCAGTTATCGTCACCCTCTGTTTCAAAAGGATAAGCCAACTGCTTATGACAAAAAATATGCACAAACAACTTGCCGTTCATTGTTAACCAACCGGCAACTTTACTTAACAGGCTGTCATAATTACGCATGTGTTCAAACATTTCAACCGAGACAATACGGTCAAATTGCTTATCAAAAGTCAGTTGATTAACATCACAGGTAAGCACTTCTATATTATCCAACCCGCGCTGTTTTGCTTGTTGCTGTATATATTCCCGCTGACTGTTGGAGTTGGAAACGGCGGTAATATGACTACCCGGAAAATGCTCTGCCATCCATAAGGTCAATGACCCCCAACCACAACCCAATTCCAGTATTTGCTGGCCATCTTTTAGTTCGGCACGCTCCGCTGTGATGGCCAACATACGCGCTTCTGCCTGATCAAGATTTTCGGTTTGTTCATCCCAGTAACAAGACGAGTATTTAAGATGTGAGCCCAACGCGTATTGGTAAAAGGCAGCAGGTACTTCGTAATGCTGTGCATTGGCAGCACCGGTTTCTATGGCAATCGGGCTTTGCCTGAGATTTTCCAGTAATTGCTGATAGCGCAGGTTGCGTTGCTCGGGATCATTGGCGTATTCATCGTGCAAGCGCTGTTTTAACAATCTTTTGATGCCGAAACGGATCAGCTTATCCGGTAATAATTTACGTTCTGCAAAGCTAATAAGACTCATGATTTTCCTGTATTTGGGTGGTATTTTTAACTGTTATTGGCATTGGATAAAACTGATGTTCGTAAACAATAGCTTTTAAATTCAAGTATCAGGCCACCACGGAAAAAATAAGCTGGTGGTTTTCTGGTACAAGCGATAATCGTCGCCACGACTACGCAAGGCTTGTTGTTCGGTAAACGGAATGCCGGTAAAGAAATATAAAAAACAAAACATTAATACAGGAGCCAGCCATAACCAGTATTGGTAATCACCGCCCCACCCCATCAGCGGATAAGCAAACCAATGTAGCCATTCAAAAAAATAATTAGGGTGTCTGGAATATCGCCACCAGCCTTTGCGACAGGTTAAGCCCCGATTTTCCGGGTTGTTCCTGAATTCAGCCAATTGCTGATCAGCGGTAGTTTCGCCATATAAGGCTAAAGCGGCAAGCAACAGGGCGGCAAAAACCAGTGGGGTTTGTACTTGTGTATTTTGGGTAACTGCCCAGAAAGGCAACGATAATACCCAAATAAATCCGGCCTGCGCTATAAAAAATGCCAAAAAACCCAGGTTGGCATGCTCTTTCATGGCATTACGCATGGCATGATAGCGACCATCTTCAGCTTCTGAGAATACGCGGCGCTGTAAATGACTTCCCAAGCGCAAAAACCAGCTAAACGTCAGTATGCCCAAGCTCAACTTTAACAACAACGGTGCCGAACCTGTTAACGCATACCAAGGCCCCGCAACCATCATTCCAAAAGCCCAGACGACATCAACAATACCGGCATTGCTATGTTTTTTTTGCCAGAGCCAGGCTAAGACCATCGCCACGAGACTAAATACTGCCAGAACAGTCAGACTACACATGCTGTTGCGCCTCTTTTTTTAGTTTTAAATATTTCGCCAACCACAGCAGTAACGGCACGGTAACTGCCCAGCTAAAACCCAACACCACAGCCCATAACCAGGATTCGCTGACAATATCAACTGCCCCCAAGCGTGCGGCGCCCAGATAAGATAATGGACTGCTCAAACCGCTTAATACGCCGGCCAGCACCAACCGTGACTGTAACCAGGCCAAAGAATGATTAAGTGTTAACGCCAGTCCCGCCCATAACAGCAGTATCCATAACGGCGCTCTCTCGGATAAGTCCAGATTATCCGCGTAATCAATCCAGCCGAGCTTTACCCAGGTCGTATCCAGGATAAGGCCTATTAATACGGCTATCAGCATTAACTGAACATCGCCATGTACACGTCTGGCCGGGCGAAATTCCCAGCAGATAAAACCGGCCAGCACAACCGGAGCCAGCCAAAACAGTTGTTGCGCTGCACCAATAATGGCCCCAAACCATAAGGCCTGCATCCACAGCATGTTGATTCCGTTATTAAGATTCATAAACGGGTAACCACTGCTGACGACGATTGCCGGGTTTGGCTAATAATAACTGCACATTGGAAATTGATTTTTCTTTAAAACCGCCTTCGCAATAACACAAATAAAACTCCCACATACGAATAAACTCTTCGTTGTAACCTTGCGCCCTGACCTGATCAAGCGCTGCCATAAAACGTTTTCGCCAACTATTTAAGGTCAAGGCATAGCTTTCGCCCTGATCTTCAAGGTTAATCAACCGCAAATCCGTACAGCGTGAAGCACTGGCAACAATTGCGCTCACGCTGGGAATAAAACTGCCGGGAAAAATATAACGCTTGATAAAATCCACACTTTTTAAGGCCTGGTAGTAATATCTGTCTTCAATGGTAATTGCTTGAATCAAGCCTAAGCCATTGGGTTTCAACAAAGCCGCACACTGTTTTAAATAGGTATCCAGATAATGATGTCCTACCGCTTCTATCATTTCTATTGAAACCAGTTTGTCATAACTACCGGTTAACTCACGGTAATCTTCCATCAATACGGTTACGCGATCTGCCACACCGGCATCGGCAATACGTTGTTTGGCCGCCTGATATTGTTCTTTGGAAATAGTGGTCGTAGTTATTTGACAGCCATAGTTTTTGGCAGCGTAAGTCGCAAAGCCGCCCCAACCGGTACCAATTTCCAAAACATGATCACTTGGTTGTAAATGCAGTTTCTGACAGATACGTTCCAGCTTGGCGGTAGAAGCCCGTTCAAGATTCTGTTCCTCGTGATAAAAGGTGGCAGATGAATACATGCCATGTTCATCCAAAAACAAGGCAAACAAATCATTACCCAAATCATAATGTGCCGCTATATTTTTTCGGCTGTTTTGTTGGGAGTTACGATTGGCAAAATGCCATAATTTAAGCAACTGGTTAGCCATCACGGCCAATCCGCCTTCCATGCTGTCGAGTAAATCCCGATTACGCACCAGTATTTGTATAACCCGGCACAGATCATCTGCCTGCCAGCCTTTATCCATATAAGATTCGGCTGCGCCAACAGAACCACCCAGCGCTACTTGCCGATAAAAACTCATGTCCAGCACTTCAATTCTGGCCTGTAAACCATCATCACCTTTAGATCCCAAGACCACTTCGCCCAAAGGATCTGATACCGTTAATACGGCATTTTCAAGGCGGGCAAGTTTATCCAGAAAGGCTTTGCGTAACAGTAAATCAATTCGTGTCGGGGCTTTACATAATGTTTCAGTAACTGCATTCATAGTGTTCTCAATATTTCTATTCGGATTGTTTATCAGGGTGTCCATAAAAAGGCACACCTTTTAGCCACAAACGCAAAGCCTGCCAATAAATCGACAGGACTACAGATAACGTCAAAAAAGGATAGCGTAAAGGCAGATTACGCATGGCAGGGGCCGTCATTGCCTGTGTTTTTAACTGTAACGTCGCGTCAAAACAGCAGGCGTTATCCTGCTGCAACTGCATATGAATGGTCAGGTTTGATTGCTGTAACCTAAACTGCCAACGATAGTGTTGCTGCATGGGCATAAATGGGGAAACATGAAATTCTTTATCAAATTCAAAGATCAATTTATTGTTATGTAATGGCTTTTCACCGGCATCCAGCACATAGCAGTAACGCTCATTCCACGGCGTATTATTGATATCAGCGAGAATAAATCGAGGCTGTTCGCTACCTTCGGGAAAACAAAAATAAAAACTCACCGGGTTAAAACCGAAACCCAAAAACCGCAAATGCGTTAACAAACAAATTCGTCCTTTAAAAGACTCGCCGGTCTGTGCCTGAATACGGTTTTTTACAGCATCGGATAAATTTGGCTCGATATTATCCAGATAATCGCTACGATAAAAACCAACCAGATTAAAGCGTTCTAAAGACCAAAAAGGGCTTATTGCACTCACTTGATCCAACTCATCGAGATCCAGCCAACTCATAAAAACAGGATATTTAAAGCTGTGTTTTTTAGGTAAATAACGACGATGACGAATCCAGCCCTGGAATAATCGACTATTTAAACCCATCATGTTTGCTGATTAATTAAATCAATAACTTCCTGCGCACTCTTGGCACCGTCTTCATGAAAGCCCCAGCCCCAATAAGCACCGGCATACCAGGTATTATTATTGCCGTTAATTTCACTGCGCCGTTTTTGTGCCGCCAAACTGGCCGGGTTATAAACCGGGTGATGATAGCTTCTCTGCTGTAATATTTTTGCAGGATCAATTCGGTCGGTACAATTAAGTGTCACCAATAAAGGCTCTGGCGCAGCAATATTTTGCAACATATTCATATAATAAGTTACCGTGCACCGTGCCTGCGTTTCGCTTAATTTAAGCGCATTCCAACTGGCCCAAGCTTTAGGGTGCTTCGGCATTAAACCGGCATCGGTATGCAACACCACATCATTTTCCTGAAAAGTCATCGCTCCTAAAATTTCAGTTTCGTTTGCACTGGCATCCTGCAATAAACGCAGAGCTTGATCGCTATGACAGGCTAAAATCAAATGATCATATTGTTGCTCACCGTCAGAGGTCTTTATCGTCACGTTGGTTTTGTTTCGCGTGATTGCCTGTACGGGAGAATTAAGCCGCAAATCACCGTTAAATTGCTGCTTAAAGGCTTCAATATACTGTGAAGAACCACCGCAAACGGTTCGCCATTCAGGTCTGTTGTCGGTTTTCAGCATTTGGTGATTAGCCATAAAAGCGACAAAATACCGGACAGGGAAATTTTTTACCACCTCCGGTGGGCCAGACCATAAAGCGCAGGCCATCGGCAGAATATGGTCATCAATAAAAATTTGGCTATAATGCTGTTGCTGTAAATAGTCACCCAACGTCAACACATCATCGGTACTGCTTAGCAATACCGGTGCTTCGCGGTAAAAACGCAAAATATCCCTGACCATACGATAAAATGACGGGCGTAATAAATTACGTCGCTGACAGAACAATTTATCCAGGGTGGTCGCGTTGTACTCAAGTCCGGTAAGTGCATTAGTCACACTAAAACTCATATCAGACGACTGCGAAGCAACACCCAAATCATTTAAAAATTGGCAGAAATAATGATAATTGTGTTCGTTGAAAACAATAAATCCGGTATCAACGGCATAGTTTTTTCCGGCCAGGGTAATCGTATGCGTATCTGTATGACCGCCCAAATAGCTATTGGCTTCATACACCGTAACTTGATGCTGCTTACTTAAATAGTGCGCCGCATAAAGCCCTGAAATACCACTACCGACAATGGCTATCTTCATTATAATTGGACCTTTTTAATCAATTTTGAGTGTAACCGGTTAGCCGGAACTGGCTGTAAATCCCAGATAATACCCAATAGCGACATCAAACGAAGCAGATAATAACTAATGTCAATTTCCCACCAAAAAAATCCTTGCCTGGCCGATACCGGATAATGATGATGATTGTTATGCCAGCCTTCACCTAACGCAAACAATGCTATAAACAGATTATTGCGGCTCTCGTCCCCGGTTTCATAGCGCTTGCTTCCTACCACATGAGCCAAAGAATTAACCAGCAAGGTGCAGTGAATCAATATGATGGACGACACAAAGTAACCCCAAATCAACATTTGCGGGCCATTGGTGTGCAACTCCGGAAAAGCCTGTTCCAGATACATGCCTAAAAACAACATGGACAAGGCATAAAGTATCGGAATAATGCTGTCAAAGCGATCCAGTAAAACCAGTTCAGGATATTTAAGCAGATCGCGGACACAATTTTCTTGTGTCGTAAAGTTTTTCAGGCATAAAAACCAGCCCATATGACTCCATAAAAAACCAAACTTGGGGCTATGAATATCTTTATCGGTATCGGAATAAAGATGATGACGTCGATGGTGCGATGCCCACCAGATAGGACCTCGCTGGGTTGCCGTCGCTCCCAACAGCGCAAATAAAAACTGGCATAAGCGACTGGTTTTAAATGCCTTATGGGAAAAATAACGATGATAAAAAGCAGTAATGGCAAACATGCGCACCAGATAAGAAGCCAAAGCTACCCATAACGCCACCGGACTAAAGCCCACTACCAATACCAGTAAACAGATCAAATGCATGGCAATAAAAGGAATTACCCGCATCCAGTCAATCGCTTCACCCACATTATCAGCGACCTTTACATTGCTGTTATCAAACCAAATAAGCACTTTGGACACTATTGCTTGCAAAGACATCAACCACTCCACAGTTGTGATTATTTAAGAAAATTTAATTAAAACGGGGATTCTGACTGCTGTCAGGATGACTAAAGGCACTCCTGTAATCCGGAATAAACAAACCATTCTGTAAAAAATACCCTTACAACAAATGACTTGTTTTTTTAGGTGATATCCAATAAATAATTAATTACCTAAGTAGCGCAGAATTTTGTTTATTTACAACGACCGCAAAGATACAAGAGCAATTGCCGACACGAGAAAACAGTCACGTGACACACTACGTAACTATTTTGACAGCACCGTAAAACAATAAAAAACCGGTAAACTTAGGTTATTCTCAGGAAATAACCCAAGTTATTCAGTCAAATAAAAACCCATTATTTACACACGTATCGACAGTCAAAGCAGGATTATTGTTAATGCTTCTTAAAGCATAGTTGCATCTGCCTTGTGGATAGGTTTGCAACCTTAAACTCTCTGCAAACTTTAACGTAACATAACGTTTGCATACGTCAATAACATGACAGAATATTTATCCTGTTCATTTTTTACCATACCGGGTGCTTTTTTTGATCATATAGTTACATGGATATGTTTTGTCACTCTTATGTAGCGCGTGTAAGACCTTCCCTACTACAAAAAATGGACTTGGAAAAATTCAGTCTACCCTGGCTTCCTGACTGCCTTTTGCTGGTGTTTCCCAACCCACACGACTATGACCCAACGTGGTGCCGGTAGCAAAAGCAAGATCAATAATCGCAACCTGATAGTCGCCAATCGCACGTACTTCGCGTACTTGCGACTCCCCGAGGCGAGTGAGGGTTTCCAGCACTTCAGTCATGGTTCGTAAACCTTCGCGAAATTGCTTCAGCTCGGCATCGTAGTTTAGCCCTGCGAGCAAAACATTCTGACGCGTAGCCAGAATACGTTGCCAATTCTGCCCTACCTGATCAAGGGCATCATAAATTTCCCGACGCACATTGAGCTCCCGTAGCTGCGCGGTCGTTAAACGTTGCAGACGTTCCTGTACCGCCCTATCCAGCTTGGCACGACGCACTTCGTTGGTAAGCGGCATTTCCATGCGTACTCCCACTGACCAGTCAGAATAGTCCCCACCGGTTGTCTGGTCAAAAGCACCACTAAAAGACGATGAACTCCGTCCCAGCGAAGCATAGCTATAGTCAAGCATGAACATTGGCAAAGTTTGGTTACGTAGATAGTCTATCTTGGTCAGATCGGCAGCGAGCTTTAGCTCCAGCTCCAGCAATTCAAGCCGTCCGGTCAAGGCACGCTGTACCAATTGTTTGCGGTCGAATTTAAATTCAACCAGCGTTGGTGTGGATTCCGTAATCAAAAGGGTAGGCGAATCCAGATCCAACAGAGGATCATTAAGAAACAACTTAAGTTGGCGTTCTTTAAGCTTGAGTGTAGTTTCTGTAATAATCAGCCCTTCCATTCGCTCGGACACACCAATTTCGGCTCGATTGATTTCTACTGCCGCTGTTAACCCTCCCGCTACGCGCTTTTTAACCATAGCCAAATTTTCTGCCGCATTTTCGTATTGCTGAAGACGCACCTCCAACTCGCCCCAGGCGACATAAAGTCCCCAATAAGCGCGCTCGACGGTGGCCAGTACCCGTATAGCCTGCAAGCGGGTCTTCACATCCACAGCTTGTTGTTCATACTCGGCGATACGGATACTGGCGACATTGTTGTCAATCCCGCCATCACGCAACAAAGGCTGACTGATGGAAAAGCGCAACGCATTGAGATATTGATCAGAGGCAACGCCCTTAAACTGCTTTTTTTCATCGAAGGGTACGCTAAGAGTCATTTTGGCACCGGTTCTTAAAGGAATAACCACACCGGTATCCATTTCCATGATTTGGGTGAGTTGCGGGACAGCAGTCAACTTGTCCACTTGACCGCTCAGTGACGACTGGTCCGGATCAGCCGGGGTAAACGTCACCACATCGAGGTTTTGAGCGGGAGTATTCTTGCTGCCATATTTGACGCGGGCAAAAATAAGATCGTCAAATTTCGCTTCTTCCTGGCTCATTACTGTAGCCGCAATCTTGGGATCAATCCGGGCAATTTTTAAGTCCAGATTATTTTCCAGTGCCAACGTTCTTGCCTCGCTAATCGATAACTGCTTGCTGCTTTCAGGCTGGGCTTTTGGCATAAGCCGAGCATCAGGGTTTGGCGCACCGCTTATGACAGACTTTGCCAATAGAGGTGGCTTTTCTGACATCAGAGTCTTATCCACCTCCGGGGTCTGCACCGGTTCGAGGAATAACTGTTTAACGGCTTTAGGCGAGGGTTTTAACGTCGCAGGATCATCAAGCCCTTCAGCTCCACTCAGTATCGGCTTTACCGGCGGCAAGGTTCGATTGGTTGGGGATCGGCCCTCCCTGAACTTAGGCAAGGCTTGTTCAATGCTAACCGGCGAAGTTTTGGAAAGCAACTTCAGCGGCAGCCCTTCATCGTTGTTGAGGCGTTCCTCAACGCGGCGCTCCAAATGTCTATCAAGTCCGGTATCAAAGTAATAACTGCAAGCACTCAGCAAGGGCAAAAAAAGTAAAAAACCCAAGGGAAAAACTTTCATGCCGCCGTTCCCTATAGCAGCGAGACAAGGGGTTAACGCAGGCAAGAGCATCCAGACAGGATACGCCAAATAAAAAACAGGACTGTTTTTCCTGGAAACAGCATCATTGGGGAAAAAAAGTAAAAATCGTTTCATAACTGGTTATTTCAATTTTTTGTGAGCCAAATCAGCCACCGGGGTTTCCGGTGTCAGTTGTGGCGGAAAGGCATTTAACTGACGCCAAAGTTCATAGACCATAGTGACGCGATTGAGTAAAACCCAGCCCTTAACACGCACACCCTGACGAAGAAAGCGCTCTGCCGGCCAAGGCTGGTCAGTTTTATCAGGAATAATCAACACACGGAACTTGCCTTTGCCATCGTCGGTAGCATCCACAAAGGCAACGGTACCACCGAAAGTACCCACTGCCACTTCAGGCCAACCGGCAAACTGCAGGGCTGGCCAACCCTCAAATTGCAAGCGTGTATGGCGGCCCGGCATAATTAAAACGGCATCGTTGCCATCCACCCAGAGCTCCACAGCCTTGACATCCGGATCCGGCACCAGAACCAACAAAGGATCGCCCTGCTTGACGATATCGCTTTGCGGATTAACTAAAAGACGCAAAATACTACCGTCGCGTGGAGCTTTCACCACTTGTGATTGTTGACGCGACAAATCAACCTCGCTTTTCAGCAGGCTGGTACGACTATCTTCCAGTTCACTTTGAGTCTTGTTGGCCGCAGCACTGGCAGAGTCGATACGTGCCTGGGCATCGGCGCGAATGCGCCCGATCTCGGTTTCGGTGGCACGCTGTTCAGCCAAGCCTCCACTCAACGCAGCCTGACCACTATTTAGATTACGCAAGGCAACAATTCCGTCACGTTGTGCAATCTCAACATCACGCTTTGATACCAGCCCATCGACCAATAACCGTTGCAATCGCTCACTCTGAATCGATGCTGTCTCCAGAGTTGCACGCGCTGAAACTATCGCCTCATTAGCGGCAATAGCTCGTTGGCGAGCCACATCCAACCGGTACTGTGCAGTGGCAACCTGTAAATCACGGGTGGCAACCAGATTATCGATCTGTAACCGGTAAGAGCTTAACTCCTCTTCCTTGGCCACAAGTTTGGCGGCAGCAGCTTCACGTTGCTGACCCATACGCTTAAGAAGGTCTGGGTCAACATCAACAATTTCCAACAAAACGTCGCCAGCCTTTACTTTGTTGCCCTCTTTTGTAAGCCATTGCACAATCCGGCCGGCAACCGGTGCATCGACATTCTGCTGGCGTTCGAGTGGAGCGAAGGCGGTAACCCGTCCTGTGCCGGTAATATTTTGTTGCCAGGGTGTCAGCAGTAAAGCCAATGGCGTTAACAAAAACAGCCAGACAGCGGCACGCGCCAAAGAACTGATCAGGCGTGGGGTGTGTGCAACAGAGAGTGCGGAAAGGCGAGAAGGTGAATCAAGCATGAACATCGACCTCTTGTAAATTCAGCACCCGTTGGCACAGGCCGGCAACCGTTACCGAACCGGTCAATATCAGCATTGTCCAGGGTGCATCGTTAGCGAACAGTACAGGAACAATACCGCGCAGCGTCACGTCATCAATATCATCAAGAATTCCGTCCAAAATCAATAAAGCAGGAGAGCCTGCAATCGCCCGAGCCATCATCAACAGTTGTGCCTGAGTAGCAGATAAGGGAGTACCGTCGGGGCCAAGTTCAGTATCCAGATCAGCAATTTCTCCCGGCAGGCCAACTGCCTCAAGCGCCAGCTTTACCTCATCCAGGCCAAGCTCTGCCCGCCCGAGACGAACGTTTTCAAAGAGACTATCTTCAATGATTTCTATGCGGCCAACCACGGCAATTCTGCTACGCAAGACTTCCAGGCGCAAACTGCCCAAATCGACACCGTTTATTTCAACAGATCCTTTTGCCGCTTGCTGCAGGCCACACAAAAAATTCGCCAACGTAGTTTTACCACTTCCTGAACGACCAAATACCGCAACTTTTTCACCCGGCTGAACGCAAAAACCAAGATTGGCAAATACCGGCCGCTTAGCGCCAAAACCGAAGCGTAAGTCGCGCACCTCAAGCGATACCGGACTGGTCATAACAGGCTTAACGCCATACTCACGTTCGATTGGCAAATCCAGTAAATGGCCAATCTTGTCA
This sequence comes from Methylobacter psychrophilus, assembly GCF_025583945.1. GTDB lineage: Bacteria > Pseudomonadota > Gammaproteobacteria > Methylococcales > Methylomonadaceae > Methylobacter_C > Methylobacter_C psychrophilus. Next base: position 12,738 of record NZ_JAOEGU010000019.1, read on the forward strand.
GCACCAGCCATCAAATCGTAAAAACCTTCCAAATGCTTGCCGAACTTAATCAACGAAACAAGTGCCGAAGACACAATTAATTCCGCAGCCACCAACTGCCCCAGAGACAGATGACCATCAATAACCAGATAACCACCGATAGCCAACAAAGCCGTACTGGCTAACGCATATAAAGTCACCGAGCCAATAATCTGCCGCAGCAATACCTTATAATGGCTGCGCTTTGCATCCAGATAGGCGAGTGCCAGTATATCGGTTCGCTTGGCTGCAAGTTCGGGTCCACCGTTAAATTTAAAAGTTTGCATATTACCGGCAATAACTTCCAACCAGGCAACCAAGGCATACTTGGATAACGATTCCTGAATCGCGGTAGCGACACCACCGCGTCCCAGCACGAAAATAATGAAGCTGATCGATAATAACAACACAACGTCAAAGGCCAGCAAAAACGGATGATAAAAAGCCAGCATTATCAGCCCGACACAAGCCTGAACCGCTGTACTCAAGCCATCCAGAAGTAATGAGGATCCGGCTTTCTGTACGGTGAGTACATCGAAAAAACGATTAACCAACTCCTCGCCATTATGCTGCTGGTAGGTATCATGCCGCGCCTTGGGCAAGCGGCAACCCAAATCTGTGGCAAGACGTACAAAAATACGTCGCTGCACAATTTCCACCAGATATGATTCCAGCACATAAACACCGCCGGCAAACGTCAGAAAGAAAAACAGGATAGTCGACAACACCAGCAAGGGTTGTCCCATGCCACCCATTGCCACCGTATTGACCAATGCCTGCACTGCAACCGGCGAAGCCAGAGCCAGCAAACCGGAACCCAATGCCAAGCCCAACACCAGCCATAAATCAGCCTGATCGGCACGCATTAGTTCAATAAGCCGATGTAACGGCGAAAGATGCTTGTGATGATCTTGACTGACTGCATTAGCCAGCGGTGCCTGCGCTTGAACCAATAACCACTCACCAAGCTCTCCGTCAGATAGTCCCAACAGCTCGCTCACAGCAGAGGATCTGATTCGGCGTTCTTCAATCACCTCGCCGTGTACCAAAGCGACGCGAACCCGACCGGCACGAAAGCCGTAGACAATAAGCCAGCCGTGGCCGTTGGACAGAAGCGCCACCAGTGGTGTCTGTGCAGCCGATGCCTCGGCCGCAGTGCTTGGAGCCAAAACCACGCGCTCCATACGCAAGCCGATATTTTCGGCGCTATCAGACAGATTATTCAACTCATCATCAGAATCAAGACAAATGAAACGATCCAATGACTTGGGTAATCCGGTTTCTAATTCTAATAACCCCAACAGAAAACCAAGCAATGTTTGCCTGGCTTGTTTACGCAGCTGATTATTCTTATCGTCGTTGGCAATATTCATCTGAACCAAAATCCTGTTATTAGTAACTTAGGTGATTTCCTACGAAAAATAGTCCCAACTTACTGGTCTTTTTATTCTTGGATATCACCTTAAGCAAAAGCAGATACTGATGATACGTTTCGGACTACCACTAAATGCCGGACGATTTAACAAATACCATCCTTTCCAGGGATGGTATTTATCCCGGCATAAGTTGATAACCACTTTTCGCTTCAAAGTGTTTAAAGACTCTACTTCAGCCGGTATTGCGCATCCCTGCTGCAATAGCGTTAATGGTACGCAACAGTGGCTTCATCCAGGGACTGTCATGCGGATGCTCAGGGTCAATTTCCCTCAATTTGCGCAACAAAAATACCTGGAGATAATTGAGCGGCCCCAGATAGGCATTCCGGCGATTCAAGGAAGCGGCCAAGGCCGGGTTATCGGCTAACAGCCGATCGGTTTCCGCGATCTCCAGAATCCACTCCACACAACGTTGATGCTCACTGGCAATCAAACCATAAACCCGCTTGCCGGTTTCCGGATCAACACACAAACCCGCATATTCTTTGGCGATACTCATGTCGGATTTGCTGAGCGCCATTTGAGCGTTACTCAACAGATTGCGAAAAAACGGCCAGTCCCGATACATTGAGCGCAACATTTCCAGACGCTCCGGTTTACCTGCACACCAGGTTGAAAGACTTATGCCGATGCCGTACCAGGCGGGAAAAGTCTGCCGAGATTGTGCCCATGAAAATACCCAACCAATGGCACGCACCGAGTTTTTTGAGCGATCACCTTTTTTACGGTGTGACGGCCGTGAACCGATATTGAGACCACCAATTTCGCTGACCGGTGTTGCTTCGTAAAAGTAATCCAGAAATCCGGGGGTACGCTCGGTCAATTCACGGTAACTGTGTTCACCGATCCGCGCCAGTTCATCCATCACCGCCAAATCTTCAGGACGATCATGCCGCACCGGTTGCACCAGGCTGACACTGGCTTTGAGTAACCCGGTGACACCCATGGTTAATTCATAAATAGCAGTTTCCATATTGTTATAACGGTAGAACAACACCTCACCCTGCTCGGTAAATTTAATCTGCCCACGCACAGTATCCGGCGGCTGTGCCAGGATAGCCTCATGAGTTGGGCCGCCGCCTCGTCCTACCGTACCTCCACGACCATGAAACAGACGACATTTTAACCCGCGTTGTTCAGTGATGGCGATTATTTGCCGTTGTGCTCGCGACAGTCCCCAGGCTGAAGCCAGAATGCCGCCATCTTTACAGGAATCGGAATACCCCAGCATAATCTCCTGACTGTCACCTGAAATTCGCAGTAACTCACGGTAAGTCGTATTATCAAACAGCTGGGTGAGTACTTCTTCAATCCTGTCCAGATCATCAATGGTTTCAAATAACGGACTAACACCAATATGGCAATGCCAATGACCGCCAAGACGGCCAACCAAACCGCTTTGTGCCGCCAACAGCATCACCTCCATAATGTGGCTGGCGTTGTGGGTCATGGAAATCACATACTTGCCGAAACAGTCCGGACCTATTTCCCGTCTCATGCGAGCCATAACCTCAAACGCTTCCAAGGTTTCGCGGGTAGCCGCAGACAGCACGGCATCATCGAACATTAATCCACCGGGTGCTGCGATGGTTTCGCTCAACAACTCAAGGCGTTGGTTCTCAGACAAAGCGTGATAATCCAGTCCCAGTGCAGCTGCCAAAATATCTGCCACGGCATCGGTATGACGGGTTGATTCCTGGCGCACATCCAATTGCATCAAATGAAAATCAAAGGTTTCAGCGAGACGAATTAAATCGTGCAACTCCAAATCAGCAACGTTCGCATCACCGTGACCGCGTAAGGACGCATCAATCAAGCGAAGATCACTAACAAACTCGGTCATGCCTGAATAAGCATGCCTGTTCGCCGATTCAGGCTTACCGCGCAAGTTTAGTTGTACCTGCATCAGAGCGCATTCCATACGATACTTCATCAGCACCAGCTTATGGCGGTATGGCTCTTGTAAATAAGCCTTTTCCAGTTTAATTACCGATTCACCCAGCATGGCCCGATCGGCCTCAATACTGTCGATAAAACCCGAGGAGAGTTCACATAATCCCTCAGAATGAGAAAGCTGATTACGCAACTCATCCAATCGACGAATATATTCCTGCAAAATAACTTGTGCTTGCAGGCGCAAGGCCAAAATAGTAGTTTCGGATGTGACATTGGGATTGCCATCGCGGTCACCACCTATCCATGAACCAAACCGTAAAAAGCTGGGTACACGGATTTGTCCGGCCACTTCTTCACCATATACGTCGCTCAGAGAGCGCTCAAAATTGCGGTAAACACGCGCTGTTGCCTGGAACAGTGACAGTGAAAAATAGAACAAACCGGCATCAATCTCGTCTGCTACCCCAAGCTTGCGGGTGCGTACTTCATCGGTTTTCCATAATAATTGAATTTGACATTGCAGCCGATCCAGCACTTCTCGACGTAAATAGCCCTTCAAGCGGTTATCACCCAAAGCTTCCTGGGTTAGAAACACATTGCGTAAGGCACTCTTGACAGTACGTCGTTTGGCTTCGGTCGGATGCGCAGTCATTACCGGCAAGTATAACAGTTCGTCCAGTAATACCTGGAGTTTATCCGCTGTTACTCCCGATTCCTTTAATGCCAACAAAGTGTCGTGAAAAGAACCTTTCCAATAGTGACCACTTTGCTGCTGCCTGCGTAGCTTCAGGTAATAAGATTCCTCAGCGATATTAAGCAGACTGAAATAACGATTGAATACACGTGTCACTTCACTGATAACGTCGGTATCCAATCCTTCTACCGCTTCGAGCAGATGCCTGCGCTTGGGGAGACTTCCATCACGCAACATGCCGGTAAAACGACGCTGTAATTGCTCAACTGCAACCGCTATTTCCGGTCGAACCTGAGTATTCAATACCCGTGTTAGTAATGATCCCAGCAAGCGGATCGAGTGGCGAAGCTCTTTATCATCGGATGCTATATTCACAAGTTGGATTCCTTACAATTAGGGGTTTGATCGACTAAAAAACGGCTGACTAAAAAGCCTTGCCCGGTAATATTGATATTTTGCATCGCTAATCCTCGCTTGGGTGAGTTGATGAGTTATAGCCTACACAAAGACATTGTTATTGTTAAATAGAATGTTTAGAATAAAAGCATCGGAATTTACGATACATTCAATATCTATGCAGCGAATCAACTATCAGCACTTGTTTTATTTCTGGAACGTAGCGCGCGAGGAAAGCATCACTCGTGCCTGTGAAAAGCTACATCTGGCACAGCCCACCATTAGCGGCCAGCTGACCGTATTTGAAGAAGCGGTTGGGGAAAAACTGTTCTATAAGAACGGACGAAAAATGGCGCTGACGGATACCGGTCGCGTGGTGTTTCGCTATGCGGACGAGATTTTCTCGCTGGGCCAGGAGCTGACTAATACCTTGAAAGGCCGTCCAACCGGACGACCGCTGCGACTGGTTCTCGGCGTAGCGGATGCTTTACCCAAGCTGGTCGTTTATCGTCTTATTGAACCGGTATTTCAGCTCCCGGAGCCGGTGCAGATTGTCTGTTATGAAGATAAAGCTGAACGCCTGATGGCAGAGATATCCCTACAAGGCATTGATCTGGTTTTATCAGATGCACCTCTCGCGCAATCCAGTAGTGCCAATGCCTTCAATCATCTTTTGGGTGAATGTACTGTTACGGTATTTGGAACGCCGCAATTGGCTGCTGTTTACCGTCCGGATTTCCCCCGTTCCCTGACCGGAGCACCGTTTCTACTGCCAACCAGCAACACCGCGCTCCGACGCTCTCTGGATCAATGGTTCGACACCGAAAACATCCACCCAAAAATACAAGCAGAAATAGAAGATAGTGCGTTGATTAAAACGTTTGGGAGCGGCGGTGCCGGATTATTTGTCGCGCCCACCACCGTAGAAACGGAAATACAACGCCAGTATGATGTAGAAATTATCGGCCGAATCGATGCCGTAAAGGAACGCTTCTATGCCATCACTGCACGCAGGAAAATGAAACATCCGGCCGTGACGGCGGTGCTGGAAAATGCTCGTGAGAAATTATTTTGACGTCTATCTGTTACTGCTCCAAACAGGGAGTGACGGGCTTGCTGTCAACATTTCTCATGGACCAAGCCGTTATAAACCTTGGACTGAAGCTTTGTTTTGTCCCCACTCTACGGCATTATTAAGAAAAGATTGCCGGCATTAATGAAAATAGAATAGTGCATGCTATTATGGAACTTAGGCCTGTTTTAAAGACAGTGATTGAAACGGGTGCCTGAAATTATTAGCGGCAAACATACTATTACCACCAAATCGGAGTAAACAATGAAACCAGTTTTGTCCTTGTTACTGATGGCCTTGATGCTTAATGCCTGTAGTCACGTTGAACCCAACTCAGTGCGAGACTATCTGGCCCTGGCACCTGCAGAATCTGACGTTAAGCAAAACCAGCGAATCCAGCCGCTAATCAAACTTTTTAATAAAATTGAGACGGTTTCTCTGGCTGATCAGATAGCTAAAACTTACGCTGAAAAGTTATATTTTAATGACACGATAGTCACTTTGCATACCCGGCAGGATTTATTGAAGTATATGCAACATACTCAAAAAAGCCTCGATTCCATGAGCTTTGAAGTGCTCGGTACCCAGGAAAAAGGTAATGATATGTTCGTTCGCTGGACCATGAATACCCGATTTACGGTGATGGGACAAAGTCAAAATATACAATCTGTCGGTATGAGTCACTTACGCTTTAATAGCGATGGAAAAATAATTCTGCATCAGGACTACTGGGATAGTATGCAGGGATTTTATCAACACTTACCAATCATTGGAGGTATATTGCAATGGATAAAAAATGGCTTGCAAGATTATTAATTACTTTGCTTACCGGCCTGTCTGTAGTTCAGGCTGACGAACTCTTTCCTGAATATATTGATACCGTTAATAACACCCGACTGCTTCGTTGTAGTCAAGCCGAACTTAAGGCCTTTCGTTTAATTCATGTCGGTAATGCCGCTTTGTATTTGGACGATTGCAAGAAAGTCAGCCATATTTTTTCTGCAGGCCCCAAGCACTTGCGATTTTTATATGAAAAAGCCATACCGGCAAAAGCTTTTAAAGACGCTTCAGAAGAATATCTGAAAATTAATCTTGGCCAACAATACGCTGACTGGCAAGCTGAGTTTGACGCCTTCAACAGTCATTATCAGGATATCAAGGAAGGTGATTACTATGATCTTGTTTATGATCCAAAAACCGGCTTAAAACTACAACTAAACAGTAAACTGCTGGCCACTTTGGATGATCCTGCACAAAGCCTGGCTTACCTGAACATCTGGTTTGGCAAGGAACCTTTTTCCAATGACTTAAAAGACACATTGCTAAACATTGTGGATTGATAATAAAAACACACCTGTTTATGTGATGGACAGCTTTCTGGATTTATCGCCTATTTCCATTCCCTCAAATCCGGTATTAAAAAAAATGATTATTCGTGGTGGAACCACCGTTCTTCGTGCCCTGCGCGATGACTGGACTACTTTACTGTTATTTTCTTCACTGACTGTTGGTACAGAAGTTATTTATGAATACCTGCCGGTGCAACAAACCGCTTTACCCTCATTACCTTTGGGCGTATTGATCACCGCAATGTCGATATTTCTTGCCTTTCAAATCAACCAAAGTTATGACCGTTGGTGGGAAGCCAGACGATTATGGGGACAGCTTGTCAATGTCAGCCGATCATTGGGCCGGCAAATTACCACTTTGTTAACCGATAAACGTATCGCCAATATTACCAACAAGGAAAGTGCGGCAAAGTTTCATCAAGAACTACTTTATCGGCATATTGCTTTCGTCAATATATTGAGAATCAGCTTACGCTCAGGCGGTAAACTATCAGAAAAGGACTGGCGATTTATGGCTCAATTTTTACCCGATAGTGAAATAACTGACTTAAAAAGTGCCGGTAATGTTATGACTCAACTGCTGCAAAAACAGGCCAAAGTTCTGGGTGCATTAACCGGTAAGAATTGGGGCGAACAACAAATTCTCCTTCAACTGGATAGCTCTCTAAACCTTCTTAATGATATTCAGGGTGGCTGTGAGCGAATAAAGCGCAGTTCATTTCCTGATCGTTTTAATTTTCATACCCGTATTTTTGTTTGGTTACTGGCAATACTTATTCCCTTTTGTCTGATTGAAAACGATCTTTTCGATGTCGTGGCAATGATCACGGAAACCCTGTTGGCTTTCTTGTTCGTAACCATCGAACGCTTGGGTACGGAACTTCGCGATCCGTTTGAAAACCGTATCAATGACACTCCGATGTCGGCGTTGTGCCGAACCATTGAGATCGACTTAAGGCAACAGCTTGGAGAAACCACGACTCTTGTGCCACTCGAACCGATAAACGGTGTTTTGATGTAATCAAAACTGCCAGAAATTTTAATTTAAAAAGTTGCAAAGTTGTTATTTTATGCAATATTGGATTACCATAAATAAAATCTGTATTTAATTAAATACTTAAATACGATTTTTGTTTTTTATCACTATCCGGAGCGCTTTATGCAAAAAACTATTGGTTATGCTGCCCATGATAACAAGTCACCATTGGAACCATTCAGCTTCGAACGACGCGAGCCTTTACCGACCGATATACAAATTGAGATCCTTTTTTGCGGGGTTTGTCATTCCGATGTTCATCAGGTACGCAACGAGTGGGGCAACGCTGCATTTCCTATGGTGCCCGGTCATGAAATTGTGGGTAAAGTTACCCGCATAGGTAACGCAGTAACCGCGTTTAAAATTGGCGATAGCGTTGGTGTCGGTTGTCTGGTTGACTCTTGTAAGGTGTGTCCGGATTGTAACGATCATCAGGAACAATTTTGTAATAGTGCAGTGTTTACATATAACAGCCCCGACAAGCATAGCGGTGGCACTAACTACGGTGGCTATTCCAAACAAATCGTCGTTGACCAGGATTTTGTACTGCATGTTTCAGACAAACTGGATCTGGCAGCAGTAGCCCCTTTGTTATGCGCGGGAATTACCACTTATTCGCCATTAAGACATTGGAATGTCGGTAAAGGCGATAAAGTTGGTATCGTTGGTTTGGGTGGACTAGGCCACATGGCAATAAAATTTGCCCATGCCTTTGGCGCTCATGTTGTACTTTTTACCACGTCACCCGGTAAAACTGAAGATGCCAAACGACTCGGCGCTGATGAAGTAGTGATCTCCAAAAATCCGGAAGAAATGGAAAAGCATCTTGCCAGCTTTGATTTTATCCTGAATACCGTCGCTGCACCGCATAATCTGGATGCTTTCACGGCCTTACTAAAACGTGATGGTACATTATGTCTGGTCGGTTTGCCTGATCAGCCACATCCCTCACCTTCTATCGGCAACCTGATTTTTAAGCGTCGTACCATTGCCGGCTCGCTAATTGGCGGCTTGAAAGAAACCCAGGAAATGCTTGACTTCTGTGCTGAAAATGCAATTACTTCGGATATCGAAATCATCCCTATTCAGCAAGTTAACGAAGCCTTTGATCGCATGGTAAAAAGTGATGTAAAGTATCGCTTTGTTATTGATTTGGCCAGTCTGCAACAAACGGAAGCTTAATTTTAAAAGCTGCTCACAACAAAGATACGAAAAACACAAAATTTTTTCTTTCTTCGTGTTCTTCGTGTCTTCGTGGTGAATAAGATGCTGTTCTCAATATAACTTCTATTATCTTGATTTGATTGCCTGATGAGCTGCCAAAAAAGCAGCGTAATGGTCAGTTAACTGATCGTGTGAATTGCCATCAGGATGGTTTCTAAACTCCTGCTCAAGTATTCCCTGAACCATTTGAGACCACGGTGCTTTAGGGATAAAGTCATAAAGTACGCTACCAGCCAAACTAATCATTTTTTGTCCGGCACTGCCGTTTTTTGATGTAAGTCCTGATAAATAGGGGTTTGCCTGCGGAAGACTGACCGGCGGCAAAGGCTTTATATCCAACCAATTATTATCCGGTAAAAAGGTCAGGTCTTTGGTGTCGGCAAATGAAATCAACAGAGCCGGCATACCCAAAACAATCAGTAGCCCATAAAGCACGATTTTACCGTTAAGCGCCAAAAATAAAATCCAACCAATCATTGCAAACAACAAAGCGGCACTGACAAAGAAAACCGGAAATATCGTTATCGGCCAGTTTCCAAAAAATTGTTGCAGCAATAACTCCGAGTAACAAGCCACCGTTGCTGAAAAAACTACAATCGGGAAATAGGCGATGCGAAATGCCAGTAACTGTAAAATTATAAAGCCATAACGTTTATCTTTTGTCGGCAACTTTTTTAGTCCCCATAAAGACATCCAAACCATTGCCGACAAACCGGCGAGGTGAAACCCGGTAAATAACTGCCAGGCTTGTGCCGCAGGACTTATTTCAATACTAATGCCAAATATTGCCAATAAAATCAGTAATATCACTGGCAAATAATTCATTTTATCAACTCAATATAACCGGCTTTAAAGTCGGGATAGTGAAATTTATACCCCAAGGCTTTTAAGCGTTGATTATTACAACGTTTATTCATAACGCTGTCATTACCGGTACTTTTAACCGTAGGCGATGGGCAGTCCATATGTTCGGTAAGCCAGACCATAACATCCCACATTGATGCAGGATCATCATCACTGGCTATATAGCATTGCTCTAAAGCCTTACCCGCCAGACGACATTCCAGTAAAAATACCAATACACCAACACAATCCAACTGATTAATACGGTTAGTAAAATAAGATGGATTTTTTTGTATGGCGGGTACTTGCGCGGCCGTTTTTAACAGATACTCGCGACCTGGCCCATAAATTCCGGAAAAACGAACCACGATATTATTGATATCGGTATCCATCAGTTTTTGTTCTGCCTGTCTGATGAGTTGGCTGGTAATGTTTTCCGGTTGCGCCACAGAATTCTCATCGACCCATTCACCTTGCGATTGCCCATAAACGCCGGTTGATGAAACAAAAATCCATTGAGGATTAGCGCCTTCCCTGGAAAATCTATCTAGTAGATTATTCAATCCCGACTCATAAACAGCCTGATAACTTTCTTTATTTCGACCATCCGGCGAAACAATAAAATACACCACCTCAAAATCTGCGGGCAAGTCTTTAATGTCGTCAGCTGACGATATATCCGCAGTAAAATAATTAACGTAACCGGTAGCGGTAGTCGGCGGATTTCGTTTTAGTCCGGTTACCTGGTGGCCTTTAGCCGAAAGGTCTTGTGCCAGTTGCATACCGATAGAGCCGCAACCAATAATTAAGATTTTTGCCATAAGTTATAGAAGTTTTTTTAACAAAAAAGTCATCAATCAGCCTTATAATCGACTGATTTTTACGTCGATTACAACTGATTAATAAGCTGTAATTCCTGTGGATAAGGCGACATATAATAAGATTCATCAATATAAATATCAGGGGATTTACGAAAATGATGCTTAAGCACTGTCAACGGTACAATCAGCGGTATTTCTCCATTTCGATAACGCTCGATAATTTCGCACAACTCCGCCTTATCATCAATGCTTAACTCCTTTTTTAAGTAGCCCTGAATATGTTGCAACACATTAACGTGGTTACTGCGGTTAACAACTATTTTAAGTATATTCATTAACATGAAAATATAACGCTCAGCAATCGGTAACAAATTGTCCTTTGTTAAACTCGCTAATAATTGCCCCATTTCGCGGTAATCGGCATGACTCATAATAATCAATTTATGACGGGCATGAAAATGCGTCAATTTTTGCGGGGTAAGATCTTCGGCTAGTAATTGTTTCCAGCGATAAAGCACATAAACACGCTGAATAAAATTCTCACGCAATCCCGGATCGCCTAATCGCCCCTCTTCTTCTACCGGCAAAAGCGGATTATTGCGCATCATCTCCTGAGCGTAAATACCAAAACCTTCTCTGTGCGGCTGATTACCTACATAAACTTTAACGCGCTCCATACCGCAACTGGGTGAATCCTTTTTTAAAATATAACCGCATAAATCGGCATGAGACTTTTTTTGCTGCCCGGCATAATCACTTAAACGGGCGGTTAAATCCAGTTCCGGATTTTTAATCCCCACACAGCGTATGGTGTTATCGATTTTTACCAAATGAATGGTAGGGCGAGGGACACCCAAGCCAATAGCGACTTCCGGACAATAGGGATGAAAATCAAAATATTTACTGAGCGTACCAACAATGTAGGCATCACGTTTATGACTACCATCAAAGCGCACTTGTTCACCCAGTAGACAACTGCTAATACCGATAGGAATTTTTTTTATCATGGTTATTTAAGAGAGGGGGGATTTAAGCTTACGAGATTGTGAAAGTATTATAAAAAACGGGTTAAAAACATTATTCACCACGAAGGCACGAAGAACAAGAAGAAAAATAATGCTCTTTATTCAATGCATTGAAAACTTCGTGCCTTGGCAACTGCTCCCTGCGTTTCTTAAGAAGCCTACTGTTGGTGCTCTCGATCGCTGTTCCATACGCGACTCTACCTTCTACCATCCATGGCTATATAACTCCTGCATAATCCACAGGGATATGGTGAATGCAGAGTTTACAGGAGCAAATATCTGTCCCTGCAGTCGTTATAAATAAATATCCTGCGCCACTTTGGGACTATTAATTCTTGGATATCATCTTGGAATCAGCGCTTCATATCGCTTTTTAATATGGTTACTTGTGGTTCACGGATTGTTTCGGACATTACCACTTGTTTTGCCACCATCACCTGCACCTTTTGGCCGGTCGGGATCATCATTTTATTAAATTTACGGTTTTTAAACCAGACGGCAACACGAAAGCTCAGTAATAATATAATGATGATTAAATAGAACAGTGGCTCTGCAAGATTACCTTTAAGCTGCCAGTAATAATGGAGGATAGCGGCACCCGCTGCAATATAAATCAAGCGATGGAGTTTTTTCCAGGTTTTACCCATGCGCTTTTTAGCCCATTTGGGCGATGTCAGCGCAAGTAGAAAAATAATACAATAAGCCAGAATTCCCAGCCAGATGTAAGAGCTTTCAATAATATCAATGCCAATAATATGCCACACCAAAGCATGATCTACCAGCAAGTAGACCAGTACATGCAAGGTTGCATAAAAGAAAACATACAGCCCTAATATTTGCCGATAATCGGTCATACCACGCCATTTTGTAACTGATTGGATAGGCGTAATAGCCAATGTCAGCCATAAGAAACGTAACGACCAATCTCCCAAACGCATATGCAATGCTTGAATGGGATTTGCGCCTAAATTATTGAAAGCAATATCAACCAACAACAATAGCAAGGGCAGTAAACAAGCGATTATAGTTAAGGACTGCAACTTGTTGTATTGAAAAACCATCAGAAAAAGTGCCGTAAGTCCATATCACTATACAATGATGCGACTTGCTCACCATAACCATTAAATAATTCAGTTTGTCGACGTGGGGTAAAAAAACTGCTGCCTAATTGGCGCTCACTGTTTTGACTCCAGCGTGGATGGGCAACTTCCGGATTTACATTCGCGTAAAAACCATAGTCGTTAGGTGCGAATTTATTCCAGGTTGTCGTGGGCGGTCTTTTTAACAACTCAATTTTTACAATCGCTTTAATGCTTTTAAAACCGTATTTCCAAGGCACAACCAAACGCAATGGCGCACCATTTTGCTTTGGCAGAGTATCGCCGTACATCCCAACAGCCAATATCGTTAAAGGGTGCATGGCTTCATCCATACGTAGTGCTTCAACATAAGGCCATTCCAGCATGGTATTATTAGCTTGACTAGGCATTATTTTTGGTTGATAAACCGTAGTAAATTTTACAAAATTGGCTGTTGATAAAGGTTTAACCATTTTTAATAAACTACCCAGCGAAAAACCAACCCAGGGAACAACCATTGACCACGCTTCCACACAACGAAAACGATAGATATGCTCCTGAAGCGTCTGCTGACGTAGAATATCTTCCAAATAATAACTACCCGGCTTTTCTACTTCGCCACTGATCTCTACTGACCAAGGATCAACAGGCAGACTTTGCGCTAACGTTGTTGCATCGGTTTTATTAAAGGAGAACTCATAATAATTGGTATGATTTTTAATAATTTCAGCCGGCGTAAGTAGTAAAGAATCGTTAGATAAATTACTTTTTGGCAAATCCCCCCAGACCGGTTTATTGTTATTAGCCAGCGCCGGAACAATACCCGAACCGGTCAACATAGTCGCCAACATTGCTTTAATTATCTGACGTCGCTTGTTAAAAACCAAAGGATCGGTAATCTCACTAGCGGGAATAGCTTTTTCTGTTTTAATTATCATTGTTAAATTTACCTAACAGTCAATTAATACCGTTGTTCAGGAGAGTTTTTCTCTCTCTATGGTTCTCGACTTAATAATATTGCATTTAGCAGGCGTGGGCAGCACACCATAAGTTAAGCAGAATGGAACTTATTTTGCATGGCTACACCAACAAACCAGAACAGTTAACCATTATTTTTTCCCTCTGGGAATCCGGTTCCATAATTTTTTAATTTTAATTTCAGTAATAAATGCCAGCGAAAACAGTTGGATAAAGTTATCAGCTTCAATTAAATCAAGACCTATATGCTCAGGAACCAGTTCTTTTCGAGTTCCAAAAATACGATCCCAGAGTGAAAAAACAATGCCGTAATTACTGTCGTGCTCACTACGCAAGGTTGAATGATGTGTTCGGTGCAGCGATGGCGTAATAAATACTTGCGAAATAAGCTCTTCTTTGGGAACACGAATATTGGCATGATGAAACATGATAAAAAATAACTCAACAATCTCAATAGAAAGTATCAAATACGCATTGACGCCAATAATGACAACAAATACACACTTATAAATAATTTCCAGCAGTAAATCAAAAACGTGAAATCGAAAACCGGTAGAAACATTAAAGCCTTTGTCGCTATGATGTACCTTATGAAATCGCCACAGAGTCGGATAAGTGTGACTGGCAACGTGCCAAAGATAAATGGCCAAATCAAAAAAAGCGAATGCCAGCAGCCATTTTAATGGACCATCAGGCAAACCACCAAATATCCCGTACGATGCAAATTGCTGCGCGACAATAAACAGTGATGAAGCCCTTAATACGGTCAAAATAACATTATTAACCAAAAATGTAGTGGTATTGGTCGCAAACGATTCTTTAAAAATTTTCTTAGGAAATTCTCGGTAAGGAATCCGCTTCTCAATAATCACCAATAAAATAAAAGCCAACATGGCAAGACCAAATAAAGCTTCATTAAAAAACATGCCTCCGTTACTATCAGTTGCATTCATAAACTTACCTTTATATTTTATTTGGCTTTATTTAAAAAAACGTGATTATTTATTCGTTATGGCGGCTAATAAATCATTCAGCTCTTTGATTTCATTGCTTGCGTCAACCTGTTTGGTTATGTCGTACTGAACGCCCAGATAATAAATAACCCGATGTTTTTTATCAAACAAGGGAGTTATTTTCAAGCGATTGAAAAACAAGGTTCCATCTTTTTTATAATTACGCAATGTTACTTCAACAGGCTCATGAATTTTCATTGCCTCAATAATTTGATAACGTCCGGCTTGATCCCTATCCTCACCCTGAAGAAAACGACAATTATGACCAATGATCTCTTCCTGGGTATAACCCGTTAAACGTTCAAAGGCTTTATTGGCGTAAATAATTGGAGCGTCGTCTAAATCCGGATCGGCTAACGTTACGCCATTAATACACTCATCTAAAATAGCGGAAAGCACTTGCGGAATAAGACCGCTATCTTTTTCAACAATAAAAGACATATTTAAACTCCAATTCTTGTAATATTATGACGCAGTCAAATTTTGGTTGCGATCAGTGATGAGTAATTTTTTAATGTTTTCAACGGTGTTTTCTGCGCCATCTTCAATGGCGGAACGAATCAATTTTTGAAATGGCCGCATAAAGACGTCGATTTCTGCTAATTCAAAACGAAAAGTCAACCGCGTACATTGTTTTTCCTGGCTACTTTCCAATAGATAACTATGAGTATATGGTTCAGTCAAGCCTTTAAAAATGAGCTTCATGGCCGGCTGATAATCGGTGATTTCAAAAACCGATTCAACTTTTGAGCCATTATCTTCACGAACCTGCTTTGCTTTGGCACCGACAAAAACCTTGTTACCGTCCAATGGTTCCAATTCAACAACCTCTAATGCCCATTTAGGATAATTATCATAGAAATGTTCTCCTATGTAAGCAAAGACATCATTGATCGGTTTATCGATCTCAATACTTGCTTCACCAGCAATCGGCTTGGATGAATCAAATGAAAATTTAATTTGCACTGCAATACCCTTCCCGGTTGAGAATATGACTCAACTTAAATTATTATTTTTTGCTGATACTCCCAATGGCACTAACATTATTACTATTGCCACTTTAGGAATGGTAATTTTATACTATGAACTTGGTAAACACGAGTAAAAATACTGCGTCAAAACATTCATTTTATTTAATTTCCACACCTTAAATCTATTTTGGCTACCGCCTTGAAAAAGGATAGCTTGGCTATGTTTAATTATTATTATAAGTCGGGCATAAATATTATGCCCGAGCCATAAAACTGTCGACAAAAAGCATGATCTCTAATTAATTCATTAACTCATTCTTTTTTGACTGGATATTTTCACTACGTTGGCACGACAAGATAACGTCTCTCCAGTCGGCACCAGCATTGACACCTTTAGTAAAACAATCGACTCTTTCTTTGGCGTTATTCGTTCCGGCACAAAGATTAATGATATTTTTCCACTCCCATACTTTATTGCCTTTACCCCATTCTACTTGACCTGATTTGACACTCAGAAAGCATTGGCCGGGCTCGGATGGTTTAGTGGTACCTTTACAAAGTTGTTTTACATTTTCCGGTTCCCAATTAATTTTTTCATCAGACCAAGGTATCTTGCCTTGAACATCATTAAAACACTGGGTTTCGTAATCACTTGCAGAGGCGACCGGACTAATAAATAGCGTTGCAAAAACCGCAATGGATAACACCAAAAAAGAACGTTTTACTGAGATATAATTTGATTTCATATGACCTTCCTGCGTAATAGTGCGTAATAGGATTTAACACTCAGCCAATATAAAGTTAAATTCAGAAATAGCAAAATTATTTATTTTATGGAAAGAGTGTGTTTCCTAAAAGTGGTCATATATAAAAAAAACAGTATTTTTTAACAGGATTTTAATGGTGCTTAGCGAATCCTGTATATATAAATTTAAAGCTATAAATCAGCACCTTAACGCTGATATCTGGTGAAATTATTTAAAACAGCTATAAACTCTCAAAAATTAAACTTCCCGCTTACGTCACTGTAACTTTATGAATAATAACCCGTAATCCCTTGAAAGAATGGTATCTTTTAACATCGAATTTATTTATATGGGAACTCATATAAACCAAATTTAAAAACATCATGCAACAATTTGACTCTTCTAAAATTTATGTAACATTGGGTGTTACATTTTTTATTTAAAAAATTTTTATGCGCGACTTTTTTTATGATATTTAAAATCTTTTTTTATATTATCCTTATGACACTCAGCACAATAAATCCGGTAAATTCAGCGTCAAAAAAAATATTACCACTCTGCAGAGACAGCCCTAACTGTGTTTCCAGTCAAGCACAGGATGCCAAGCATTTTATTGAACCTTTTAAAATTAGCGATGACCGTGACAAAGCCTGGCAGGCATTAAAAGAGGCTATTAACAACCAGAATCGCATGGTTATTACCCATGAAACTGCCGATACGCTTCATGCCGAGGCAACCAGCCTGATTTTTCAATTTGTCGATGACATTAACGTTATTATTGATACCGACACCAATGTTATCCATATCCGCTCGGCTTCACGTACCGGCCATAGTGACTTTGGAGTTAATCGTAAACGTGTGGAAGCACTACGTCTACAATTGCAAAAAGCACATATGATTGATTAAACGGGATTGTATTAGTTAAAATACCAGCCGATAATTTACAATTACCGCTCTAAAAGATTTAATTACCTAAGCGGCACATTAGTATTTTCTATATCCCTAAATTCAACGACAGTCTTTTCCCTTGTTTATAAAGTAACCTTACTATTATCTACAGAACTGTAAATGACCCTCTACGCAAACGCCTTATTTATCTTCCGCCGTGATTTGCGTGTACATGACAATACCGCACTTAATGAAGCACTCCGCCTTTCCAAACAGGTGATACCCTGTTTTATTTTTGATCCCAGACAAATAGAGCCGCATCCTTATCAAAGTAAACCTGCATTGCAATTTATGTTGCAGTCTATTGACGATCTTCAACAGCAATTACAAACAGTCGGTGCCAAATTAGCGCTTTATCATGATGCACCAGAGCAGGTTTTACGCCAATTGTATGATCAGCAGCACATACAAGCCGTATTTATTAACCGTGATTACACGCCTTTTAGTCGACGGCGCGATGATGAACTGGCGGATGTCTGTCAAAAATTGGGCATAAGCTTACATGTACTGACTGATGCGTTACTTAATGAACCTGAACAGGCCATTAAAAACGACCAAACGCCCTATAAAGTTTTTACGGCATTTTATAATAATGCGAGACAATTCCCCGTACCCTTGCCGCATGCATTAACCAATAACCACTTCTTGACATCTGCGTCTGAATTTACCGTCAATCAGCTGGGTTTGCCGTTAATAGCATCAAAGCCGGATGTCCTTCAGGGTGGCCGTGATCAGGCCCTTACTATTCTCGACCAGCTCAAGAAACAAGCCGATTATCAAAATACGCGTGATTTTCCTGCGCTGGATGGCACCAGCAAACTGTCCGCACATTTAAAATTTGGTACCTGTTCGGTCCGGGAAATTTATTATGCCATTACTGAAGAGCTCGGCACTGAACATCCTCTGTTAAGGCAATTATATTGGCGCGATTTTTTCACGCATATTGCCTATCATTTTCCACAAATTTTTGGCCGGCCGTTTCTGGAAAAATTTGCCAATCTGCAGTGGGATAATAACCGCGATTATTTTCAAGCCTGGAGCGAAGGTAAAACCGGCTTCCCTATTGTCGATGCGGGAATGCGTGAATTAAATGCGACAGGCTTTATGCACAATCGACTGCGCATGATAGTTGCCTCTTTTTTGGTCAAAGATTTACGCGTCAGCTGGCGTTGGGGTGAGCGTTATTTTGCCCAACATTTAATTGATTATGATCCCTGTGTCAATAACGGCAACTGGCAGTGGGCCGCATCAACCGGCTGTGATGCCCAACCTTATTTCAGAATATTTAACCCCTGGCTACAGCAACAAAAATTTGACGCTGAATGCCACTATATTTATCACTGGATACCAGAGCTTAAAGCGTTATCACCAAAAACCATCCATCAATGGGACAAAAAGCACCATCCCGGTAATTATCCGGCACCAATAATTGATCATGCCCGTGAGAGCCAAATAACCAAAGCCTGGTTTAAGGAATCCATCATTAGCCGGGATTAGATTTAATCAAACAAAGCCTGATAAGCTCGGGCTGATTGTTCGGGTTGATGCTCAAACAAGCCACCGATAACGGCTAACAAATCGGCTCCTGCGGTCAGTAATTGTGCACCATTTTCCGGTAAAATACCGCCTATGGCGACAATGGGGATAGTCAATAAAAGTTTGGCTTGTTGCAACGTCTCAATTTGCGCAGGGGCTGCCAGTGGCTTCGAGGATGACGGAAAAAAGCGCCCGAAAGCAACGTAAGTTGCCCCCTGCCCTTGTGCCTCCAAAGCTTGTTCAATAAAGTTATAACAGGAAATACCAATGATGGCGTTGTTACCTAAACGTTTTCTTGCCTGAGCAATTGCACCGTCTTCTTTGCCTAGATGGACACCATCAGCGCCCACCCTGAAAGCCAACTCAACATCATCATTAACAAGCAAAGGAACCTTGTGCTGATGGCAGACTTTAACCAATTCTTTCGCTAAAAAATCAGCGTCAAGCGGATTTTTATCACGATACTGCACAATCACTGCACCGCCGCTAATCGCCGCAATAACTTCATTAATTATCGTCTCGGCAGATTTATTGTCAGTCTGGGTAATGGCATAAAGGCCACGTGCCGGAAATCTCATGTATCGTCTTCCATCCAGAAAAACCGGTTGGGAATAAACTGCCCTCGTCCTGGTTTATAAGCACTGTTTAACGAATTCCAGGTATATTCCTGAGCCTCCATAACGGCTTGAACAGGTTCCAGGCCATGCGCCATTAAGGCAGCAATACTGGTAGCCAGGGTACAACCGGAACCATGATAACTGGCGGGTAATCTGTCCCAGGTATAGGTTTCCCAGCTACGGTTGTCATGAAATAATTGATTACTGACTGCCGGTGTCGTTTCATGCGTTCCGGTAATCAGCACATATTCACAGCCTTGCTCCAGCAATTCCAAGCCACATTCTTCCAGGTCATCAAATCCTGCCAGTCTGCGGGCTTCTTCGCTATTGGGCGTTAACACGGTAGTGCAAGGCAACAGTAAATCAACAATAGTGGCAATCAGTCGGTCATTAGACAGTTCAGTACCACCACCGGCCGCCAATACCGGATCAAAAACAACCGGAATATGCGGATATTGTTTTAAAATCGCGTAGATGGCAATCGCTGTTTCATGATGCCCGATTAAACCGATTTTAAAAACATTAACAGGCAAATCATCCAGTAAGGTCTTGGCCTGACTGATAATGTTTTCGGGACTTTGCGGAATCAGCTTTTTTACATTTCGGGTATCTTGCTCGGTCAAAGCCGTGATAACACTGGCAGAATGGCACTGATGACTCACCAGCGTCTCAATATCAGCCTGAATGCCCGCGCCTCCGCTAGGATCATGACCGGAAAATGACATTACAACAGGACGGTTAGCGGACATTGAGGTTCCTTGGCAATTATGACGTTGTTAAATTCAACGCCGAAGTACAAGCATGATACTCATGCAGCATTACCGGCTTGTACAAATAAGCAAATGTTAACACAATGGCGCTGTAAATCTTACCGGTCAATTTTAGATCAGCAATTCTCACTGATAAAAAGCGATGCTATTCTACCAGTCGCGTAGCCAGGGTTAGCGACAGCGCTTGTACCCCGGAGGATGTAACCCGGCAAATCGAAATATCTACAATTGAATTTAGTATATTTAGACTTTCAGAAATTAAACTCCCAATACACCTCACTAAGTCGACACAGATAACATCCCTTCAAGGGATGGTATCTGTTGGCATCGAAGTTATTTATCTGAGAGTCTTAACTATTAATAAATATTGCGCTTACCAGTCCTGGATCCGGTTAATTTAAGCCGACAACTTCTTAAATGTCTCAAGGACACTCTCGCCCTTAAATGGCTTGACGATCCAACCCTTAACGCCGGCAGCTTTGCCTCGTTCTTTTAAATTTGGATTACTCTCTGTCGTTAGCATGATCACACTGACAGTGCTATTTCCAAGCTCACTACGAATTTTCTCAACCATGGTTAAGCCATCCATATTAGGCATATTGACGTCACTCAACACAAGTTTGATGCCAGGATTGGCTTTTAACTTGCTAAGACCATCTTTGCCATCAACTGCAGTAATAACCTTCAAGCCATTTTTTGTCAAAAAACCACCAACCTCATCTCTGACAGTGCTGGAATCATCAACGATTAAAATCTTTGCCATAAAATAATTTTCCAAATACAGTTATTAAAATAATTCCAGTTCACCCGAGTCAACAAAATCATCAACCGATGCTTTAATTTCCTTAAAATCCTCAGGGGACCAATATAAATTGAACACAAACCATTGATAAATCGAAATACAGTAATCCTTACTTTCATCCGCTAAGGTATATTTAAAACAAAGATGCGGATTTTCAGAACCAAATGAAATGTATTTATGTTGATGATTGATGACCATGGGTACTTCCGATGTCGAACCTGGGCCTGGATCATCGATAGCAATAAAATGTGTCTTAAAGGATCCCCAAACAAGATTAGTTACTTCCCCCAACACATTATTGACTGTTCTAAAGTTAGCTGGATTTTCCTCGTTGGTTAACTCATCAAACCCTAGTATATCGAGAATAGCACTCTCTTCTGCCTGCAACATCATATGTCCCCTGCACCAACTGCTTGCCAACGGAATAAGACTAAATACCTCACCGAAGATGATCCGATCTCTAACAATATAAGGGGTTTGGGCACTCGCTTTAAGATGCTTAAACTGATTTGCCAACGCGCTTACTGTAATATCCGAAATTCCTCTGACCAAGGCATTGGGATAAACAAGACTAAAGATATATTCATCGATAACTTTCTTAAGTGGTGACAGGTCATCAATTGTATACGTCGCACAAAACAGTTTACGTTGTTTTTCTGACAACTCATCAAAAGTGGCTGGCGATGTTCTACGCAGCACAATCGGTAATTCAGGTCTTGCCCTATTTATTTGACGTGCCAAATCAATGGTGTTGTCCAGTGAATCACAATAATCTTCAGCCAATAAAATCGCGCCCAAATCAACATTGGAATTCAAAATGGCCATAATATTACTGGCATAAATGACCTTCAGACCAATAAGCCTGTTTTGATCACAGAATTGCTTAATATGTCCAAGAGCCTCTGAAGCATTCTCCAAAACAAAGACCTTGCTTACTAATGGTGTTACATCACTCATACTTAAATCCCTTAATAATCAGCTTTTAAAAAAATTCCAGCTCACCCGTGTTGTCTTCAACTTCACTGGTATCAACGGTAAAATCCACATCACTATAATCACAGAGGCACAAAGTGGCATGTAACACTAACGAATGATTAATAGTGATCCGGTAATAATTGACATACCCTGGATCAAGAGCCGAAACGAAATCTGCACACTGTCTTAACAATATATAAGGCGTTGACATCCCCAAAAAAAAATAAGTTTGGTTTAGTTCCCTATTCATGGCGCCACAACAAATATTACAAAACTCCTGAAAAATATCGAGAAATGCGCCGTTATCTTCGGCTTCGGCATCAAGACAGGAATTTTTTTCAAAATATTTTTTTGTGGCCGCATTATTATTAAAATGAAAAAGCGTCAATAACCGAAAAGAGGTCGATGAAATTGTCAGGACAGAAAATTCACCTTCACTAATTTCTTCCGGGTTATTGATGGCTTCTATTTCACAAATATCATCAGGAGATACCGTAATATTAGCCATCACTGCTTTTTTGAAAATATGTTCAAACCCAATTTTCGCCTGCTCACTGATCATATGCGTTTATCTCAGCTGTAGACTGTTAATCAGGTTTTTACCGGTTACGTCAAGGCCAATCAAAGCAGAGGTAATCATTTTTCCGCCCGACTGTATATCCTGAAAAGTCGCGGTAGTTATCAAGTCGTTCTTGTACAGATTCTTGCCATAGTTCTTGGAAAGCGCTTCTGAATCAGTGGCAAGTTTACGAATTTCAATGGCCACAACGGCAAATCCGCGCCCACTTTCACCGGCTCTGGCGGCTTCAATAGCTGCGTTCAATGACAAGATCACGATAGTTTGAACAATCATGGCAAACTTGTCATTTTGCTGATGCATTTCCATATTCTGAGTCATCAACGTATTCATGTCGGTATGCCAACGCTCAAAGACTTCCGCAAATTTAGTAGCCTGACTTATTTTATCTGCCAGACAACCGGCTTTTTCAAGAAAATCCAGTCGTTCAGCATTTCTTTTCTCTTCAGAAAAATTCAACTCAGCATCATGTTTTTGTTGAAGCTGATTAATTTGTTCAAGAAGCTTTATTTGTTCTTGTTCCAGCAGCACTGATTGTTGCAATTGATGATTTAATTCCAGCTCCTGCTTGTTAAGGCTCAATTGCTTTTCGGTTTCTTCTTGCAAAAGATCAAGCGCTAACTCATGCTTTTGCAGGAGCTGGTTAACTTGAGCTGATAATTCAGTTTTTTCTTGCTCCAAGCGCGTTGACTGCTCCACGTGATAATCCATATCCGTAACTTTTAATTGCAGCTCTTCTTTATAGTTATCTATTTTTTCTTTGGCCTTAACGAGTTTCATCGTCAAAATATCAACTGCAGCCTGGTGTGTCAGTATTGACTCTCCAAGTTTTTTTTTATTGCTACGTATAAGTAAAGCGACGCTAAGGCCGGATGCCAATACACATCCCAAAATAAAAGCCAAAATTGTAATTTGCATGTCAGTTTGGCTTTAATAACTCAAGAGGTAAACAAAAGGCTTATTAACTTCTGTAAAGACCGTTAACAGCAAAATACGGTACGCAATCTGCCGATTAAATGTGTATTGATAACTCATGCGGCCACCATTATTGGGGCTTTGGCACTCACAGCAAAATGACCGGGAAGATACACAACAGTTTCAAAAGTTCGTTGATCAAAGCCGTCCTTATTGTCCAGAAAATTGATTTTTACATGTCCACCCTCTTTTCTGGCAAAACCAATAACTGCATCCATGCCAACACCCCGTCCGGAGATGTCGGTAAGTTTGTCAGCCGTAGTAAATCCGGGCAGAAAAATCAGCGCTGCGATTTGTTCATCACTCAAGCTTTCATTTTCCTGTAGCAGTCCATTATCCAAAGCCTTTTGACGAATTTTGTTCAGGGCAAGACCACAACCGTCATCGTTGATAGATATTTTGAGTAATTCACCGTCCACTTCAATGGACACATCAATACATCCTTGTATCGGCTTATCATTAGCCAATCGCTCAGCAGGCATTTCCAAGCCATGATCAACACAATTTCTGAATAAATGCGTAAAAATATCTTTAATCACGCCAACACTTTTACTTTTCAGTAGCAGCGTTCCATTATTTATTAACACCTTAGGCTCTTGTTTCCCCAAGCTTTCTGCCAACGCCGGCAACGATTCAACAATTGCAGAAAAAACCGTATCAAGGGACTCTGTTCCGAGTTGCCTTAGCATGCTGTGTACCGCGTTTTTTGCCACCATCAAATCGTGGACATTGGAATAACTGACTTTTTCCAGTAATTTGATGGTTTCTTGAATTTGCTTGTTATCAACCATAACGTATTTTTCAATACTACCTTTGCGGCCCGGTCCTTTTCGACCCAAACTAACTTCATTAATCTTGGCATAATGCTCAACCAGTTGGTGTACTTGTGCCAGATCATCCAGTAATCGAAGCTGATCCCAGGCAATACTGGAATCAGGTTGGCGCAACTCATCATAAACTGACTCTGTATTATGAACATGGTTACTTAAATTGGTCAGACCGTATGTCCTGGCATTGCCTTTGATCGTATGAATATTTCTGAATATGATGTTAATTGCATCCAGACTACCATTCGGAGTATCCCGAATGATATTTTCAATCTCGGCGATATAAGTGATCGTTGAGGTAATAAACTGGTGAAATTTTTCCTGATTAACACCAAGAATTTCCCCAATAATATCCAGTTCTCGCTTTTGCCCTGCGGTTTCTGCGCTCAATTTACGCAACTCGGTTACGTCACGCACGCATAGCAGTATTTGCTCCACGACATCATTATCGTTAATCACCGGCGCCCAATTTAAATCGAGGACTTTGGTCAAACCATCCGGCATCACTTTCTCAATTTCATTAACCAATAAATGCTGGTTAAATTCAAAATTCATGGCGTCTTCTCCAACACAAGCGCCAGAGACCGCTGACATTTGCGACATGGAATCAGAGCCAATATTAGAGTTTTCAAAAATCAGTTTTATCAAATCAGCACCAGCAATCTGATCTGTCTCCAATATTTTTTCCAAATAAGCGGAATATTCCGATTTCACCTTGTTTTGATCGTCAAAACTCAGTAAACCTTGTGGCATATTTTTAAGCATTGTTTGAATATCGTTAATCTTTTGCCTGACTAAGGTTGATGTCTCTTGTAGCTTCTCGACCATCGAATTAAAAGACCTCGCCATGCTACCAATTTCATCCGTATGCAACGCTTCAGCTCGCAGAGACAAATCACTGGTATGGGCAATTTTTGACATGATTAATTCCAGATCAGACACCCTGCGCAAAATTCGCGTTCCACCGAAAATACAGATCAATACGGCTGAAATTATCAATAATAAAAATACTATCATGATGATGAACATCAGGTGTTCGTAGAACTGATATTCACTAGTAAGTTCAGCTTCCAGCGTTAACAGTTTTTCCTGAAGCGTTTTGATTTGCTGATTAACCGTTACCTGGCCTGTCACTTTATTCTGCGCAACTTTCAAAGCGACTTCCATATCCTTACCATAGTGTTGCAGCAAGGACGGGATTTCACGGATGGGTTCAATCGCCATATCTTCAAGCTGTTTTTTTTCTGACTGGTTACCTAGACTAAAAACAGTATTACCCGATGACTCTTGTTTCATAACTCCCAGCAAAGGCAACTTTTTAAATTCACCGGATAAAGTAATCAGCTCTTGTAATGGCCGGTTAATATTATCTGCTGACATTTGCTGGTGAGAAGTAAAAAAACTTTGCCTTGCACCTGCAAGATTGATGAGCTTGGTCTGGGAATCACTGACTAATTGCAAATAAAGTTGCTGCTTTGGCAGTGATGCTTTTTTTGCTTGATTAACATATAACAATAACTTTTGCAGATGCCTGGACAGTTGTTTTTCATTATTTATCAGTAGCGTTTGTGGGTCAGTCAGCTTACCGGTAGCGGTAAGCTCTACCAAAGTCGTTTGTTCTAACTCATTGATAAGCGCTATAAACGGGGCTTGTAAAGAGGCAGATAGATTAGCTCGCCCTTCAACTTCAGCTTTGATTTGACTGAGTGCTTGTTCAACATCACCCAATATGGTGGCTTCACTCGTCAGTAAATAACTAAAAATGGGTTGACTAACCTGGGTAAAAATTTTGTCTTTTTGCTGACCAAAAAATTCGACCGAGGCAAAAGATTGATTTAGATGATTTAACGACCAACTGACAGCAACTGCAAAGCCAATAAAAATAACTCCGAGCGTCAAACTGACTAACTTCGATATGGATTTAATGGACATATTAGAATATAAGCTTTTTGAAAAATTTGAAGAATAATTAACGTCAATTTTTATGACGTTGCTGGATGATTATTTATTACTTAGACAGAGATTTTGGCATTCTCGATAAATCGAGAAGAATTTTTTGGTATATTTATCAATATAGATAAAAATTATTACAGGATTATTACTAATAATGTGTAATTAATTATTAAATCGCCATTATCAACTTTTTATAAGCTCCTTTATTTTATCTAATTTCATCCAAGTAACTTATGACATTGACTTTTATAAAAAATGACCACTAAAAATGGTAAAAAAATTGAAATATATCTTCTTATAAATAAATTTTCCACACCAAGTTTTGATTCTTGTCTTATTTAAAAATTTTAAATAAGCGCGTCAATGGTTAAGGTTAAATTCAAGAATTAATAACCCAAGTGGCGGAAGATAGAATCTCGTCGGAACAGTGATCAAGGACAGCAACAGTAGACTCATTAAGAGATTCAGAAGCAGTTGCCGAGGTGAAAAAACAGGTATGTAGCTGGCTACGTAACGATTACGGCGTCAATGAACAAAAAGACCAACAAGTCGCGGATATATTATTCGCAAGAAATCGCCTAAGAGCCTGTCTTTGTATGATGTTCCCGTAGCAACCCGTTAACGTCGATGATCAAGGATACGCTCCCATCTGCCATGATAGTCGCACCTGAAATATTGGATACCTTACGATAATTTGATTCGATATTCTTGACAACAACTTGTTGCTGACCAACCAACTCATCAACGAGCAGAGCGGCTTTCCGACCATCAGCAGTAATAACCACCAACATACCGGTTACAGGATGTCGATGAATAGGCTCAATGGTAAAAACTTTAAAAACAGGAATAATGGGGAGATATTCGCCCCGAATATAAACCACCGACCCCTGACCACTAATCTCCTTAACATTAGTCGCGACAGGCTGAAAAGATTCAACAATATTGCTCAATGGCAGAATATAGGTTTCCTCCCCTACCTTAACGGACATGCCATCAAGAATCGCCAAAGTTAAGGGCAACGAAACAGTTGTAGTGGTTCCGAGACCCTCTACCGAGTGGATACTAATGGTTCCACCAAGGCTGGTGATGTTACGATTAACTACGTCCATACCAACGCCTCGCCCGGAAACGTCGGTAACGGTTTCTGCGGTTGAAAAGCCCGGGGCAAAAATCAGTTTCCAGATGTCTTCGTCAGTCATATCATCGTCTACTGGAAGACCTTGTTCGCCGGCTTTCTGAAGAATTCTTCGACGATTTAAACCAGCACCATCATCAATCACTTTGATTACCACATGACCACCTTGATGCGCAGCAGATAAACTCAAACACCCCATTTTTTGCTTGCCGGATTCCGCGCGAATATCCGGACTTTCAATGCCGTGATCAATACTGTTTCTGATCAAGTGAGTTAGTGGATCGACTATTTTTTCAATCAATCCTTTATCCAGTTCAATGCTATTGCCTTTCGTTTCCAGAGTAATTTGTTTGCCAAGCTTACCTGAAAGCTCACGAACCATACGAGGAAATCTCGAAAAAACGACGTCCATTGGCATCATTCGCATGGACATTGCCGACTCCTGCAAGCTGCGGCTATTCTGGCCGAGCTGGGCAATACCATTCAACAACATTTCATACTGCGCAGGATCAAGGCCCTCTGCGCGTTTTGTAATCATGGCATGGGCAATGACCAGTTCGCCAACCAAATTTATTAGTTGGTCTACTTTTTCAATACTTACCCGAACGGTAGAGGATTCTGCAACCGCAGTCACCGTATCAGCCTTGACCGAAATTTTCTTGACTGGCAACTTATCTGGAGTTGGCAGAGATACGTCAGGTGAGACTACTATTTCGTCCTGTATCGGCTCGACAAATAGTGATGGTGAATCAAAAAATCCAAAACCGGAATCTTCTGGTTCCTCTGATTGAATGACAATATGCGCACTCTTACTCAGAGCACTATCACCGCTAATTTCACTAACATGAACATCATCCGGATCAAGAATAAAAGAACATAAAGCAAGAATCTCCAAACTACCATCGTTAGTCCACAGATCCAAAATAGTTTTCTCAGGGTTTGATGAACTAACAGTTAGCTCTCCAAGCAACGATAACTCATCAATTAAAGCTTCGACATCTATCTGGGACATAGCCGGCAAGTCAATTTGGAATCGCCGTGCATAAGTACAACCTGAGTCTGCAACGACCAAATTCTTTTCGTTATGTAGATCCGGTACCTGATGAGCTGATGACAAAGCTGACTCGTCAATCATGGCCTCAACAACCATTGCTCTCACTTCGGCTACTTTTTCCTTATCGACGGGCGCATTAAGCCTTAGTCCGTCAATCTGCATTTTCAGTACATCCCGTGATTGCAGTAAAATCTCTTGATGCCTTGACGTAAATTTAAGTTCGCCATGACGAATTTTGTCTAGCATCGATTCAAGCTCATGCGTGATATCGATTAAATCAGAGAAGCCAAAAGTAGCAGCTCCCCCCTTGATTGAATGTGCGATCCGAAAAATACTGTTAATATCTTCGGAATCCGGAATCTCAACATCCACGGTGAGAACCAGTCTCTCCAAATCGTCCAGTAATTCTTCGACTTCATCGAAAAATATTTGGGAAAACTGACTAATATCCATGCTCATACGAATGCTTCCTTAGTGCTTAGCTAATAACTTTTTTGACGACTGCGATCAATTTTTCCGGATCAAAGGGCTTCACCAGCCAACCAGTCGCTTTCGCGGCACGACCTTTCGCTTTCATCTCATCACTTGATTCGGTTGTCAACATCAAAATCGGTATCTTTTGATAAGCCGTTTGTGTGCGCAAACTTTCAATAAAGGCCAACCCATCCATGCGCGGCATATTTTGATCAGTCAATATCAAATCAAATTGTTGACCTTGGGTGATTTCCAGAGCCTCCACTCCATCTGCCGCCTCACTGACTTGATAGCCGGCAGAAGTAAGACAAAAAGCGACCATTTGTCTCAACGAACGCGAATCGTCAACAACAAGTATAGTTTTCATTGTATGTATTCCTGGTTATTATTGTAAAGGTCAGAACAATTCAACATCGCCACTTCCCATATGTTCTTGCCGCAGAGATTTACTCAACGTAAGCTGCAATTTTACGCTAAGCGCTGTCAGCGTTTCATCAGCTTTTCGCAGAGATATCGAAATATCTTCAGCTTGATCATGACCACTAACCATTGTTTTTTTGTAATCCATGACAACCAACATCTCACGCAAACCATCGAACCGGGCATTAACACGTTGAAGCAACTGATCGGTTAAATCATGAAATTGCAACCCGATAATTGCTTGATGGAGATGTGCTGTCAGTCTATCCTGGCCTGCATCATTGACCGTCGCCTCTGCCAGTCTGTGTTGCTTCGCCAGTTCATCTTGAATACCATAAAAACTGCGTTCAAGTTTGATGATTGCTTCATTTAGAATAAGACGTGTCTGGCATACATCGTCTACAGCCTCCAAAAGATGAGAATCAATTATGTCCGACAACTTGGAAAGTAGAACAACCGTTGCTGATTCAATGCGGTCGTCCATGGTCTTCATAAAGGTTTATTCTGTTTTTCAAGAATCTTGCTGATTTTTTCATCCAGTGTCGCAGCGGTAAAAGGCTTTACTATATAACCACTCGCACCCGCTTTGGCTGCCGCAACGATGTTCTCTTTCTTGGCTTCTGCTGTCACCATTAGCATAGGTATCTTACATAGAGAGGGGGCCTCACGCACAGCCTGCAATAACTGTAAACCATCCATACCCGGCATGTTCCAGTCGGAAACGATAAAATCGAATGAATCCCGATTTAACTGGGTAAGAGCGCTATTACCATCTTCGGCTTCAGTAACATTGGTATAACCTAGCTCTTTCAATAAATTACGAATAATTCGACGCATGGTAGAAAAATCATCCACCACCAAAAAACGCATCTTACTTAACTCAGACATACTCACTCCGAAAATTTAATCTTTAATGTTGGTGATCGTAGGCTGTGCCAGCGGCATCAATCCCTCACGTATGCTCACCGCATGCTTGCCAAAATGATCTATTACTATGCCGGCCAATCTTGATAATGGAGCCACTTCGTGTACCGCACCAATCTCAATTGCTTCCTTGGGCATACCAAAAACCACACAAGAGTTTTCATCCTGGGCATAGTTGTATGCACCTGCTTTTTTCATTTCCAATAACCCCAAGGCCCCATCTTTTCCCATCCCTGTTAAAATTACGCCCACGGCATTCTTCCCGGCATGTAGAGCTGCCGAGCGAAACAGAACATCCACTGAAGGACGATGTCGATTTACCGGCGGCCCTTGATCCAGGCGGGTAATGTAATTGGCACCACTACGAGCCAGTAGCATGTGGGAATGTCCGGGGGCAATATAAGCGTGCCCGGGCAAAATCCTTTCACCCCCCATTGCTTCCATAACACTAATTTTACACAGGCCATCAAGTCGATGAGCAAAAGATCGGGTAAAACCTTCCGGCATGTGTTGGGTAATGAGAATGCCCGGACAATCGACAGGCATTTGTAACAGGAATGTCTTAATGGCTTCTGTACCTCCCGTTGATGCACCGACAATAATCAATTTCTCGGTACTGAGAAACCGGTTACCAACAAGAGGCAATGGCTCATACTGAAGAGATCTTTTCACCATATTGGTACGAAAATTCATGTTCATACCCGCTTGAAAAGCAATCCGTATTTTATCGGCTAACAGCTGTGTGTATTCGAGCATTCCGGCTTTAATGCTCAACTTAGGTTTTGTCACATAATCAACGGCACCTAATTCAAGCGCACGCAGAGTGATTTCAGATCCTCTGTCAGTTAGCGAGGACACCATCACTACTGGCATCGGCCTTAAGCGCATGAGTTTTTCCAGGAAATCAAGCCCATCCATCCGAGGCATCTCAACATCAAGAGTTAGCACATCAGGATTAGTCTGCTTGATCAAATCCCTTGCAATCAAAGGATCTGATGCAGTACCTACAACCTCCATATCAGATTGGCTTTGGATCATCTCGGTCAATACGCAACGAATTAACGCCGAGTCATCGACGATGAGGACTTTAATGGTCATTATTTTAGTTAACAGAAGAATCGTTGACAGATTCAACCAAGCCCATTTCGTCGCTCGACATCAACTTATCAATATCTATCAGGATAAGCATACGATCATCTATAGTACCTAAACCAATGAGGTAATCGGTGTTAAATGCTGCACGCATTTCCGGGGGCGGCTTGATTTGATTATTGTTGAGCATAATGACGTCAGACACACCATCCACTACGACACCCATTATTCGACCGGTAATGTTGAGTATAATAACCACAGTAAACTCGTTGTAAACAGGTGTCCCCAGATTGAATTTGATACGCATATCCAGTATAGGAATAATAATTCCGCGCAAATTAATAACTCCTTTGATGAATTCAGGCGCATTGGCGATTCGTGTCACCGCCTCGTAACCACGAATCTCTTGAACCTTCAAAATATCAATAGCATATTCTTCCTGCCCCAAGGTAAAAGACAAAAACTCCTTCCCTATAGATTCTCTGTCACCGATTGAGGAAAGCCCATAACTGGGTGTTGATTCAGTACTCTCAAACATAATATTTTCTCAATTTACAAACTTGACGATAAGTAGATTATTCAAAGTTATTTTTACTTGCAGAGCTCATGTTTGTATTAAGGTAATCCCTAAAAACTAGTACCTAGTACTCAGTCAGCGTTGATATGTCGGATAAAAGTAGCCCTGTAATAACGAAATTACTGACATGGCATCCGACATTATCAGATTGACTGAGTACTAGTCCGTTTTCTACAAGAAATTCATCTAACTGACCAATCTTTTTATTCCTGGATATTGCCTTAAACAAATCAGGACAACTAAACTAATCAGCCATCAGCGATTAGTAACAGTTCTACAAAGGGTAGATGACTTTCACTAATAAATTATCTAATTTAATTACTGAAACTCACTGTAATATATACCCTTCTACAATAATTTGACTGGTAATACAGCCTTATTTTAATAGTAATATTACAATGGGTAATATTAATGTAAAAAAAAGTCACATTATTTATCAGATCAAAAAAATCAGATATTTTTATAACTAGTTTCACTACGTAGATTTTCCAACCAGTATTTTTGCTTCTTCATAGCTGGCCTTATCGTTTTTCATTATTATGTCGTAAACAGACAGCTCTCTAGTCCGGATAGAGGACTTAATAAACCGCCCCCAACATACATATTCAAAAAACGACATTTATCATCCCTATATTTCTTATTACTATTTAATTATTCGCTGGTTTTTTAAAACTACTGGTAATAAATAATATGATCTATTTTTTAGTGTTGCCTTGAATCTGACTCATCAAATCCAGTGCATTAAAAACTATAAAATGTCTTGACTATTAAAAACCCAAATCTGCGAGCATACTGTCAACATCATCTTGATCCATTGCCAAATCAGGAGTGGACGGCCCGGCAAGCAAATCAACAGATTTGTTGGGTAAGGGCGTAACCGCATAATCTTGTAATAACTGAGTAAGCTCTTTTTCCAGCTTTTGCGTCAGTGTCACGACTTTTTTGATAATCTGTCCGGTAATATCCTGAAAATCCTGTGCCATCATAATTTCCATCAGACGTGCTTTTTCTGCTTCCGAATCTCTGGCTACGTTCCTGGTAAAATCACAAGAATCAAGTGCCAACAACTTCAACTCGGCAGTGGCGAACTCGCCAACGAGCATATCATTCCAACGCCGCTCCAAATTACCAGCCTTTATCATTTGCTCATCCTGGACAGGTAAGCCTTCGTCTACTGCATTTAATACCTTATTGGCAGACTGCTCAGTCAAGGATGCAATATATTCGAGCCGGTCTTGAGAATCACTGATGTCTCTTAGCGTAGCATCTAAAATTTGCCCATAGCCTAATTGTTGTAGCGCATCATGTAATTGGCGCACAACAGACCCCAAACGATCATATAAAGCATGATCTTCGACAGGAGCACTCAAAGCATCAGAAACAACTGTAGACGGAACTGCAATGTCCCATTCCGTCACAGCCTGTTCAAACAGATCATCAATATCTTCTAAATTATTACTCATAGGACACATCCCTCCTCTCTAGGGCAATAGTATTCGCCTATTTTAGTAGTTGAAGTAATGTATTAAAGAGGAAAGAACAGGGCAAAAACGACCTGATATTGATGATACCGACTGACTTGAAGCACTATGGATTCCAGAATAAATAACTGATATGACCCGGCAGGTCGTCGCAATCCCGTTTGCTACTAAGAGCACCGAAGCTTTTGACAGGATAAGCCATCAACAGCGTATGGCTCCAAAATAGGGCATAATGAAAAAACGCCACACACTGGCAGACCGCCCCTTTCGTAATCCTAAATATCGTGCAGGTATAAAGCACTTTATTAATACGCGGACTGGAAAAATATCAGAGCGAATTTAGTCTGGCAATAGTAGACTACAACTTCATTCGCGTACGGAATATCCCCGGTATTAACTGCTATTATTTATGCGGGCTAAAAGCGATGCTCTGAAGAACTATTTGTTTAAATACGAGAGACCCACCTTACGATATCATATGTAAGCATAGAGAAATTAATTCAATGGTGGTGCAATTTGCCGACGCCCCTCATTGATAGCGGACTGCTCAGCTCGTTTGTTTAAAAGAATAATGCTAATACGTCGATTGATAGGATTCAAGGGATCTTCCTCATCCAGCAAAACCGATGATGACAAGCCGATTACCCGCATTAACTTCGACTCATCCATTCCCCCTTCTACCAGTACCCGGCGCGCATCATGAGCACGATCGGATGATAGCTCCCAATTACTATAAATCTTACTTCCTTGGGCAAACGGTTTGGCATCGGTATGTCCGGATAGACTAATTTTGTTTGGCATACTATTAAGTGTTGGTGCCAACTCGCGAAGAATATCGCGTGCACGAGACTCTAATTCAGCACTGGAGAGAGCAAACATCGGTCGATTACTCTCATCGACAATCTGAATACGCAACCCCTCGGAAGAAATATCAATCAACAACTGTTTTCTGTAGGGTTGCAACTTGAGGTCGGATTCAATAAGCGTATCCAATTTACTTTTCATGCCATGCATTTTGATCATCTCCTCTCGTTCCAAGGCTTCACTAGCATTTTTTAAATTGAAGGTCTTGGAAGGTTCCGCAGGAGCAATATTATTCGCTTGCCCGGACTTTTTAGTCAGATCTTTACCACCACCATGAAGAATAATGGCGCTTTCCCCAAGGGTGCTATTACCTGACAAAGAAACTTTAAGCGGTGTCTTAAAATATTCAGCAATACCTCCGCGCGTAGAACCATCAACCGAACCGAGTAGCCACATTAACAAAAAAAACGCCATCATAGCTGTCACAAAATCAGCGTAAGCTATTTTCCAGGCACCACCATGACTACCACCATTAATTATTTTTTTACGCTTAACAATAATAGGACGTTGCGGAGTATCTGCCATAACTACTTGGCCTTTGACTGCCTGATTTCGTCATCGACTTCCGTAAATGAGGGACGCTCGGTGGAAAATAATACTTTACGACCAAATTCAATCGCCAATGCCGGTGGATAACCATTAAGACTGGCAATAAGGGTAACTTTGATGCAATGCATCGGCTTGGCAGATTCGTGTAATTTATGCTCAACAAGACCGGTTAATGGCGACACAAACCCATAGGCAAGCAAAATCCCCAAAAAAGTCCCTACTAAAGCATGGGCAATCAACATCCCTAACTCGGCAGGCGGCAAGCCAACCGATTCCATGGTGTGCACTACACCCATCACGGCTGCCACAATACCAAAAGCAGGCAAACCATCACCAATTTTCGCTATGCAATGCAAAGGAAATTCGCCTTCAGCATGATGAGTATCAATTTCGTTGTCCATCAGATTTTCAAGCTGAAAAGGATCTATGTTTCCGGATACCATTAAGCGTAAATAATCAGTTAAAAACTCCACCACATGATGATCAGCCATAATCAATGGATAATCAGTAAATAACGGACTTTCCTTGGGATTTTCAACATCCGCTTCAATGGACATCAGGCCATCGTTACGAATCTTGCTTAGCATCCGGTAAAGCAAAAGTAATAATTGAATATAAAGTTCACGTGTATGCTTGGAACCCTTGAACAAGGTAGGAATCACTTTGAGGGTTGCCTTAATCACTTTCATGTCATTACCGACCACAAAAGCCCCCAAAGCACCTCCACCAATCATCAATAGCTCTAATGGCTGAAACAGCGCTGCCACATGCCCCCCTGCCAAAGCGAAACCGCCAAACACAGAAGCCATCACAATAACATAGCCAATAATTACCGACACGTCTTACGCTCTCTTATTACTGACATTAGCCTCACAAATATTATAAAAATTGCCTATGACATCACTGGGGGTAATTATGCCAATCGGCATTTCAGCCAAATCGACAATCGGAATACAACTTACATGCAAGGTATTGAACAGCGAAATGGCCTCTTGAACTGTGGCTTGAAGATTTAATGATACCGGATTTCGTATCACAATCTGATGAACTCGCTGGTTAAGGCTAGCCAAATCCCGCGTCGTATAAATATGGGTATGAACATAAGGACTGATCGCACGCAAAAGATCACACTCACTCAGCACGCCAAATAACTTACCGTCTTCTATCACAACTAAATGATGAATGTTTTTGCTTGCAAAGATTTCTTCAACTTCTTGCAGGGTATCATCCAACAACACAGATAAAACCGGCGTACTCATAATTTCACTGACTTTCATTGTTAATCCGACAGTTGTTCCGGCATCAAAATAGAATTTGAACCCATACGCCAAACATACAATGCTGCCGCCCCAGTTTCATCCGTCGAATATGTCGGCATTATCAGCTGTCCAGGAATACCAAACTCATAACTTATCAGTAAAGTACCAGGCACCATTTCAAGACAAGCTTTCTCCCATAATGCCGACATGGCCGCAGGCGACAAATAAGCGAAAATAACACTGTAATTTTGCAAAGAATAATTTTGATAGTCACCGCGCACAAACACACAAGATATATGCCTAAAACGTGCGCGTAACCAACTGACCAACCAAGGCAATGGTGCCATCTCAATTCCGAATACCTTGCAGTCGGGACGCTGTGTTGCCAGATGCAGACACATTCCTCCCATACCGCTACCTAAATCCAGAAACTGCTGCCCGGGACCTTCCGGGACCAGTTTTTCCACCAGGCCATGAACTTTTGGATGTGATGGATAATAGGGCACACGAGTCAAAAAAATTGCCCCATAACTTAACACCAAGACTAGCAGCGCCCCCATAAAGACGATTGGCGGCCAGTTTAACTCTACTGTGTAGAATACAGCCGCAGGAAAAGCCGCATTAATAATCAACCACCAAGAGGGCAGAGAGAGGCACCAAGTCATTGCAATTGCAAGACTGACTTGCCACCATATCGGCATTTCTGGCGAAAAGTCGAGTCCTAACCAGTAAACGGTTTCGGTGGCAAAAATCTGACCTAATAACCAACTACATAACAGGATTAAAACAGATATCCATTGAGGTGACGCAGCGATAGTTTTGTTCATTTGAATTCGTTAATCAAGCCACTGAGATTATCCGGGTCGCAACCGCGACTTTACGTGTTTTCCCGGCCCGATTGGGCACATGACACAAACCACAAACAAAATGGTGCTGAGCGTACGGTTGAACGACAAATTCGCCGCCACAGATTTCACACTGAGTGACTGTCAACATGAAACTATTCAAAAATCGAATCAGAGTCCAAGCTCTCGTCAACGATAGAATAGGCTCTTCGCCCTCGTCTGGTGGGATTTGTTCAAGATAAAGCTTATAAGCCTTAATAATCCCCTGAATACCGCTCGCATCAGTATGCTCAACCAGTTGTCGGTATATACCTAAAAAAAGTGATGAGTGAATATTTGGCTTCCAGGTCAGGAACCAATCGACAGAAAAAGGCAACATACCCTTAGGTGGAGACTCCCCACGCAATTCTTTATACAGATTAATCAAGCGATCACGCGAAAGTGATATTTCAGACTCAAGCAGTTGCAACCGGGCACCGAACTGGATTAGCTCAACTGCAAGCTGGATTTCTTTCGATTCTTCAAGAACACTTTTGGGTTTCTTGGCCATCTCGATTTAACCTTCATACTCAGAAAAAATAGTAAAAGTGATCTTGATATCGGGTATTAAATTAACCATTGCATGATCAGCATATTGTTTCTACAGGCTGCCTGGCCAGCAAAATTGATGCATGTAAGTGCGCCATGGATTGCACTTTACTATCGTGAGTCAGCATACCAAGAATAGCCACATCGTCAAAGCGAAAACGGGTTAACATCATTGGTCCGCCAGCCAACTTCATAACTTGGGCGACGCTCAAATCTCCAAGTAAATCGGCAATCTCCCGACTGATACCCAAACGAAATACTGCTTCATCTTTATCCGTTCGGATAAAATGTTGAGCCAGCATCAGATAACTTAGATTGATGTCACGAATTTCCTGCACCATATTATTTGCACTCATACTATATCTCATTAGTTATGATGACCAGTAAACAAGTAATAGTCAGTCAACATGATATTGACTGATTCGCCAGCAATCGTAAATGAGCCTAGCGCTGTTAACTAATACAGATAAAAAGACATAAACTACAGGGTTTGTCTTACAAGCCAGGTTATTTAATAGTAAGATAACTTACAATAGATAGATAAATAGAGCAGTAACAGGCATTTCGGGTAAATATAATGTTTAATATTACAGCATGACAATATTATTAATAAGGCCTTTAAACGTAAAATTAATGGCATTATCCATAAAATACAAACCAAATCATTTTTTTATAAAAATTATCCAACTACTCACCAGATACTGGTTTCGTTTATATAGGTTTTCAGAAAGTAAACTTTGATTACACATCACTTTAAGCATCTACAGATAATAACCCGTAAGTCCTTGGACAATCTTATCGATTGGGATTAAAATTTATCTTAGAATCTATAGGACACGGATTAGACGGATTTTTTATTTCAGGAGTACGCACGGGCCAAACATACGAATCACCAAGGAACTCCTAAGCTCCAACAAGCGGTATATGGGCTTTAAAATGCTCAAGTTAACTAATAATTACAATTTCTTTAATTGAAAAAACAACTAAAGTGTATATACTCCATGCAGAGCATGATTAATACTTTTATGCGATGAAAAACTTCTTTTATCTATATCTATTCAGTCAAGTCCATCTGCGTTCTATTTTTAACTGCCAAGCATTAATCCAAGTTACTAAAACCACGACAGTTCACTCCCGCCTGTCCAATACCAGATTGTTATCGAATACATACCGCATAAGCTCGGCATTATTACGTAGCACCAACTTTTGCAAAATACGAGCCCGATACATACTGATGGTTTTAACTGATAAATGTAGTTTTTCGGCAATATCACCGACAGACATTCCACTGGCGATTAGTTGAATGGTCTGAAATTCGCGGGCAGAAAGAGCTTCGTGAGCATTTTCCTGCATGCCTGTCTGTACCCAACTAGCCAGTATCTGCGTCATTGAGGGAGTAATGTATTTATTTCCAGTAAGTATGCAATCAATCGCTGTTAGTAACTGGGCACCAGCAAATCGTTTGTTGAGATAGCCTGACGCACCTGCCTGAAAAGAGCGAATTCCATAGGTATTTTCGTCATGTGCTGTCAATATCAACACAGGGAGATTAGGAAATTCTTTTTTTACTTGTATCAGTATATCAAGACCATCACGATTATTTAGCATGATGCCAAGCACCAACAGATCAGGGGAATGCTTGCGGCACAACGCTAACGCCTCGCCACCCTCACCGGTTTCTGCCACAACTTGAAGATAATCTGTCTCGTTAACAAGATATTTTACGGCAAGGCGAATAATATCGTGATCGTCAACTACAATGATTTTGGCAGGATTGATAGGGGATTTAATAGTCTAACCTCATGTTTTTTTATGAGCATACTATACTATAACATCCTATTAATAGACCCAGCAATTCAACTCACCTGCTTTACTAATCAAAAAACAGGGCATAAAAACAGTTTCACCAAAATAACAGCTTACTTACAATTTAAGTAAATAACTCGACATCACCTTCCACTTTGGATTTTTTTAGCAACATCCGATAATCCTGTTCGCGGTTAAGAACCTCATTATTATGTAAACCGTAAAGCTTTTTGACCAGTACTTTGCCACTCTGGGGGAAATAGCATATCTTGCGCGGATATATATCCAGCAGATCCGTCGAAACGACAGGAATACCCTCTGTTTTAAGATAATCCAAAGCAAATGTTGCATTACGTTCACCAATATTAATTGTTTTCATATGCTTAATAACGGCACCTCCGCCAAATAACTTGGCTTCCAGATTCTGCCGTTTGGCGCCCATTTTAAGCAGTTGATTTATTAACATCTCCATGGCATAAGAACCATAGCGGGCCGAACTTGAACCCCACCCACCCTGTTCTTGAACATTTTCCGGTAACATAAAATGGTTTATACCGCCGACCCCATTAAGAGGATCACGAATACACGCAGCGACACAGGACCCCAAAGTAGTGACCAACATCATATGACCTGGAGTCGCGTAATATCCACCCGGTAAAATCCTCGCTGCATCAATATCAAAAGTAGTGTCAAAGTACAACTTGGGCGCAATATTTTCCTCATACCAATGAGAGCTCATCATTTAGAAACACTCAAATGAAGCGCCTCATTGGCGATATTATAAACGGTATTACCTTGCAAGGAGAACAGCTCCTGCGCCTGATGAAAGCTTTCCGAATGCCCGGCAAAAAATAGTGCATCACGACGCATAACAGGCACAATTTTTTGCAAAACCTTATGTTGGGTCGGCTTATCAAAATAGATCATCACATTACGGCAAAAAACAGCATCAAACGGACCATGAATCGGCCAATTTTTATCCAGCAAGTTAAGTTGCTGAAAACTAATCATATCGCGCAATTCCTGACGAACCTGCACACAACCTGCATTCCTACCTGTCCCTTTAAGAAAAAATCGCTGCAGAATATTCGCTGGCAGATTCTCAACGCGCTCTATAGGATAGATACCAGCCATAGCCGTTTTCAGCACCTGTGTATCGAGGTCGGTGGCCAAGATACGCACCGGCGGTGTGTAACTACCAAACACCTCCACCATAGTCATCGCCATAGTGTAAGCCTCTTCACCGGTAGATGCTGCACAACACCATAATTTAATGGGATGATCATGCCCGATACTGTGAACATGCTCGGCAAGAATAGGGAAGTGATGCTTCTCACGAAAAAATGCAGTCAGATTAGTTGTTAGTACGTTAACAAAAGCCTGCCACTCTAGCTCATCACCGGCTTTGAGAAAATCCAGGTAATCACAAAAACGAATAAAGCCGTTAGCACGAAGTCGTCGCCCTACCCGACTGTACACCATAGCCTTTTTGGTATTGGACAGACTGATTCCTGCATGTGCGTATATAAGCTGCCTGATATCCTGAAAATCTGTTTCAGTAAACTGAAAATCACGTCCCAGCCCATCCAAATTCGGAGTTAGTGCCATATATCATTGCCAAGCAACATAAATATTGTCATTTATACGTTCCATAAGAGAGCGATCACCTTAAGACAGGACAGACCTGACAAATTTTATAAACCTGTCAGGTCTAACTCCGATATTTTTATCCCGGCTAAAGTAAATAGGCTTTAGAATTCCTCCCAGTCGTTGGCATCAGCAGTATGCACCAACTTGGATTTACTACGTGCCATCTTGATAGGGGTGGTTTTGCCGGGATGTTGAGCTACCTGACGAGTTACTTTTTCTTTTACTGCTGGCAATGAACTGGTTTTAGTAAGCGTAAACTCACCGACTATTTTCATCAGAACTTGCGCCTCTTGTGCCATTGATGCAGCAGCAGCAGCAGATTCTTCCACCAATGACGCATTTTGTTGAGTAACACTATCCATCTGCATGATGGCCTGATTGACCTGATCAATACCAACACTCTGCTCAGAGGACGCCGCACTAATTTCGTTGGTAATATCGGTAACATGCCTAACTGAAGAGATTATTTCCGTCATCGTAGCACCAACCTCGGACACCAGTTTTGAACCACTTTCGACTTTTTTAACCGAGTCGAAAATAAGCAACTTTATTTCCTTGGCAGCATCGGCGCTTTTGTGCGCCAGCGAGCGAACCTCACTAGCTACTACCGCAAAACCACGCCCCTGCTCACCTGCCCGAGCCGCTTCCACCGCAGCATTGAGCGCCAAAATATTAATTTGAAAAGCAATACTATCCATGACGGAGATAATATCGACAATCTTGTTGGAGGATTCATTAATGAAGGCCATGGTTTGAACCATTTCATTCACCACTACGCCACCTTTTTCCGCTACATCAAAAGTCGCCGAGGCCAACTGATTAGCCTGCTTGGAGTTTTCGGCATTATTTTTAACGGCTGCAGCAAACTGCTCCATACTGGCAGCGGTTTCTTCCAGTGAGGAAGCCTGCTCTTCAGTACGTTGAGAAAGATCAGTATTACCTTCGGCAATCTGACTGCTGGCAGAAGCGATCGCTTCTGCCGCCCAAGTAATTTGTTCTATGAGTTTATGCAGATTGTCGACAGTATTATTGGCATTTCGACCCAAGGCTATAAATGAACCTGTATCATCATCATTATCATCCACTCTCTGTGTTAAATCGCCCTTCTCAATACTGGAAAATATTCGACCAAATTCGTTCATCCAGGCATCAACAACCTCAACAACCGTGTTAAATCCAACACTTGATTTCTTGAAGAAGCCGTGCTGCCCCGAATGATTGATTCGCTTGGTTAAGTCACCTTCAATTACCTTGCTGATCATATCAGACAACTCAACCTCTGAGGCATTCTGTGTCGTGCGATCATGCCATTCGGCAACCGTACCCAAGCGTTCATTGTTGGCACCGAAAATAGCAGTAGCGATGATTTTTACATGATCTTTACCCAGTGTAAATTCGCCTTCAACCGTATCGGTAAGCTTACCCAGCATAGCGGCCTGATGTGCAGGGTCTTTATGGAAATCATCAATATTCATACCTATTACACGATCAGCATTAAACTGCGGCATCTGCTCACGTATGTTAGCTTCTACATGATGTAAGTAAGAAATAGCTCGCGCATTAAGATAAGTAACAATACGCTCATTATTGACAATAATTATCCCAAGTGAGGTTTTATCCAATGCCAACTTGATACGCAGACTCTCTTCGCTGAAGCGATTGATCTCAGCCTGACTGGATTTTAGTGCCGTTGCTATC
The DNA here is from genome assembly GCF_025583945.1 of Methylobacter psychrophilus. Lineage (GTDB taxonomy): Bacteria > Pseudomonadota > Gammaproteobacteria > Methylococcales > Methylomonadaceae > Methylobacter_C > Methylobacter_C psychrophilus. The sequence goes on from NZ_JAOEGU010000019.1 coordinate 55,731, forward strand.
TTGCTAAACTCATCGGAGCCTTCCACATTAATAACGTGATTAAATTCACCACGCTCCATTGCCTCACAGGTATTAAGAACGCCTGTTAACGAATGACTGTAGCCACGGATAATGAATTGTCCGAGCCAACCCATGATAAGTAATACGCCAACCATAAAAACAGCAAAAGTAATTCGCAACGTTTCAAAGCGACTTGCAGCCGCCATGTTTTTGCTTTGTGCGCTAGCAAACTGAAAATCTATCAACTTATCGACATTGGCATTGGCGGCAACAAATAGCTCAAGCGCAACCAGGGCATGTCCTTTCGTATCCTGATAATTTAGTGCTTTCAATGCAGTAATAATTGGCTTCACTGCCTCCTCAACATATTGCCTACGAGCATCAGCAAAGTCTTTGGCCAACTGATTTTCTTGCGTATCGGCGATATTCGTAAAGTTGCTGCTCCACAAGGTATTAATGGCTTCCATATTACTGTTAATAGTAGCCGCAGATTTGCGAGCAGACTCTGGATCCAAGGCAAGCTCGGGCTTGACACCCAAACCTGATATAACTAAAACATTGGATAGAGCCACACGAAATTGGGTGCGGTTATCCAGCATTAAAAATTTTATTTTATTAAGCGTATCAACGCTTTTCATGTTCTCTGAATAAAGACGAGACATGGTATCTCTGGACTTATCCAGTTCGTAAAGTGCACTGCTACCGACCAGTACTATAATCGTTAACGAGAGACTTATCATTAAAGCCAGGTATTTACCAAATTTAGATTGCAGTATCAGCATATAACGCACCTTATGCGAAAAAAGGGGGAACAGGGAGTTTGTAAAGAAGCTATTAATAATATCCCCACACTTGCCTGAATTTCGCAAATATGGAAGGCATCAAGAACATCATTACAATTTTTTTTGGTATCTTAACCTTGTTGCGTAAAATCAAAACGCTGAATAACAGGCATTTTTATTGCCTCCTAGTCGCTAAAACCTGATCGATACTTCATAAAAGCACCCTTCATACTCATCATGTTTGATGAATCGCTTTTCAAAAAGGGAAATTAATAGATGACTTTAACAGCCAATGCTGCAGAAATGTCTATACTCATAATGTTGACATATAAAATTTAGCAGTAACATTATAAAGATGATGTCATTTAAGATATCTACCCATGTCGGCGCGTAATGGATCGGCAGCACCAATAATACGGCGTATCAAATTTCCTGACTGTCTCTGGGCGACGTTACCGAAACAGATCGTGAAGAACTAAAGCTGACGATTGAGCGGGGTAGTCCCGGCTACGGTGGCAATATCAATTACACGCAGGGTTTTGCCTATTAGCTCAATCAATTGGCAAGCACTTTTTTGAGTAATAATGACCTGTAAAAGCGTAAATTAATAACATTAATCACTCACTTAAAAATCAGACACCGATAACCAAGATGAAATCAACAGTTATTTTTTTGACTAAGCCACTAGCCTCTTGGCAAAAACAGCCTAGGACACACTTCAATTATGCTAAATAACTTACAAACTATCACCGTTTACGAGCATGTGCGAACCATTACCGGGCAAATGCTTGAAGCTGCACATATCCGTGACTGGGAACAAATGATTACACTGGAATCACGCTGCACTCAATATGTTAACCTTCTTAAAACAGAAGGTTCTGTGGAACCTCTAAGTGGCGATTTACGCAAGAAAAAAGTACAACTTATTCAAGATATTATGAAAAATGATCGGGCGATACGCGACATTACTCACCCTTGGATGAATGAGCTGTCGACACTGATTAACACCATCGGAACCCAGCACAAGCTTGAACTTTCCTGTGCGGCCAACAATAACTTCTAACGACCATGATACCCCCCAAAGTTGACTTGGCCAGTAATTCACCTATCTCGGCAGTCAGTTCTTTAAGACCATCAGAAACTATAGCCGATCCGCGCCAAGACGGTATTTTTAAACTGGACCAGATCTCGATTGGAAAAACCCTGCAAGGACAAGTGCTGGCAAAACTAACTGATGGCAACTCCTTAATAAGAATACAAAATAATACGCAACAACCTGCAGCGAATACTGACATAAAGATGCTTTTACCGAAGGGCTTTCAGGTTGGTGACGCAGTGCAATTAACGGTACTGTCGAGTGGACAGCGACCGACCTTTACGGTGAACTTGCTGACATCGGCCGACACTGTTACATTAAGTAATGCCGCTCAATTAATTGACAAGGCGCTTAATAACAACCTGCAAGAGCAAAGTACGCCACTGATAACAGGGAAATCGCCATTGTTTGACTCAGCCAATATGGACCCTGCTGCAGTGGCAGCGCAACTACACAAATCGGTTGACAATAGCGGTGTGTTTTACGAAGCTCATTTGCGTCAATGGGCTGAGGGCAAGCGTAGTTTGGCGCAGATTCATCAAGAGCCACAAAATCTTCCTGATCCGGCAAAAACTACTGCTAGCACCACAGATCAACCAACCCATTGGCTACCTTTTCAACTCGACACCCTTGAGAACCGGCGTATTGCCTGGCAGGGAGAACTGTGGCCAGGTCAAACACTCCAATGGGAAATAAGTAAAGATCCCGACCACCAGACTGCGATGCCGGAAGCCAGTCAAGATTCAACCTGGCAAACTGTAGTGCGCTTTCAACTGGCCAAACTGGGACAAATTAATGCGACTATTCGCCTGCAAGGAGAGCATGTGCAAGTACAAGTCAATGTGCAGAATGAAGCGACCACAGATTCACTAAAGCATGCGATCGGGCAACTAATATTGGCACTGACCGCATCAGGCACCGCTTTGGACAATATCACCATACAAAATAATGAAGCCTAACAAACCTAAATCGTTGCGGAATGCAGTTGCTCTAACCTACCAACCTGGTGGCGGCGCACCAAAAGTTGTGGCATCTGGCAAGGGCATGATTGCCGAGCAAATTATTAATCTGGCCAAAGAAAATGGCGTTCACGTTCATGAATCCCGTGAATTGGTGGCACTGTTGATGGATGTAGAACTTGATCAGGAAATCCCACCTACCCTTTATAGGGTAGTAGCAGAATTGCTGGCCTGGCTATACAAAATTGAGGCTGCGTTACCGCCAAGTCAAAAATAAGCTTACGTATTTTCTGTTAAAAAATTAACACAACTTATTTTATGCTGAGATAGTAATCGGTATTATCCGGAAATATTCATTCTCGGATATCACCTTATACCTGCATATTCATGATATCATGGTAAGCAGTAACCAGTTTATTGCGAGCTTGTATGGTAGTTTGCATGGCAATACTGGACTTTTGTGAAGCAATCATAACGTCCGACAAGTTGACTGAATCATCCCCGAGCGAAAAACGCTGACCGAGCTTTTCGGCATCCTGATGAAGAGCATTAACCTGATCCATTTGCGCCTTAAAAACTTGACCAAAATCAACGCTTCCCTTGGTCGGCCCTACGATTACAGGGGATATAGGAGCTTGAACCGTAGCGACAGCCGAACGCATTTGCGCGACCATGGCAGCAATTTTTCCACTATCGATGGCGATCATTTCAACACCTTTTGAAGATTTATAAACCGACAATATATCATGCCTATATCACGCCGACAAACTGATAAGCGATGAATTTACCGCCTTATTCCAGAAAACAGATGCCAGCACAGGCCCGATAATGATACAGCGTACCATAAACCTTTTTCAACAATAATGCCCTTATCTGCCAACTATTTCACACCGCCCTTCCTTACTTCCAGGCCTTTTATCTGTGGCAGCTGAAACACAAACCAACGCATTCAACAGTTTTTTACAAAGCCCCTTTGGGAAAAATCTGGCACTGGGAGCGGGCATTGCCTTAGTAATGAGTATTATGGGGGCAGTATGGATGTGGGGGCAAAAACCTGATTACCGGGTGCTACTGTCAAACTATTCTGACCGCGACGGCGGCGCAATCATTGATGCCCTGCAACAAATGAATATCCCTTACCAATATGCAGAGGGCGGTGGCGCCATTCTTGTGCCGGCAGAGCGGGTACATGATGCCCGACTTAAACTGGCAACCCAAGGCCTACCCAAGGGCGGCACAGTGGGCTTTGAGTTAATGGAAAATCAAAAGCTAGGCGTCTCTCAATTTCTTGAGCAGATCAATTTTCAGCGAGCACTTGAAGGCGAGCTGGCGCGCTCCATCAATTCTATCGCTATCATTCAAACATCTCGCGTCCACCTGGCAATACCCAAACCAACGGTATTTGTGCGTGAAAAGCAGTTACCAACTGCCTCGGTACTCCTTAATTTATATCAGGGTCGCACCCTGGACAAACAACAAGTTAACGCTATCATGCATCTGGTATCCAGCAGCGTACCGGAATTAACAACAAAGAACGTTACCATAGTGGATCAAAACGGCGCTTTACTGTCCTCTCTCGACAACCCAGCCGATAATAACCAACTTGATCCCAATCAGTTAAAATATATACAGGAATTACAAAACGGCATTGTGCATCGGATAGAATCTATCCTGACACCTATGGTCGGAGCAGGTAATATGCGCGCAGAAGCATCGGTAGATGTCGATTTTTCGCGTAGTGAACAAGCCGCAGAAACCTATAAACCGAATGGTAATGCAGAAGACGCTTCCAAACGTAGCGAGCAGTCCAACGAATCCAGTAACAGCGATACCGATAAGGCCGAAGGGATACCCGGAGCCAGTTCCAACCAACCGGGACAAGCAGTAGCACCGCCAGCGCCAAATACACCAGCCCCAACCAAAGCAGCAACAGCACCTGTTAATACCCAAAAAGAAAGTACCATTAATTACGAGATCGACAAAACTATTCGCTATGACCAACACCCGATGGGTAACATCAAGCGCTTGAGCGTGGCGGTACTGGTCAACAACAAAACTGAAATAGATGAAAAAGGCAAGTCGATAGTAAAGCCACTTACCGATGCGGAAAAGGAACAGATTACGGGATTAGTAAGGGAAGCCATGGGCTTTAGTAAAGATCGTGGTGATTCGCTTAACGTAGTCAACACGGCCTTTACCTTAACGCCCGAAGAAATCTTGCCGGAGCCATCCTTCTGGAAACAGTTTGCCACCTTGGACATGGCTAAAACGGGAGGCCAATACCTGATTTCCGGCCTGATTATCTTATACCTGTTTTTTGCTGTATTACGCCCCATGATCAGACGATTATCGACACCTCCGATCGTGCCAGCACCCAACACAGAACCATCAGATACAGACTCTAAAGCAAGCGGAACCCAGTCTAATCAAGAAGATTATTTACAGAGCGCAAAAAAAATGGCTACTGAAGATCCCCAGATGGTAGCCAACATCGTAAAAAACTGGGTTCGCGAAAATGACTGAGGTTGGCGTTAAAAAAGCAGCCATCCTGATGCTTGCGTTAGGGCAGGATGAAGCCGCAGAAGTAATGAAATTTCTTGAGCCGCGCGAAGTGCATAAACTGGGTATAGCAATGTCGGCCATGAAATCGGTTTCTAATGAATCACTGGAAACCGTACTTAACGACTTCCGCCTGGAAACAGAGAGCAGTAACTCTTTAGGTGTTGACTCAGATGACTACATCCGCAATGTATTAACAAAGGCACTAGGTGATGTCAAAGCCGGCTCATTGCTTAATCGAATTCTGGTAAAAAAAGAAACGGGGGGCTTTGAAAGCTTAAAGTGGATGGATGGAAAAGCCGTTGCCGAACTGATACAACTGGAACATCCGCAAATAATTGCCACTATCTTGCTCCAACTGGAACCCTACCATGCCAGCGATATAATAACCGAACTAGGTGAGCGAATCCGCAATGAAGTTATACTTCGTATCGCAACGATGGACGGTGTACAACCGGCTGCACTCCTTGAACTTAACGATGTTCTGACTGTATTACTAAACGGTAATGAGAACAACACCAATAAACCCTTGGGCGGTATCCGTGCTACGGCGGCAATCATGAACTTTATGAATGCCGATATCGAAACCTCAATCATGTCTAAACTAAAGGACTTTAACGCCGAAATTGCCCAGCAGGTCACGGATGAAATGTTTGTCTTTGATAACATAACCGATATTGAAGATCGTCATATCCAAATAATATTACGCTTTGTGCAATCAGAGTCTTTAATTATTGCACTTAAAGGTGCCAAAAATGAAGTAAAGGAAAAAATCCTTAAGAATATGTCACAGCGCGCAGCGGAAATGATGCGCGAAGACCTGGATGTAAAAGGGCCGGTACGTTTATCAGAAGTTGAGAAACAGCAAAAAGAAATTTTGCAAATTATACGTCGACTGTCTGACGAAGGGCAGATCGCCTTAAGTAAAGGAAACGATGCCTATGTCTAATGATAAATTACCTCAACAGACGGCCTACCAACGCTGGGAACTGGCATCACTAGACGAGAATGAAGACCCTGAAAAAATAGAGCAAAATCTCGATATTGCCAAGCTCACCCAGGAAATGACGATAGCACGCGACGAAGCTTATCAAATTGGTCTTGAAGAAGGGCGAGCTATTGGACTTACTAAAGGTCATGCTCAAGGACTCACCCAAGGCATGGCAGAAGGCCACAAGCAGATAGCGGCTATTGGCGAAGTACTTTCGAAAATTAATCGGCAATACCAACAGGAAATTCATCTGGCCCATGAAAGCACCGCCAGTCAACTACTCGAACTGTCGCTGGATATTGCGCAGGCCATGCTAAAAATCGCATTACCTGTTCGCCCCGAACTATTATTACCGGTAATAGAACAAGCAGTAAATGCTCTTCCTTCTTTACAGTTGCCTGCCACGCTTTATCTCAACCCACTGGATACTGATCTGGTTCGAACAGCGCTGGGAGAAGATTTGCAACAGTCTGGCTGGCGACTGTTAACAGATGCCAATATAGAACGCGGTGGCTGCCGCATCGAAACCGCTACCAACGAAATTGATGCGACCCTGGCAACTCGCTGGCGACGACTGCAACAGTCATTAGGCCAAAATACTGACTGGCTAACCACGCCCTGACCCATGGATATCATTAAGGCCCCTTGGCACTCTTTTCTCGAAGACTGCCAACACCGAGTTAAAGTTACCGAGACTTTACAAATATCCGGACGCGTAACACGCGTGGCAGGACTCGTCATGGAAGCTGCCGGCCTAAGACTGGCTATTGGCAGCCCTTGTTATGTCCCGTTACCTAGTGGCCACCGACTTGAAGTTGAGGTTGTCGGTTTTGGCAACGACCGATTGTTTTTAATGCCTTTGGGTGATGTCGAGGGGGTTCAGCCAGGCGCACTGGTTTTACCAACGGAATCAGTAAAATTGCCTCCGCAGTTTTCCAATACTAAAAAAACCGTATCTACCCCTCCTGAACGTGGGCGCCGCTTGCCTGTCGGTGAAGCTTTACTTGGCCGTGTTCTGGATGCAACGGGACGACCGTTGGATAGCTTGGGACCCTTGCAAGGCTATACAACTGCACCGTTGTATGTGCAAGCAGCCAATCCACTACTTCGCGAACCTATCTCCTGCGTACTTGATGTCGGCATTCGTGCGATCAATAGCATGTTGACCGTTGGCCGAGGCCAGCGCATGGGTTTGTTTGCAGGATCAGGGGTAGGTAAAAGCGTCTTGCTCGGCATGATGGCACGCTACACCGCTGCCGATGTCATTGTCGTTGGCTTAATTGGTGAACGGGGCCGCGAAGTCAAAGAATTTATTGAACAGATTCTGGGCACTGAGGGAATGGCCCGCTCGGTTGTCGTTGCTGCTCCCGCTGACACTCCGCCACTACTGCGTTTGCAAGGTGCTGCGTACACCACCGTAATTGCCGAGCATTTTCGGGATCAGGGTAAAAATGTATTATTGATTATGGACTCCCTAACCCGCTATGCCATGGCGCAACGTGAAATTGCCCTGGCCATCGGCGAACCTCCCGCCACGAAAGGCTACCCGCCCTCGGTGTTTGCCAAATTGCCGGCACTGGTCGAGCGTGCCGGGAATGGGCAAGCTGGCGGCGGCTCAATCACAGCGTTCTATACCGTATTAACCGAAGGTGACGACCAACAAGACCCCATCGCTGATTCTGCCCGTGCCATACTGGATGGGCATATTGTGCTCAACCGCACACTGGCTGAAGCTGGTCATTATCCGGCGATTGACATCGAACAATCCATCAGCAGGGCCATGCATGGCATTACCGACGAAGAACACCAACTTACGGCGCGTCGGGTAAAACAACTAATGTCCAGTTATCAGCGTAATAGGGACCTGATCAATGTTGGCGCTTATACCGCTGGTACCGATCGACTGCTTGATGAAGCGATAGTCAAACATGAACAAATTGAGCTGTTCCTGCAACAAAGAATTGATGAGCGTGTCGGCATTGATCAGAGCTTGAAGGAACTTTCTACTCTATTCAATTAATTGATTCATTTGACCTTAGGCCATAATGATTCATGACTACAAAAAATGCCATTGACATTCTGACCGACCTGACAACACGGCAATCCGAAGCAGCCGCCAAGCGTCTGGGCCAGGCCAACCAACAACAGGATCAAGCCAAGCAGCAGCTTAACCTGTTGATGGATTATCGTAAAAGTTATGCAGACCAACTTCAGACACAGATGAGCCAAGGTTTAGCTGTATCAGGATATTGCAACTTCTACCAATTCCTGGCAAATCTTGATAAGGCGGTCGCACAACAAAATCAGGCATGGCAAACCAGCCTCCAGTTTGTCGAAAGAGAGCGCGTTAATTGGCAACTAAGTGAACGTAAACGCCTATCCTTCAACACCCTGACACAACGCGCACAGAATGTGATGCTTCGCGAGGAAATCAGTCGCGACCAGAAACAAACCGATGAACATGCAACCCGTAAATATTCAATTAAAACATGAACATTATACTGTCTCCGTCAATTACCAGCACCTTGCCGACTCCGCTACAAGATTCCTCAGCGACCAACATCTCTGGTGACAACATGGCATTTAATAACCTGTTAAAAAAAGAAATATTTTCGCACCGGGAACCCACCGATAAAGCCGCTAAAACCCAATCGAGCATTGATACAGAGAAAGAACCAGACCCGTTAGCAGTAACTGCAGTAAATACAACCCCAGAAAACTTGCTTGCCCTTATCATGAATGCACGCACTTCGCCTGTGCCATTAGACGCTAAGCAAACTACCCCTGATACAGTAACGGCCCAACCTGCTGCCAACGTAAAGCTGACAGGATCAGATACCTTAAATACTATTGTTAGAGAACCTGCAAAAATTACAGCCATGCAACCAGAGTCTTTATCTCTCAGTAGTCAATACATCAATGCTGCATCCGCTCCAGTCGCATTAAGCTCCACTGAGCCCGCATCGACGGCAAAGCCCACACTATTAAAGACGCTAAATACAGCGCTTGAACAGCCTACAAAAAACAATGTCATTGCACCCGAATCGTTATCTGTTGATCGTCAATACGCAATAGCAACCTCAGCAGTATTAAGCCTATTAGAGTCAACTTCTACTGTAAAACCGGCAACATTCAATGCCTTAAATCAATTGATTAAAGAGCCAGTAAAAGACAGCGTCATATCGCCAGAGTCTTTATCTGCTAATCGTCAACATACCGATACTGCAATCTCTCCAGTCATATTAAACTCTATCGCAACGGCTTCCACCATAAATTCGACAACATCAGATATCGTAAATAAGGCCATTAAACAGCCTGTAAAAGATACTGTTATTTCATCCCAACCTTTATTTATTGATCGCCAATACACCAAGACCATACCAACTCCAGTCGCATTAAACGCTATTGAGACTGAGCTTCCAGCCTATTCCAGTCGACCGGAAGATTTCTCCAACGCTCTGCAAATACAATCATCACCAGCGATCCCTGCAGCAACCTACCCACCAACCAATATTATAAACTCTGCACCCACATTAGCCGCCTATGATATCAGCCCTGCATTTAACAGTCCCAACTGGGATAAGGCCATTAATCAACAGGTAGTCTGGATGATACAAAACAAACTTCAAACGGCCAGCTTGACTATCAATCCCCCACACTTGGGTCCGATACAGGTAATGATGCAAATAGACAACCAACAGGCTACCGTGCAGTTTGTATCCGCCCAATCTGAAGTTCGCGAGGCGCTGCAAAATGCCCTCCCGTTATTGACAGATATGCTCAAACAATCCGGCATACAACTTGGACATGCTGATATTAGCTCACAAAATAAAAATTCCGAGTCAAAACAATCACATAATCAATCAAAAACCAATAAGAACTCAGTGGATACCACCATTACAGATCATGCCATTAATGCACAACAGACCAACAACGCTAGCCAAGGCCTGATTAACTTAATTGTATGATACCGGTAATAATTTTTTAACTTAATCATAAATACCTATGTCAGCCCAAATACCTCCAGAAAATCCTCCTCCACAATCCAAGAAATTGCTGTGGCTAGTAATATTACTACTAATTATTCTGATAGTTGGAGGCGGTGGTGCTTGGTATTTCCTGACCCACAAAGCAGCCGATAAATCCGAAGAACATCCGGACGAAGAACATCAGTCTTCCGAACAGGCAGGCCCACCAGTATTTGTCGAAATGCTACCATTTACGGTGAACTTACCGCCTGACGGTCAATTTCTGCAAGCCACTTTTACGCTACAATTGCCTGACAGCTCAGATGCTGAACATTTAACCCTCTACACACCACAAATACGTAGCCAAATTTTGCTGTTGCTATCTAACAAAACGGCTGACAATCTTCTTCTTTTGGAAGGCAAGACGTTATTGACACAAGAAATCATGAACTTACTGAAACAGCCTCTTGATAAAGGACTAAAGCCAATCAAGGTTACCCATGTTTTTATAACGTCATTTATCATCCAGTAATCATGACCGAAAAATTTCTGTCCCAAGATGAAATTGACACACTACTTACAGGTATGTCTGATGAAGTAGAAGACGCTCCTACGGCTTCAACGCTAAATCCATCTGATGCGCGATCTTATAACCTGGCCACACAGGAACGTATCGTTCGCGGTCGCTTGCCATCACTGGAACTTATTAACGAACGCTTTGCCAGACAATTACATATCAATCTGTTCAGTTTTTTACATCGTAGTGCAGAAGTGTCGGTGGGTCCGATTCGGACCACCAAGTATAGTGAGTTCCTGCGCCACCTCGTTGTACCAACCAATCTAAACCTGATAAATATTAATCCGCTACAAGGAAAAGCCTTGGTCGTTTTGGACCCTTTCCTGGTATTTCAATTGGTCGACTTTTTTTTTGGTGGTGATGGCAGTATTCAGACACGTATTGAAGGACGTGATTTTTCCCAAACCGAGCAGCGTATTATTCAACGTGTATTGAGTATTATTTTGGAAACCCTTTCAAAAGCTTGGGAATTTATCTATTCCGTCCAGTTTGAATATGTCCGTTCGGAACTAAACCCCCAATTTGCCAATATTGCCTCCCCCAATGAAGTCGTGGTGGCGACTACTTTTCGTATTGATCTAGGTGGCCAGATTGGTGAAATGCACTTGTGCATACCCTATAGTATGATTGAGCCGATCCGTGATCTGCTTCGTTATAGTATGAATAGTGAATCATTCACTCACGATCAGCGCTGGGCGCATATGCTTAATGCCCAAATCCAGTTTGCCGAAGTTGAGGTTGTTGCCAACTTATGCTCCATTCCGTCCACCTTACGCAATATTCTTAATATGAAAGAAGGCGATATTATTCCCTTATCCATAGCCGACAGCATTGAGCTGAAAGCCGATAATATACCTATCATGGAATGTAGCTACGGCAAACTCAATGGACAATATGCGCTACGTGTCGAACAATTGAATAATAGTACCGGCGAAACCGCCCCAGGAATATAAAATGACTGAACAGAATTTAGCCGATGACGACTGGAGCGCAGCACTCTCGGAACAGGCAGAGCAAGAATCTACCCAACAATATCAAAAAGCGGAGCCTGGCATATTCAAGGATTTGACTGATCACGACGTTAAATCCAGTGCCCACCCGAATATCGATTTTATTCTGGATATCCCGCTGCATATCACTGTTGAACTGGGTCGTACCAAGATCCTGATTAAAAACCTACTGCAACTGACTCAAGGATCTATCATCGAACTGGATGGTTTGGCTGGTGAGCCTTTGGATGTACTGGTCAACGGATGTCTTATTGCGCACGGCGAGGTAGTCGTCGTTAACGACCAATTTGGTATCCGCCTTTGTGACATCGTAAGCCCGGCTGACCGAATCAATAAACTAAACCGCTAATGATGACCAATTTTTTACAGGTTATTATGCCCCTGCTGCTGGTACTGAGCTTGATAGCCGGTGCTGCCTGGTTACTACAACGCCTGACCAAACGCAATAGTGGCCACGCGGCCTTGCTAAGCATTCAAGCAGCTATTTCAGTAGGGCCTCGCGAGCGCGTGGTATTACTGGAAGTTGGCGGGCAATGGCTGGTACTTGGCGTAGCTCCCGGACAAGTCAGCACCTTATTGACGCTGCCCTCGCCTCCTGTGGTAAATCCTGATACCACACCCGCCACAACACTTGCCACAAAGCTTGAACTAGCCCAATCGTGGCTGGAACGTTACCGGAATCCTGTAAAATGACCACCGCCAACACCGGTAAAAATTGCCTGACTGCACTACGCCATACACGCCTCCGATACTTACCGGCATGGCTGTTAACGATAATTGCTATACTCATGCCATTGGCAGTCGATGCCGCCCTACCCATTGTCAATTCATCGCCCATTGCCGGCGGCGGCCAAGCCTACAGTTTAAGTCTGGAACTATTGCTGCTAATGACCTCGCTCAGCTTCCTGCCAGCTGTAGTACTAATGATGACCAGCTTTACCCGGATTATTATTGTACTGTCAATGCTGCGCATGGCCATTGGCACCCAAGGTTCACCACCCAATCAAGTCATGGTCGGTCTGGCCTTGTTCCTGACACTATTTATCATGAGCCCTGTTATCGACAAAATTTATACCGATGCCTATCAACCTTTGTCGGAAGACAAGATTTCTGTTATCCAGGCATTGGAAATTGGTAGTAAGCCATTAAAAGCATTTATGCTCAGACAAACCCGTCAAGCCGATCTTGCCCTGTATGTAAAACTGTCAGATACTCCGCCACTGCAAAGTGCCGAAGAAGTGCCGTTTCGGGTATTGGTACCCGCCTTTGTCACCAGCGAACTCAAAACTGCTTTTCAAATAGGCTTTGCAGTCTTTATCCCTTTTTTAATCATCGACATGGTCGTTGCCAGCGTACTCATGGCCATGGGTATGATGATGGTATCGCCCTCCATCGTCTCCCTGCCCTTTAAAATCATGTTATTTGTTCTGGTTGATGGCTGGCAACTTCTACTTGGCTCACTAGGCCAAAGTTTTGCTTAAAAAAATAACATGACACCAGAACTTATAATGTCCATGGGCCGTCAGGCCATTGAAATTACCTTGATGGTGGCGGCACCGTTATTACTAACGGCACTGGTTATTGGCCTGATCGTCAGTATCTTCCAGGCCGCCACCCAGATAAACGAAGCGACGCTGTCATTTATCCCCAAACTACTAGGAATCTTTATCGTTCTGGTACTGGCAGGTCATTGGATGTTAACCACGCTCATCGACTATCTTCGATTAATACTGACCAGCATTCCCGACTTGGCTGGCTAAGGCACCATTATGCCGACTATACTTACTGCGCATAACCCACTAGCATGATTGAAATAACCACCACTCAGCTATTTAGCTGGGTAAGTGCTTTTATCTGGCCGCTGGTCCGTATCCTGGGTGTCTTTACCAGCGCCCCGCTGTTAAGTCATACCAGTTTTCCCGTCCAGACACGTGTAGGACTAGGCGTTGCGATTACCGTATTGATTGCACCAAACCTGTCAGCCTTTCCGGAACAAGACCCGTTATCATGGGCAGGAATACTCATTCTGACTCAGCAGTTTATAATCGGCATTGCTATCGGCTTTGTCCTGCGCATTATCTTTACCGGGATAGAACTTGCCGGTGAAATAATTGGCATGTCCATGGGCCTTGGCTTTGCTACTTTTTTTGACCCGCAATCCAAAGGACGCTCCTCGTCTATTAGCCAATTTCTATCGTTCTTGGCACTGATGCTATTTATTACCAGCGATTTTCATCTGTTATTAATAGACAGCCTAGTGGAAAGCTTCCACAGTATGCCCATCGGCGTTGCTTCTTTGAGCCAAAGCAGCTTTCAACAATTGGCTTATTATGGCAGTCGTATATTTAGTATTGGCATCCAGTTATCCTTGCCTATCGTTACCGCCTTACTGATTACCAACATGGCCTTGGCCGTGCTTACCCGCGCAGCGCCGCAATTAAACTTATTCGCCATTGGCTTTCCACTTACCTTATTAACCGGCTACCTCATGCTCAACCTGGTACTACCCTATTTAGCTTCGCCTATGCTCAACATGCTACAAGAAGGCCTGCAAATAGTCCGACAAATAACTCTGATACCAATTTGATTATAATTAAAGTTTTTTTGTTTTCGAAAAGTAAAAGCTTCGAACGCCACTGGGTGTATTGCGTAAGCGTCCAGCGCGACCGTCTACCCCTAAATTTCATTCTGTGAATTAACCTCCACCGACACAGCAGGAAATGGCAACAATTCATCAATACGGCTATTAGGCCAGGTTGGCAGTTTTTCCAAGGTATCTTTTAGCCACGCCTCAGGGTTTAATCCATTCAGTTTCGCGGTGCCCAATAAACTCTGAATAGCAGCGGCTCTTTGCCCTGCACGTTCTGAG